>NZ_JBIUVQ010000003.1:11104-432854 GCF_044743035.1 Streptomyces sp. NPDC087787
ACGTGATCAACACGATGGTCGACACCCTGTCCGCGTTCGCCGACGAGGTCACCCGCGTCGCCCGCGAGGTCGGCACCGAGGGACGACTCGGCGGACAGGCCCATGTGCCCAACGTCGCGGGCACCTGGAAGGACCTCACCGACAACGTCAACTCGATGGCGAACAACCTCACCGGTCAGGTCCGCAACATCGCGCTGGTGACGACCGCGGTGGCCAGGGGCGATCTGTCGAAGAAGATCGACGTCGACGCGCGCGGCGAGATCCTGGAGCTGAAGACGACCATCAACACGATGGTCGACACCCTGTCCGCGTTCGCCGACGAGGTCACCCGCGTCGCCCGCGAGGTCGGCACCGAGGGACGACTCGGCGGACAGGCCGAGGTGGAGGGCGTCTCGGGCACCTGGAAGCGGCTCACGGAGAACGTCAACGAGCTGGCCGGCAACCTGACCCGGCAGGTGCGGGCGATCGGCGCGGTGGCCAGCGCCGTGGCCGAGGGCGATCTGACCCGCTCGATCACCGTGGAGGCCTCCGGCGAGGTCGCCGAGCTCAAGGACAACATCAACTCCATGGTGGAGTCCCTGCGCGAGACCACCCGGGCCAACCAGGAGCAGGACTGGCTCAAGAGCAACCTGGCGAGGATCACCGGCCTGATGCAGGGCCACCGCGACCTGCCGGTCGTCGCCGAACTGATCATGGACGAGCTGACCCCGCTGGTGTCGGCCCAGTACGGCGCCTTCTACCTGGCCGAGGACGGCGAACGCGGCCCCGAGCTGCGGCTCGTCGGCTCCTACGGCAGCCCCGACGACGAGCGGCCCACCCGCTTCTCCTTCGGCCGCTCGCTGGTCGGCCAGGCCGCGCGCAGCCGCCGTACCATCACCGTCGACGAGCTGCCGGCGGGTTACGTCACCATCTCCTCCGGGCTCGGCCGGGCGGTGCCGAGCGCGCTGATCCTGCTGCCGATCCTGTTCGAGGACCAGGTCCTCGGCGTCATCGAGCTGGCGTCGGTGGCCGCGTTCACGCCGGTCCACCGGGACTTCCTGGAGCAGCTGCGCGAAGCCCTCGGGGTCAACGTCAACACCATCGTGGCCAACGCCCGCACCGACGAACTGCTTGACGAGTCGCAGCGGCTGACGGCCGAACTCCAGTCCCGGTCGGCCGAGTTGCAGTCCCAGCAGGATGAGCTCCAGCGCTCCAACGCCGAACTGGAGGACAAGGCCTCGCTGCTGGCGGAGCAGAACCGCGACATCGAGGCGAAGAACCTCCAGATCGAGCAGGCCCGGCAGGAACTGGAGGCCCGCGCCCAGCAGTTGTCGCTGGCCTCGAAGTACAAGTCGGAGTTCCTGGCGAACATGAGCCACGAGCTGCGCACTCCCCTCAACAGCCTGCTCATCCTTGCCCAGTTGCTCGCGCAGAACCCTTCGCGCAACCTGACCCCGAAGCAGGTCGAGTACGCGGGGATCATCCACTCCGCGGGCAGCGACCTGCTCCAGCTGATCAACGACATCCTGGACCTGTCGAAGGTCGAGGCGGGCAAGATGGACGTCACCCCCGAGCGGGTGTCGCTGCGCCAGCTCATCGACTACGTCGAGGCCACCTTCCAGCCGATGACGACGCAGAAGGGCCTCCAGTTCGCGGTCACCACCGCGGCGGGCGCGCCCGCGGACCTGCTCACCGACGACTCCCGGCTGCGCCAGATCCTGCGCAACCTGCTGTCCAACGCGGTGAAGTTCACCGAGCAGGGCGGCGTCGAACTGTGCATCGAGCCGGCCGCGGACGACGAGGTGCCCGGCGGTGTCGTGCGGGGCGGCGCGGTCGTGGCCTTCCGGGTCAAGGACACCGGCATCGGCATCCCGGAACAGCACCTGGAGACGATCTTCGGCGCGTTCCAGCAGGCAGACGGCACCACCAGCCGCAAGTACGGCGGGACCGGCCTCGGGCTGTCCATCACCCGGGAGATCGCGCATCTGCTCGGCGGTGCCGTCGCCGTGGACAGCGCGCCCGGCCGGGGCAGCACGTTCACGCTCTTCCTGCCGGTGGCCCGCCCCGACTTCGAGCAGGTGCTCGGCGGCGGCCGGGCCGCGCAGAAGGCGCCGGCCGAACTGGTGCCGGCCGCCGCGGCGGACCGGGAGACCGGGCGTGCGCTCCCGGCCGGCGACGGGCCGCGCAGGCGGCGGCTGCTGGTCGTCGAGGAGCGTCCCCGCGGGCTGCTCACCCTGGTCGCGGAGAGCGTGGTCGCGGACGTGGTCCGGCACGGCGCCGACGACACGGGCGCCCTGCCCACCGTCGACATCATCACCGCCGTGGGAGCGCAGGAGGCCGCGGGGGCGCTGGCCTCCGAGCCGTGCCACTGTGTCGTCCTCGACCTGGACATGCCCGAGGAGGAGGCGTCCCGATTCCTCCGGGCGCTCCAGGGCGACTCGGCGCTGGCGGGCGTGCCGGTGCTCGTGCACAGCGGCCGGCGTCCGGAGGTGGCCCGCGCGGAGGCGCTGCGCTCGCGCGGGGACGACGGCTCGCTGGAGTTCCTCTCCAGCCTCGACGAACTGCGCGAGCGCATCGCCCTGCACCTGTCGGCCGAGGAGCCCGGTGACGTGCTGTCGCTGGTGCGGGCCGAGGAACCGCAGGACCTCGCACCGCCCGTCGACGGCGCCTTCGCGGGCCGTACCGTCCTCGTCGTCGACGACGACGCGCGCAACCTGTTCGCGCTCAGCGGGATCCTGGAGCTGCACGGCTTCCGGGTGCTGCACGCGGAGAACGGGCGCAAGGGCATCGAGACGCTGGTCGGCAACCCCGACGTCGCGCTCGTCCTGATGGACGTGATGATGCCGGAGATGGACGGCTACACCGCAACGGCCGAGATCCGCAGGCTGCCGCGGTACGCCGAACTGCCGATCATCGCCGTCACCGCGAAGGCGATGCCGGGGGACCGGGAGAAGTCGCTGGCGTCCGGGGCGAGCGACTACGTCACCAAGCCCGTGGACACGGACGACCTCATCGCCTGCGTCCGGCACTGGCTGTCCGCGTGAGCGCGTCGGCGCCCGCCCCGCGCACCGGCGGGGCGGGCCCGGTCCGCCGCGGCACCTCCCGCACCCCCGCGCCGTTCAGCCGAGGAGCTTGTCGATCGTGAGCACGTCCGAGCAGCAGCGCGATCCGGCCGCCGCCGGGCCGGGTCAGGAGCCGTCCGCGTCCGGGACGCCCTCACCCACCGGCGACCCGGCGCCGTCCGATTCCACGGCGCCCAACTCCACGTCCCCCGTGGGGCGGCTGGCCGCCACCGTGGAGCGGCTGCGCCGCGAGGTGCGGGCGGCGCAGGCGGAGGCCGAGGGCCGGGCCCTGGTCGAGCTCGCCAAGGGCATCCTGGTGGAGCGGCTGGGCTGCGGTCCGGCGCAGGCAGCCCGGCAGCTCGCCGAGCTGGCCGAACAGGCCCGGGTGACACCGCTGGAGTTCGCGGTGGAGGTCATCAACCAGGCCGCCCGCGACCGAGTCTCCGAGGTCACCGACGCCTTCCTGGCCGCCGCCGAGGGGGCGCTGGAGCGCGCCTCTGCCGTGCGGCTGCGCGCCGCGGAGAGCGGCGCGCTGGCCGCGGACGACACCCAGGCCGTCGCCGACTCGTTGCTGGAGCACGCCTTGCGGCCCCTGGGCGCGGTGGCCGTTGCGGTCTGGGCGGCGGGCGCCGACGGCTCGCTGACCCTGTCGGGCAGCGCCGGTTTCTCCCCGGCGGAGGCCACCCGGTGGCGCTATGTGCCGCCGGAGGTTTCCACGGTGGCGCGCCGGGGGCTCACCGAGCGCACCGGCCAGTGGTTCACCTCGCTCGCCACGACCGGACTGCCCACCATCGGGCGGCACCTGCATCCGGACGGGGGCCGGGTGGCGGTGCCCGCCGGCACCGGCGGCCGTATCCACGGGGTGCTGGAGATCGCCTGGCCCGGACCGCTGGAGCCGCAGCCGCCCCAGGTCGTACGCCAGGTGGAGGCCCTCGCCGAACTGTGCGCGCACACGCTGGAGACGTCCACGCTGCGCCACGAGGCGGGGCAGGAACCGCGGGTGCTGCCGGACGCCGCCGAACTGATGGACCTGGCCGACGGACTGCACGACCCGGCCCTGGTGCTGGTCCCGCACGTCGACGGCGACGGGCAGCTGGTGGACTTCCGCATCCAGCATGTCAACAGCCGCTTCCTGGACCCGGCCGGCCGGCCGCGGGCCGTGGTCAACGGCGCGCTGCTGCTGGAGGCCTTCCCCATGGCCGCCGGGAAGAGCGAGCTGTTCCAGCGGGTGGAGCGGGTGTACGCCACGGGTGAGGCGTACCGGGCGCAGCGCATGCATCTGACGGCGCTCGTCGACCAGGTGCCGCTGTCGGCGGTGGCGGACATCAGCATCAGCCGGCACGGCGGCTGCGTGCTGCTGATCTGGCGCATCGAGGACGAGACGGCGCGGCTGGCGAGTCTGCTCCAGCACGCGCAGCGCCTCGGCCGGATCGGCGGCTTCGAGGAGAACCTGCTGACCAGTGAGATCACCTGGAACGACCAGTTGTTCGGCCTGTACGGCCGTGCGCCTTCGAGTACGCCGGTGCCGCTGGAGGAGCTGCCCTCGCACGCCCACCCGGACGACGCCGTGGCCATCCGGCGGTTCCTGCGCACGCTGCTGCACCACCGCCGTCCGGCCTCCGCGGCCTTCCGGCTCCAGCGGCCGGACGGGGTGACCCGGCACATCCGGGTGGTGGCCGAGCCGGTCCTGGACACCGACGGGCGGCTGTTCGTGGTGCGCGGGGCCTACCAGGACATCTCCGCGCAGCACTGGACGGAGGTCGCGCTCGCCGCCACCCGTGACCAGCTCGCGCACACCGAGCAGCAGGCGACCGAGCGCAACCGGCTGACGCTCCAGTTGCAGCACGCCATCATGCCGCCGGCCCAGGCACCGCTGCGGGTGAGCGGCCTGGACGTCGCGGTGCGCTACCGGCCGGCGGAGACCGAGCATCTGGTGGGCGGCGACTGGTACGACGTGGTGGTGCTGCCCTCCGGGCTCGTGCTGCTGTGCGTCGGCGACGTCGCCGGCCACGGCATAGAGGCGGCCACGAGCATGGTGGTGCTGCGCAACGCGCTGCGGGGCCTGGCCGTGACCGGGGCCGGGCCCGGCCAGCTGCTGTCGTGGCTCAACATCGTGGCGCACCATCTGACCGGCGCGGTCACCGCCACGGCGGTCTGCGCCCTGTACGACCCCGGGCGGCGCACCCTGCGCTGGGCCCGGGCCGGGCATCTTCCGCCCGTGCTGGTCCGCGGGGCGGAGGCGGCTCCGCTGCCGCTGGTCCGGGGCATGCTGCTGGGCGCGGTGCCGGAGGCCGTGTACGAGGAGGACGAGCTGCAGTTCGCGCCGCAGGACACGCTGCTGATGTACACCGACGGTCTGATCGAGCGCCGGGACCGCTCCGTGGAGGAGTCGCTGAGCCATCTGCTGACCACGGCCCGCTCGGCGCCGAAGACCCTGGACCAGCAGCTCGACCGGCTGCTGACGTACAGCAAGTCGGACACGGACGACGACACCTGCATCGTGGGCATCCGGGTCGCCTGACGGCGGGCGGGTCCGACGGCGAGCGGGCGTGGACGGGTGACGAGGCATGAGAGCCCGGTTCAGGGGTAGGCGCGGGGGCGCAGTGCGGGTTGCTCCCGTGGCCGGTGATGAGAAACGGATCACGTCACCGGTGCGGGTCCGGTGTGCGTCGAAGGCGTCGCCGGGGGTAACCGGCACTGGCCGGCGTCAGCATTCGTTGGAGGTATTCGTGCCCCTTGCCCACAATCCGCTGTCCGTGGAGGTCACCCTGCCGCGGGAGGATGTCGCCCTGCTCACGGTCGAGGGTTACCTGGACGTCGACACCGCCACCGAGTTGCAGGCCCATCTGGCCAACCAGCTCCACCACGGCCGACGGCACTTCCTGCTGGAGCTGTCCGCCGTCCCCTTCATGGACTCCTCGGGCATGAACATCATCCTGCGGGTGTACCAGGAGGCCCGGGAGCGGGCGGGCAGTGTGCACATCATCGCCCCCGCCCCGGCGGTGCTGCGGATCCTGGAGCTCACGGGCGTCAGCATCACGGTGCCGGTCTCGCGGAGCGCCGAGGAGGCGCTGGCCCTGGTGGACCGTCAGCCGGAGGAGCCGGGGGCGAAGTGAGCGCGGGCGCGGAGGTCTCGGTGTGCGCGGGGGGAGAGCGTCGGGCAGGGCCGTCGTCGCCCGCCGCGCCCGCGGCGTGGATCAGCGCCGACGCGACCGCGCAGAACCCCTCGAGCCCGGTCAGCAGCGCGATCCGCTGGCTCGTCGGCATCCGCTCCACCACCGACTGCAGCTCCGTCTCCCGGCGCGCCCGCACGTCGGCCAGGAACGCGCGGCCGCGACGGCTGAGGCGCAGTTCCACCTCCCGGCGGCTGGTGGCGGCCACCTGCCGCCGTACGAAGCCCACCGCTTGCAGCCGGTCGCACAGCCTGCTCGTGGACGGCGGCGTGGAGCCCAGGGTGGCGGCGAGGGTGCGCAGGTTGATGCCCTCGTTGCGTTCGAGGACGAACAGCACCCGGAGCTGGGAGGCGGAGACGGGAGCTGTGGACGCGCGGCCCCACAGGATCTCCAGCAGTTCCGCCGCCGTGGAGGTCGCGCGCGCCGCCTCGCCGGGCGACCGCGGGCGCGGGTGGGAGGACGTCACGCTGACACTCTCGCAGGGTTGGCGGTGGCTGTCAGCTCGCCCCCCTGGGCCCTCACGAGGTGTCGTACGCGGTGGGCCTGTGGTAACAGTTGTCGCCCGGCAAGAGTCGCGCCGCGGTGCCGCCCGGAGGGCGGATTCGGAACGGTGCAACGCGGATGAGGAGTGGAACAGGTGCCGGAGCACGCAGCGGTAGCACAGCACGGATCGCCGGCCCCCGAGGTCGGGGACTTCCTGCGCCGTCGCAGGGAGCAGATCGCCCAGCGGTGGGCCGAGGAGCCGATCTTCCGGACCGTGTTCACCGTCTCCCGCGACGAGGCGGTGGAAGCGGGCCGCGCCGTCGTCGACGCGCTGGGCGCGGTGGCCGCCTCCGAGCGGGTGTCCGACCCGGACGCCGACGGTTTCCTGCCGGTGCGCGAGCAGCTTGCGCGGATGGGCGCGGTGCGGGGCAGGACCGGTCTGACCGCAGCGGAGGTCTCGCGGGACGTGGACGCCCTGCGGCCGCCCGCGCTGGAGCTGCTGACCGCCGAGCTCGCCGGCACCCCGGAGGAGTACCTGCGGGAGTGCGCCAACGTCCTGACCGTGCTCATCGGCACCCTGCGGCTCGTGGTGATGCAGACGGCGCTCAGCGAGGGCCAGGGCCTCATCGACCGTCAGCGGCTCCAGCTGCTCGAGGCGGCCACCCCGGTCATCAAGCTGTGGGACGGCATCGTCGCGGTACCGCTGATCGGAACGCTCGACAGCGCCCGCAGCCAGGTGGTGATGGAGTCGCTCCTCGAGGCGGTCGTCGACCAGCAGGCCCGCTTCGCCATCCTCGACATCACCGGCGTGCCCACCGTCGACTCGCTGGTCGCCCAGCACCTGATGAAGACCGTGGCGGCCACCCGGCTGATGGGCGCCGAGTGCGTGGTCTCCGGCATCCGCCCGGCCATCGCGCAGACCATCGTCCACCTCGGCCTCGACCTGGGCTCGGTCGTCACCCGCGCGACCCTCGCCGACGCGCTCGCCCACGCCCTGCACCAGCTGGGCGCGGACATCGTGAGCCGGGCACGCCACGGTGTGGGTGAACGGTGACCGACCGTCTCCCCGCGCCGGGCACGGGGCAGGTGCCGGTACTCAGACTCGGCGACGTCCTCCTGGTCACGCTCCAGGGCGATCTGTACGACGGCACCGCCGAACAGCTCCAGCAGGACATCGGCGAGGCCATCGCCCATCACACGGCCACGGGAGTGGTCATCGACGTCTCCGGAGTGGAGATCGTCGACTCCTTCCTCGGCCGGGTGCTGGCCGAGATCGCGGCCAAGGCCAGGCTGCTGGCCGCGCAGACCGTGGTGGCCGGGATGCGTCCGGCGGTGGCGATCACCATGGTCGAACTGGGTCTGACCCTGCCCGGGCTGCGGACCGCGCTCACCGCCGAGGACGCCCTGCGGCTCGTCACCGCCCGGCCCACGCTGCCGCGCCCCGGCGGCGCACAGGCGGGGAGCCGGTGATGGAGACAGCAGCGGGCGTCGAGGTCTGCCTGCCGATCCGGTCGGACATGGACCTGGTGTGGGTACGGCAGCATGTGCGCCAGGCGGCCGGGCGGCTCGGCTTCGGCCTGGTCGACCAGACGAAGCTGGTCACCGCGGCCAGCGAGCTGGCGCGCAACACGCTGGTGCATGGCGGGGGCGGGCAGATGCGGGCGTCCCAGGTGGTAGACGGGCAGGTGCACGGGCTCCGGCTGGCGTTCAGCGACGAGGGGCCCGGCATCACGGACCTGGACCGGGCGCTCAGCGACGGCTACACCTCCGGCGACGGCCTCGGCATGGGCCTGGGCGGCGCCCGCCGGCTGGTGCACGAGTTCGCGATCGACAGCACCCCGGGCGCCGGCACCACCGTCACCGTCACCTCCTGGGCGACCCGGCCTGTGCGGCCGTACGAGGGAGCCTGATGCCGCGCGTCTGGGAGGTTCCGGTGCCCGACTCGACCCGGGTGCGCGACGCGCGGGTCGCCGCCGAGGAGGCGGCCGCGCTGGCCGGCCTCGGCGAGTCCCGCACCGCCGCCGCGGCGCTGGTGGCGACCGAACTCGCCACCAACCTGCTCAAGTACGCCGAGGACGGGCGGCTCCTGGTCGAGGTCGTGCCCCCGCCGAGCGCTCCGTGCGGGCACGGCGACCCGGCGCCGGTGGTGCAGATGACGGCGGTCGACCACGGTCCCGGCATCCCCGACGTCGCCGCCGCCCGGCGCGACGGGTTCTCGACCAGCGGCTCGCTCGGGGCCGGGCTCGGCACCTGCCGCCGCGCGGCCGACGAGTTCCACCTGCACAGCGTCGTCGGCCGGGGCACGGTGGCGCTCGCCCGGGTGGGCACCACCGTGCCCCGGCCCGGCGCGGTTCGGGCCGACGGTGCCGCCCTCCCGTACACGGGGGCGTTGCGGGCGGGCGGCGTCACCGTCCCGTACGCCGGAGCGGAGTACTCGGGTGACGCCTGGTCCTGGGCGGGCGCCGGGGAGCTGGTGACCCTCATGCTGGCGGACGGCCTCGGCCACGGCCGGGAGGCGGCCCGCGCCTCGTCGGCGGCGGTCGAGACCCTGCACCGCTCGGCCCGTCTCACGCCGACCGAGCTGCTCCGGCGGCTCGACACGGCGCTGCGCGGCACCCGGGGCGCGGCCGTCGCCGTGGCCCAGCTGGATCTGCGGGCCGGGCGGCTGCGCTTCTGCGGGATCGGCAACGTCGGGGCCCGGCTGCGCGAGGGCGACACCTGGCGCCACCTGCTGTCCCGGCCGGGCATCGTCGGCGTGCACCGGCCCACGACGCTGCCCGAGACCGAGGTGGCCTGGGCTCCTGACCGCCTGCTCGTCCTGCACAGCGACGGCCTGCCCAGCCGGTGGGCACCGCCCGGCGCGGCCGCTCTGCCCACGTCGGCCGACCCCGCGGTGACGGCCGCCCTGACCGTACGTGACACCGGCAGCTCCGCCAGCCCGGTCCGGGACGACACCACCGTGGCCGTCCTGACCCCCGCCCCGCCGGACCGCCCATGACGCGCACCCGGCAGATCAGCACCGCCACCGACGCGGCCCGCGTCCGTATCGCCACGGCCCGCACGGCGGCGGCGTACGGCGTCCCCCCGCTCGAACGCACCCGTCTGACCACCGCCCTCGGCACCCATCTGCGCCACTGCCTGGCCAAGGGCGGCACCTGGACGGTCACCGTCCGGCTGCCGGGCCCCGACACGGGCGGGGGCGCGGACGCGGGCGCCCTCCACATCACGGTCGCGCCGGCCCATGACCCGCAGGGCGGTGGGGAGCCGGCGTGGCGGATGTCCGTACTCTGCCCCCGGGACGGGGTCTCGCCGGAGCCGGAACCGGAACCTGAACCGGAGGTGGGCGGCGACGCTGCCGCTCTGGCCGAGGCCCTGCTGGGGGCCGACGACGACACGGCGGCGGTTCTGGAGAGACTCGCCGAGCAGGAGGAGCTGGTCGCCTTCCATCGGGAGGAACTGCACCAGACCAACCAGGGCGTCCTCGCCCTGCACGCCGATCTGGACGCCGCCTGGCGGGCCCAGCGAGAGGCGTTCGCGGCCGAACGCGCCGCGCGCACCGAGGCCGAGGAGGCCCGCCGCAGACTGAGGTTCCTGGCCGACGCCAGCGCGCTGCTGACGACCTCGCTGAACCACGAGGAGATCCTGCGGCGGCTGCCGGGCCTGCTCGTACCCCGGTACGCCGACCGCGTGGACGTATGGCTGTTCGACCACGAGGGCGACCGGCACCGGCCCGCCCCGCACCCGGCGGCCGCGGTGCTCGCGGCCCGTACCGGCCGCCCGCAGTACGCGGCCGACCACCCCGGTGACCTGCCGGGCGTCGACGACCAGCCGCCCTCGGCGCTCAACCCCGGCCGGCCCCTGCTGTGCGTCCCGCTGCTCGCGCGGCGGACACCGCTCGGTGTGCTGACGCTGACGCCGCCCGGCCCCCGCTGGGACCCCGACGACGCCGTCATGCTGATCGAGCTGGCCCGGCGGGCGAGCGTCGCCCTCGACAACGCGCGCCGCTTCGAGCACAACCGCGACATCGCCGAGACGCTGCAGCGTGCCCTGCTCACCGACCTGCCCACCACACCGGGCCTGCGCCTGGCCGCGCGCTATCTGCCGGCCACGCACGGGCTGAACATCGGCGGGGACTGGTACGACGCCTTCCGGCAGCCGGACGGGAGCCTGATCACCGTCATCGGCGACGTCACCGGCCACGGCCTGCACGCCGCCGTGATGATGAGCCAGCTCCGCACCGCGCTGCGTGCCTACGCCGTCGACGGCGGCAGCCCCGGCCGGCTGCTGACCCGGCTGCACGTGTTCCTGCACCACTTGCAGCCCGACCTGTTCGCGACCGCGGTCATCGCCCGTTTCAGCCCGGACGATCCCACGGTCACCTGGGCAGCCGCGGGCCATCCGCCACCGGTGCTGCGCCTGCCGGACGGCCGGGTGCACGTCCTGGACGCCAAGCCGGGCGCCATGCTCGGCATCCCCCTGCGCCAGGAGATAGAGGACCACACGGTGCGCCTCTCCCCCGGCGCGACCCTGGCCCTGTACACGGACGGCCTCGTGGAGCGGCGGGCGCTGGGCATCGACCCCGGCATCGACCGCCTCGCCACCGCGCTGGGCGCGTTCGACCCGGCCGAGCTGGACGCCGACCTGGACGGCTCGGCGGACCGCCTCCTCGGCCCGCTGCTGAGCGACTCCGAACGCGACGACGACGTCTGCCTCCTGCTGTGCCACATCGACAGCGCGGCCGAAGGCGCACCGGACCGGATCCCGGCGGGCGTGGACCACCTGCGGTAGCACCGCGCGGCGCGGGCCCGTCCGGACGCCCGAACGACCGAACGACCCATAGGGCGGCGGATCCCGGGAACCCGCCGGGGCGGCCCCCGCCGTCCGGACGCGTTCCGGGCGGCGGGGACAGCGGCTCCGGTGCGCGCGAGGCCCGGTGGGGGCATCGTGGTGCCCGACGGACCGGATGGACCCGATGGACCGGTGAGGTGCGAAGCAGCCGTCCCCGGGCAGACGCAAGGACGTCGATGCAGCCGCCCGGAGCCCCCCCAGAAGGGATGAAACATCGTGACACGACCCAGGATCCTGGTGGTCGGCGCAGGCTTCGCCGGAGTGGCGTGCGTCCGCCGTCTGGAGCGCAGGCTCTCTCCCGGTGAGGCGGACATCACCCTCGTGACGCCGCAGTCCTATCAGCTCTATCTGCCGCTGCTGCCCCAGGTCGCGTCCGGGGTGCTGACGCCCCAGTCGGTCGCCATCTCCCTGCGCCGCAGCAAGAAATACCGCACGCGGATCATTCCGGGCGGCGCCGTCGGCGTGGACCTGAAGGCCAAGGTGTGCGTCGTGCGGACGCTCACCGACCGCGTCGTCGACGAGCCGTACGACTACCTGGTGCTGGCCCCCGGCAGCGTCACCCGCACCTTCGACATCCCGGGGCTCATCGACCACGCCTTCGGCATGAAGACGCTGGCCGAGGCCGCCTACGTCCGCGACCACGTCATCACCCAGCTCGACCTCGCCGACGCCAGCGAGGACCCGGCCGAGCGCGCCTCGCGGCTGCAGTTCGTGGTGGTCGGCGGCGGGTACGCCGGCACCGAGACGGCGGCGTGCCTGCAGCGCCTCACGCACGCCGCCGTCAAGCGCTACCCGCGGCTGAACCCGGCCCTCATCAAGTGGCACCTGATCGACATCGCGCCGAAGCTGATGCCGGAACTGGGCGACAAGCTGGGCCGCAGCGCCCAGGAGGTGCTGCGCCGCCGGGGCATCGAGATCTCGCTCGGGGTGTCCATCGCGAAGGCCGGGCCGGAGGAGGTCACCTTCACCGACGGCCGGGTGGTGCCGACACACACCCTGATCTGGACCGCGGGCGTGGTGGCCAGCCCGCTCATCGCGACCCTCGGCGCGGAGACGGTCAGGGGCCGGCTCGCCGTGACCGCCGAGATGTGCCTGCCCGGCCACGACGGGGTGTTCGCGCTCGGGGACTCCGCCGCCGTACCCGACCTGAGCAAGGGCGGTGGCGTGGTGTGCCCGCCGACCGCGCAGCACGCCACGCGGCAGGGCCGGCGGGTCGCGGAGAACCTCATCGCGACCCTGCGCGGGCAGCCCCTGCGGCCGTACGAGCACAAGGACCTGGGACTCGTCGTCGACCTCGGCGGCGCGGACGCGGTCTCCAAACCGCTCGGCGTGGAACTGCGCGGTGTCCCGGCCCAGGCCGTGGCCCGCGGCTACCACCTGGGGGCGCTGCGCACGAACGTCGCCAAGACCAGGGTCGCGACCAACTGGCTGCTCAACGCGGTCGCCGGGGACGATTTCGTCCGTACCGGATTCCAGGCCCGCAAGGCCGCCAAACTGAAGGACTTCGAGTTCACCGACTCGTACATGACGCCCGAGCAGGTGCGGGAGCACGTCGAGGGGGCCCGCCCCCGGCGGATGTGACACCCGGGGGCAACGGGGCAGGGCCCCTCCCGCCCGGGCACGGCCGGGCCGCGACGGGCGGTCCGGCCGTGGCGCGCCATGCCGGTCGGGCGGATCATGACGGGAGACGGGGACGCGAAACGGGAGGGCAGGGCGGCGTGGGAGCAGCACAGAGGCCGGTCCGGTCGCGGCTGCGTGACCGCTTCGCGGCGTCCGATCCCGGCCTGCTGCGGCTGGCGGCCGGATCGCGGACGGCGGGCTCGATCGCGCTGACGCTGGTCGTCCTCGGCGTGCTGCGCGTGCCCGTGACGCATCTGGTGGCCGGGGCGATCGCGTCGATGGCGGCCACCTTCGCCATCCGGGAGAAGCAGCGCTCGCAGCAGGCGGTCACGCTCGCCCTCGGTCTTCCGGTGGCGCTGGTGTCCGTGTCGCTCGGCGCGCTGCTCAACCCGCTCGTGGTGGCCGGGGACGTCTTCTTCGTCGCACTGATCTTCTGCGCGGTCTACAGCCGCCGGTTCGGCGACCGGGGCAACGCGCTCGGCCTGATCGGCTTCCAGCTCTACTTCATGTCCTTGTTCGTCGGCGCCACCGCGTCGGCGCTGCCCGGGCTCTACGGGGTCATCGCGGTCGCGTTCGGCTCCAGCGCCCTCGTCCGGTTCGTGATCGTGTACGAGACGCCCGCGGGCGTCCTGCAACGCCTGCGCGAGGCGTTCCGGGTGCGGCTCGCGCAGTTGGTGACGGCGCAGCTGGAGCTGCTGGACGCCGGTCCGGACGAGGTGGAGAAGGTCGTGGAGGCGGTGCGCCTGGGCACGGCCCGGCTGCACGACACGGCCATGATGATCCAGTCGCGGCTGGCGGACGGCACCTCCGACGAGGCCGTGGCGCGGCTGGTGCAGCGGCGGATCGCGGACGCCGAGATCGCCGCCGAGCGGCTGGGGCTGCTTCTGCTGAACGCCCGCAGCGCCGAGCGGACCGACACGCTCACCCTGCACCTGCCCGGCGCGTCCGTGCCCTCCAGCGGCCGGCTGCCGGTGCGGGACGAGGCGACCGAGACGCTGCGCCGCGACCTGGGGGCGCTGGCGATGCTTGTGCTGCGGCCCGTCGGGGAGGGCGGCGGGACCGCGCTGGCGCATGTGCGCAACCGGCTCCTCGGCTACCGGGACGAGGAGAACCTGCCGCCCGCCTCGCCCGCCGTGCAGGACGTCTTCCGCGGTATCGGCGAGACCGCTCGGGCCGTGATGGGCTTGCGGATCGCACTGGACGGCCCGCAGGACGAGTCCGACGACGCGCCGGCGACGATCCGCTCCCGGGAGGAGCTGGACGCGGAGAGCGCCGCCATCGAGGGCGCCGAGGAGGCGGAGCGGGAGGAGCAGGTCCCGACCGGGTGGCGGCGGCCCACCACGCGGGCGGCCGTGCAGGTCGCGGTGGGCTCGTCGCTGGCCATCGTCGGCGGCGAGTTCCTCTCCAGCCAGCGCTGGTACTGGGCGGTGCTGACCTGCTGGATCGTCTTCATCAACACCTCGTCGACGGGCGAGATCCTGGTCAAGGGCTACCGGCGTCTGGTGGGCACCGTGCTCGGCGTGGTGGCCGGGATCGTGCTGGCGGGGCTGGTCGGGCCGCACACGTGGACGGCGCTGGCCCTGGTGCTGCTGTTCGTCTTCGCGATGTTCTACACGGCCCCGCTGTCGTACACGCTGATGTCGTTCTTCGTCACCGCGGCGCTGGGGCTGCTGTACACGCTGCTGCACAGGTACAGCGCGGCGGTGCTCGTGCTGCGGGTGGAGGAGACGGCGCTGGGGGCGGCCTGCGGCATCATCGCGGCCGCGCTGGTACTGCCGGTGCACACCCACGGCCGTACGAACGAGCTGCTCGGCCGGGTGCTGGAACGGCTGACGGATGTCACGGCCGTCGCCGTCGAGCAGCTCAGCGGCGGTCCGGCGGGCGATCTGCTGGACCGGGCGCGCGAACTGGACCAGGCGCTGGGCGACCTGCGGGCGGCCACGCAGCCGCTGACGCATCCGATCACGCCGCTGCGGGCCCGGCGGAACACCGCCCAGTACGTCGTGGCGCTGCTGGAGACCTGTGCCTACCACGCGCGGTCGCTGGCCGCGACCGCGGAGCTGCTGCCCACGCATCCGTCGATAGCCGCGGATCCCCGGCTGCGCCAGGCGTGTGCCCGGATCACCCGCAACATCGAGACGATCCGCGCGCACGTGGCCGAGGAGTGCGCCACCGCGGAGGTCGAACGGGGTCCGAGCATCGCCTCGCTGCTGGAGCCGGACGGGGCGCCCGGCGTCCCCCGGTTCGGGCGCATCACCGACCGGGTGCTGCGGCATCTCCAGCGGCTCGACGAGGCGGTCGTGGGTCTGGCGCGTCCGCTGGACGTCCCGGTGTCGAAACCGGCGCGGTGACGGGCCGGGGCAGGTCCCCGGCCCGTCACCGCGGTCAGAAGTCGGTGGGCAGGTCGCTGGCTTCGGCGATGCCCCGCAGCTCCTCGGTCTCCCGGTGCCGGTCGCGGATGTAGTCCGCGATCTCGGTCAGGCGCGCCGGGTCGGCGGCGGTCGCCGCGTCGGTGACCACCCGGACCGGGCCGGTCTCCTCGATGTCGAGGACGACCAGCTCGTTGTCCAGCCTGCCGGTGACGGCGGTCGCGATGACCAGGGCGGCCTCGTCCCGTATCTCCTGGGGGAGGCCTTGCGCCTGGGCGCCCTCCAGCGGGAAGTCCGCGGAGGGCACGCCTCGTTCGTCGATGGCCCGCAGAACCGGGTCGACGACGTCGAGCAGCAGTTCGTAGTCCTGTTCGGGCATCCGGACGCGGAGCAGATCGAGATAAACCTCCACGGCCCGGCCGTCGGGCGGAAGCTCGTCTTCGTTCATTGGCTCCGTGTTCCCCGCGAACGCCCGCTCAGACACGGAAGGCGCGACCGGCGACGCGGGGCGACGGCACGAGCCGGGGAGCAAGGCCCCTCACGGGGTGGGACCGGTCGTCGGTCGCGGTCGTCCGTCGCCGGGGCGGTTCGCCCGCTCCGCCAGCACCTCGTCGCGTACGCGCGCGCAGCTGCGGCTGATGAGCCGGGAGACGTGCATCTGGGAGATGCCGAGCCGGTCGGCGATCCTGCTTTGTGTCATGTCCTCAAAGAAGCGCATGTAGAGGATGGCGCGCTCCCGTTCGGGGAGCCGGCGCAGGCCCTCCTTGGCCGACTCGCGGTCGACGACGGTGTCGTAGGAGGAGTCCGACGCGCCGAGGCTGTCGGCGAGGCTGTAGCCGTCGCCGCCGGCCGAGAGTTCGGCGTCCAGGGACAGCGTGCTGAAGCTGTCGATCGCCTCCATCCCCGCGTTGACCTCCTCCTGGGTCAGTCCGGCGTGTGCGGCGATCGCCGCGACCGAGGGTTCGGGGCTGCCCGGGTTCTGGGTGAGTTCACGGCGCGCCACCCGGACCTTGTTGCGCAGTTCCTGGACGCGGCGGGGCACGCGAAGGGCCCACATCCGGTCCCGGAAGTGCCGCTTGACCTCGCCGGTGATGGTGGGCACGGCGTAGCTCTCGAAGGCGCCGCGGTCCGGGTCGAACCGGTCGATGGCCTTGACCAGCCCGAGTGCCGCCACCTGCCGCAGGTCCTCCAGGGACTCGCCGCGGTCGCGGAAGCGGCCGGCGATGCGGTGGGCCATGGGCAGCCACGCGCTGACGAGTTCGTCGCGGACGGCTGCCCGTTCGGGGCCGTCCCCCGCGGCGGCGAGGCGCTGGAAGAGGACGGCGGTGTCGGGGGCGTCGTCGTGCGGCCGGCGGGCGGGCGCCGCCTGGTCCGCGGGAGTGTCGGGGCGGCTTGTCGATATGTCGATGAACATGCGGTATGGCTCCTGAACGGTGTTTCAGGGACTGACCGCGGAAGAGGTGGTGCCGTCCGGTTCGTCCAAAGACCTCCCGGAGCAGCAGGTACAGCTTCCGCTGACGCGCCTCCGGTCCGAAGCACGAGATTCCGTCTGCCCGGCGGTGGGAGTGGCAAACTCCGCTTCTGGCAGTTCTTCTCCCATACCGCTCCCCCGCCGGCTTCCCTCCCGCTTCCACACTGGCTGCTTCGTGCCGCCATCACGGCGCCTCGGAGCGGGTAGGTGCAGGGCATGACGGATGTGGTGCACTCGGACGAACTGCTGCGGCGGATCCAGCGCGCCAGGGCGTGCGCGGTACAGGAGGAGCTCCGATGGCGGGACCGCCGCGACACCCTCGGGGCGACGGATCCGGACGCCGCGCGCGAGGCGGCCGTACGCGTCCTGACCTACGAGGCCGTCCTGCGGGTGCTGGACGAGATCCTGGTCCCGGGCCGGCATCCCGACCGGAGCTGAGGGGCGGAGTGAGTCCGCTCACCCGACCCCGCCGCGACCGCGCGAAACGGTCGTGGATGGTTTACGGTTCACCCATAAGCGGCGACAGGGTCGACCCGGTGGGTCCCCGGTGCGCCGCCTTGTACGGCCCTGGCTGGCTTCCCCCGTCCAGCCAGGGCTTTTTCATGCGATCAGCCGGAAATGGACGAAGAATCCCGGTTCGGGACGTTTCAGCCGGGTACTGGCAGTCCTCGTGATGCGTGCTCTGCTCTCCGGTCCGGCGGTACTCGCCGTGGACGCGGTGCGCCGGGCGACGGAGGGAGACCTCGCGGCGGCGCGGGCGCAGATGGGGTTCTCCCTCGCCTGGCACATCGTCGTGGCCTGTCTCGGGGTCGGGCTGCCGGTGCTGACCCTGCTCGCGGAGTGGTACGGCATCCGCACCGGGAATCCGGCCCACCGGCTGCTCGCCCGCCGGTGGGCGCGCGCCATGGGCGTGCTGTTCGCGGTGGGCGCCGTCTCCGGGACCATCCTCAGCTTCGAGATGGGACTGCTGTGGCCGGGGCTGATGGGCAGGTTCGGTCAGGTGATCGGGCTGCCGTTCGCCCTGGAGGGCATCGCCTTCTTCCTGGAGGCGATCTTCCTCGGGATCTATCTGTACGCCTGGGACCGGCTTCCGCCCCGCCGCCATCTGCTGACCGGCATCCCCATCGTCGTCGCGGGCACCGCGTCGGCGTTCTTCGTGGTGTGCGCCAACGCGTGGATGAACCAGCCACGCGGCTACACCCTGCGCGACGGCAAGGTGGTGCACGTCGACCCGTGGGCGGCGATGCTCAACCCGGCCAGTCCCCCGCAGACCGTGCACATGATCCTCGCGGCCTTCATGGTGGCCTCGTTCCTGGCCGCCGCCGTGTACGCGGTGGCCCTGCTGCGCGGGCGCCGGGACGCCTACCACCGGGCCGGCTTCCTCATCCCGTTCACGCTGGGCGTGATCGTGGCCCCGTTCCAGATCGTCGTGGGCGACTGGGCGGCGCGCTTCCTGTCCCGTTACCAGCCGACCAAGCTCGCCGCGATCGAGGGCGTGTACCGCACCGGCTCCCACGTCCCGCTGACCATCGGCGGCATCGCGGGCGACAACAGGCTGAAGTACGGCCTGGAGGTCCCCGACGGGCTGTCCCTGCTGGTCGGCTACCGCCCCGGCACCGTCGTCCAGGGCCTGGACCGCGTACCGGTCGCCCTGCGTCCGCCGGTCACCGGTGTGCACTGGGCCTTCGACCTGATGGTCGCCATCGGCTTCTTCCTGCTGCTCATGGGTGTGTGGCTGCTGTGGCAGTGGTGGCACCGCCGCCGCACCGGCGGCGGTGAGCTGGGCATGCCCCGGGTGTTCCTGGCGCTCGCCGCCGTCGCCGGCCCGGCCGCCGTGGTGGCGCTGGAGTGCGGCTGGACCGTGACCGAACTGGGCCGCCAGCCGTGGATCGTGTGGGGCGTGATGAGTGTGCGGGACGCCGTCAACCCCGCCCCCGGACTGATGACCGGCCTGTGGCTGGTGCTGGTGGTGTACGCCGCCATGACCACGGCCACCGTGTATGTCCTGCGCCGCCTGGCACGGCGCACCCCGGTGCCGCAGGCCCCGCAGGAGGCGGACGTCACCGGCTACCCCGTCGTGTGAGGCCCGCCGGGCCCCGCCGTACGACCCCCTGGAGGTGACCGTGCTCGCGGACGCGGCGCTCGCCGTGATGTGGCTGGGCCTGACCTGCTACGCCCTCTTCGGCGGGGCGGACTTCGGCGCCGGGGTGTGGGACCTGCTGGCCGGCGGGGCCGAGCGGGGGCGGGCCCGGCGCGCGCTGATCGAGCACAGCATCGGGCCGGTGTGGGAGGCCAACCATGTGTGGCTGATCTTCGTGGTGGTGCTGCTGTGGTCGGCGTTCTCCCCGGTGTTCGCCGCCGTGATGTCCACGCTGTACATCCCGCTGACCCTGGCGGCGCTCGGCATCATCGCGCGGGGCGCCGCCTTCGCCTTCCGCAAGGCCAGTACCGAGCTGTGGCAGCAGCGGCTGTTCGGGGCGTGCTTCGCGCTGTCCTCGCTGCTCACGCCGTTCTTCCTCGGCACGGTCGCCGGTGGTGTGGCCTCCGGGCGCGTGCCGCCGGGGCTCGCGACGGGCGATGTGATCACCGGCTGGCTCAATCCGACGTCGGTGCTGGGCGGGGTGCTGGCGGTGGTGGCCTGTGCTCACCTGGCGGCGGTCTACCTGTGCGCCGACGCGGACCGCGAGGGCCGGCCGGACCTGGCGGCGGCCTTCGCCCGCGACGCCGTACTCAGCGGGCTGGCGGCCGGAGTCGTGGCCCTCGCGGGGATCGCGGTGCTGCACGCGGACGCCCCGGCGCTGTTCCACGGGCTGACCCACCGGGCGCTGCCGCTGGTGATCGTCAGCGCGGTGGCCGGGCTCGCCGGTCTCGGCCTGTCGGCCCGGCGGCGTTTCGTGGCCGCCCGCGGGGCCGCCGCCCTGGCGGTCGCGGCGATCCTGTGGGCGTGGGGCGCGGCCCAGTACCCGGCCATGCTGGTCGGCACCACCACCGTCGCGCAGGCCGCGGCGAACCCCTCCGTGCTGACGGCGGTCCTGGTGTCGCTGGGCGTCGGCGCGGTGCTCCTGGTCCCCTCGCTGTGGCTGCTGTACGCCACCTTCCAGCGCGGGCCGGCCGGCCCTCGTAGCGGTGAGCGGAGGGTGACGAGCCGTCCCCGCGCGTGAGGACGTTGAGAAGTCGCCTCCGCCGAGGTGCCCGGGGGATCCGCAGCGGCTGAAATGGGGAGGAGGCACATGCGGGGAACCCATCGCCGGCGAGGAGCTTCGGGTCATGACCAAAGCGATAAAACTGCTGACCGCCCTCCCCCAGAAACAACGCGAGCGCCTGATGGAGGTCGCGCGTGAAGTCTCCTTCCCCGAGGACACGAGGATCTTCGAGGCGGGAGGCACGGCCGACCGCTTCTGGGTCATCCGCTCCGGCGCCGTGCACCTGGACCAGCAGGTGACGCCCACCCGCCGGGTGACGGTGGCGTCCCTCGGCGCGGGCGACCTGCTCGGCTGGTCCTGGCTGTTCCCGCCGTACCAGTGGGACTTCGGGGCCTCGGCGTTCAGCCAGGTCCGCGCCTACGAGTTCGACGCCTCGGCGGTCCTCGCGCTGTCCGTGGAGGATCCGCTGCTCGGGCTGTCGCTGGTGCGGACCGTCGCCGAGGTCCTCGCCCACCGGCTGGAGCTGACCCGGGGCAAGCTCCTGGAGCAGTACACCATCCCCCGGCGCACCCACTGACCCGTCGTCCGGTGGGTCAGATCCGGTAGCGGCGCAGCGCGGGGACGGCCGCCGCCAGGCCCAGCATCAGGGCGACCACCAGCAGGCCGCCGCCGGCCACCGCCACGCGCGGGCCGAAGGCCGAGCCGGCCGTGCCGTGCAGGACGTCCGCCAGGCGCGGACCGCCCGCGACGACGACCGTGAACACGCCCTGCATACGGCCGCGCATCTCGTCGGTGGCGGCGGACAGCAGGATGGCGCCGCGGAACACCATGGAGACCATGTCGGCGACTCCGGCGGCCGCCAGGAACACCACCGCGAACCACAGGCCGCGGCTCAGCCCGAACCCGGTGACGGCCGCTCCCCAGGCGGTGACCGCGCCGATCACCATCCAGCCGTGCCGGCGCGCCCGGGAGAAGGCGCCGGAGAACAGCCCGCCGACCACGGCGCCCACCGGGATGGCCGCGAACAGCAGGCCGAGCGCGTGCCCTTGCCCGTAGGGGGCGTACGTCTCGGCGGCGAGCTGCGGGAACAGCGCGCGGGGCATGCCGAAGACCATGGCGATGATGTCGGCGAGGAACGACAGCAGCA
This sequence comes from Streptomyces sp. NPDC087787, assembly GCF_044743035.1. Classification (NCBI taxonomy): domain Bacteria; kingdom Bacillati; phylum Actinomycetota; class Actinomycetes; order Kitasatosporales; family Streptomycetaceae; genus Streptomyces; species Streptomyces sp. NPDC087787. The sequence continues at coordinate 32,400 of NZ_JBIUVQ010000003.1, forward strand.
GCACCTTGTGCCCAAAGATGTAGCGGAAGCCGTCGGCTGTCTCCCGCAGCCCCGCGCGGCGCACGGCGGCGACGGCCAGGGGCGGCAGCGCGGGCAGGCGCCTCACCGCCCACACGGTGACGCACAGCGCCACGGCGTCGATGAGGTACAGCTCGGGCAGCCCGATGACGGGGATGAGCGCGCCGGCCAGCAGCGGGCCCGCCACCAGGCCGGTCTGCATGACGGTCGACCCGAGGGCGTTGGCGGCGGGCAGTTCCCCGGCCGGGACCAGCCGGGCGATGGAGGCATTGCGGGCCGGGGAGTTCAGCCCGAAGAAGGCCTGCTGCACGGCGAGCAGCACCATCAGCACCACGACCGAGTCGAACCGGGCCGCGGCCTGCAACCAGAACAGCAGCGAGGTGACGGCGATACCGCTGTTGGTGATCAGCAGCAGCTTGCGGCGGTCCACCGTGTCGGCCACCGCGCCGCCCCACAGCGCGAACACGACCATCGGGACCAGGCCCGCGAGGCCGGCGTAGCCGACCCAGGCCGAGGAGCCGGTGAGGTCGTAGATCTGCTTGGGCACGGCGACGGCGGTGAGCTGGCTGCCGACCGCGGTCACGATGGTCGAGGACCACAGCCGGCGGAAGGCGGGGCGGCGCAGCGGCCGGGTGTCCATGACCCAGCGGCGCCGGCCGCGCCGGCCGGCTCCGGACGGGTGGGGGGCGTCGCTGTGCGGTGCGGTGCCGCTGCCGGTGCTCTCGCTGGTGTCCACAAGCTTCCTGGTTGCTCGTTACATCTATCGGTGCGGTGTTCAGTGTCGCAGCAGCGGCGGGGTCCCCGGGCCCCCCGGATCCGGACCGCTCGCGCGCACGCGCTCCAGTTGGGCGGCCGCGCTGTCGAGCAGCATGTCGAGGGCGGTCGGGTAGGCGCTGGTGACCATGCGGGTGGCGAGCAGGGGCGCCGCCTCGGCGATGCGCGGATGCGTGGTGGCGGGCAGCCGGGCGTAGGTCGAGTGCCACATCTCCTCGTCGGCGCGCAGGGCGGCGCTCGGCAGGGCCAGGGAGGCGGCGTCGAGCGCGGCGAAGGCGAGGGTCTGGTCGACGAAGGCGTGGTAGATCCGCACCGTGTCGGGCAGCGGGAAACCGGCGCCGCGCAGCACGCCCAGGACGGCCTCGTCGGCGGCCAGCTCGTGGGTCCGGCCGGAGACGCGGTTGGCGGTGACCACCGCGGCCTGCGGATGCGCGGTGTACGCGGAGTGGATGCGCAGGCCCACCTCGCGCAGGTCGGCCCGCCATCGCCCGGTGGGTTCCCAGCCGGCCAGCGCCCGGCCGATGAGGGCGTCCCCGATCGCGAGGGTGAGGTCGTCCATGCCGCGGAAGTAGCGGTAGAGGGTGCTCGGGTCGCAGTCGAGCGCCAGGCCGAGGCGGCGGGCGGTCAGCCCCACGCTGCCGTGCTCCCGCAGCAGCCGCAGCGCGGTGTCGACGATCAGTGTCTCGGACAGCACGGTGCCGCTCCGGGTGGGGCGGCGGCGCCGTCGCTTCTCCTCGGGGACCACCGGTTTCGGCATCCCGACCTCCTCGGGCTCCTCGGGCTCCTCGCCACGCTTATGCCAACGCCATTGACCTTACGCGTTGCGCGGCGTTGTATCGACGCTCAGCACAGAGTCCGAGAGGGAGTCCAGGTCATGCGTGTACTGCTCGTGGGTGCCGGTGGTGTGGGTACGGCGATCACCCGGATCGCGGCCCGTCGTCCGTTCTTCGAGTCGATGGTCGTCGCGGACTACGACCGCGGGCGGGCCGAGGCCGCCGTGGCGGCCGTCGACGACGCCCGGTTCACCGCCGAGCGCGTCGACGCGAGCGACGAGGCGGCGGTGGCCGGCCTGCTCGTCCGGCACCGCTGCGACGTGCTGCTGAACGCGACCGACCCGCGCTTCGTGATGCCGCTGTTCCGCGCCGCCCGCACGGCCGGCGCCGGCTACCTCGACATGGCGATGTCCCTGTCCCGTCCGCACCCCGAGCGGCCGTACGAGGAGTGCGGGGTCAGGCTGGGCGACGAGCAGTTCGCGCTGGCGGAGGACTGGGAGAAGGCCGGCGCGCTCGCGCTGGTCGGCATGGGCGTGGAGCCGGGCCTTTCCGACGTGTTCGCGCGGTACGCCGCCGACGAGCTCTTCGACGAGATCGAGGAGATCGGCGTCCGCGACGGCGCGAACCTGACCGTCGACGGCTACGACTTCGCGCCGTCCTTCAGCATCTGGACCACCATCGAGGAGTGCCTGAACCCGCCGGTGGTGTACGAGGCCGGGCGCGGCTGGTTCACCACCGAGCCGTTCAGCGAGCCGGAGGTGTTCGACTTCCCCGAGGGCATCGGCGAGGTCGAGTGCGTGAACGTGGAGCACGAGGAGGTGCTGCTGGTCCCGCGCTGGGTGGACGCGCGGCGGGTGACCTTCAAGTACGGTCTGGGCCGCGAGTTCATCGACACCCTCAAGACACTGCACCTGCTGGGTCTGGACCGCACGGAGCCGGTCACCGTGCCGGGCCCGGACAGGCCGGTCGCCGTCTCGCCCCGGGACGTCGTCGCCGCCTGTCTGCCCGACCCGGCGACCCTGGGCGAGCGGATGCGCGGCAAGACCTGCGCGGGCACCTGGGTGCGCGGCACCCGGGACGGCGCGCCGCGCGAGGTGTACCTGTACCACGTGGTCGACAACGAGTGGTCCATGGCCGAGTACGGGTGCCAGGCGGTGGTGTGGCAGACGGCGGTCAACCCCGTGGTCGCCCTGGAGCTGCTGGCCACCGGCGTCTGGTCGGGCGCGGGCGTGCTGGGCCCCGAGGCGTTCCCGGCCCGCCCCTTCCTGGACCTGCTGACGGAGTACGGCTCGCCGTGGGGGATGCGCGAGCAGTGACCGGATCCGGCGCCGTTCGGGCCGTGCCGGGCCCCCTCGCCCGCGGGGTGCGGCCGGGTCCGGGGCGTACCGCGGTACGCTCCGGACACCAGTCCCCGCACCCGAGGAAGGCCCGACCGTGAGCGTCCGTGTGCGCCGCATCTACGATCCGCCCGAGTCCGACGACGGTGTGCGGGTCCTGGTCGACCGGCTCTGGCCGCGCGGGGTCTCCAAGGAGGACGCGCACATCGACGAGTGGCCGAAGGCCATGACGCCGTCCACCGAGCTGCGCCGCTGGTACCACGGCGGCGAGGGGTCGTACGAGGAGTTCCGGCGCCGTTACGAGGCCGAACTGGCCGAGCCGGAGGCGGCCGAACTCCTTGACCAGATCAGGAAGTTGGCCCGCCGTGGCCGGGTGACCCTGCTGACGGCCTCCAAGCACCCGGAGCAGAGCCAGGCCTCGGTGCTGGCAGATCTGCTGAAGAGGAAGTGAGCCGGCCCGCCTCCGCGCCGTGCGGGGGCGGGCCGTGACACCCGCTCAGGCGGTCTGCCGTGCGGCGGCACGGCCCGCCGCGCGCCCGGAGAACAGGCACCCGCCGAGGAAGGTGCCCTCCAGGGCGTTGTAGCCGTGGAGGCCGCCGCCGCCGAAGCCGGCGACCTCACCGGCCGCGTAGAGGCCGTCGATCACCCGCCCGTCACGGCCGAGGGCGCGCGAGTCCAGGTCGGTCTGGATGCCGCCGAGCGTCTTGCGGGTCAGGATGTGCAGCTTGACGGCGATCAGCGGTCCTGCCGCCGGGTCCAGGATGCGGTGCGGGGCGGCCACCCGGCCGAGGCGGTCGCCGATGTAGCGGCGGGCGTTGTGGATGCCCTGGACCTGGGAGTCCTTGCTGTAGGGGTTGGCGATCTGGAGGTCGCGGGCCTCGACCAGGCGCCGCACCCCGGCGGCGTCCAGGAGGGGCTTGCCGGTCGACTGGTTCATCTTCTCGACCAGTTGCTCCAGGGTGCCGGCGATCAGGAAGTCCTCGCCGTGCCGCAGGAAGTCCCGCACGGGTCCGGGCGCGCCCTTGCCGAGCAGCCGGTCGCGCAGCACGGCCTTGCGGTCCCTGGCGGTGATGTCGGGGTTCTGCTCGGAGCCCGAGAGGGCGAACTCCTTCTCGACGATCCTGCGGGTCAGCAGGAACCAGGAGTGGTCGTACCCGGCGATGTCCTCGGTGGTGCGCAGGTGCCTGAGGGTGCCGAGCGTGTCGTAGCCGGGCAGGCAGGGGTCGGGCAGCCGGCGGCCGAGGGCGTCCAGCCAGAGGGAGGAGGGGCCGGGCAGGATGCGGATGCCGTGGCCGGGCCAGACCGGGTTCCAGTTCCGCAGGCCCTCGGTGTAGTGCCACATGCGGTCGCGGTTGACCAGCCGTACGCCGGCCTCCTCGCTGATGTCCAGCATCCGGCCGTCGACGTACGCCGGGACGCCGGTGACCATCCGCGACGGCGGGGTGCCGAGCCGCTTCGGCCAGTGGCGGCGCACGAGGCCGTGGTCGGCGCCGATGCCGCCGGTGGTGACGACGACGGCCTGCGCGGTGAGCTCGAACGCGCCGGTCTCCTCGCGGTTGGAGGCGACGCCGCGGGGCGCGTCGTCCTCGGCGAGGAGCGTGCCCCGCACGCCCTGGACGGCGCCGTCCCGGACGACGAGTTCGTCGACCCGGTGACGGTGGTGGAAGGTGAGCAGTCCGTCACGCTCGGCCTGGAGGGCGTACGCGGCGAAGGGTTCCACGACGCCCGTGCCGGTGCCCCAGGCGATGTGGAAGCGGGGTACGGAGTTGCCGTGGCCGTCGGCGCGCAGATCGCCGCGCTCGGCCCAGCCGACCGTGGGCAGCAGCGTGACGCCGTGCCCTTCCAGCCAGGACCGCTTCTCCCCCGCCGCGAACTCGACGTAGGCGCGCGCCCAGCGCACCGCCCAGGAGTCCTCGTCGCCGAGCCGGTCGAACCGGGCGCTGCCCTGCCAGTCGTTCCAGGCCAGCTCGAAGGAGTCCTTGACGCCGAGCCTGCGCTGCTGCGGGGTGTCGACGAGGAACAGCCCGCCGAAGGACCAGTACGCCTGCCCGCCGAGGTTGGCGGCGTTCTCCTGGTCGACGAGGGCGACCCTGCGGCCCCGGCTGGTCAGTTCGTGCGCCGCGACCAGGCCCGCGAGGCCCGCTCCGACGACGATGACGTCGGCGTCCATGGCGATCGTCCCCTTCCTCTGTTTCCTCGGTTTCCCGGGTGCGTCTCAGGTGTCCCGTGATCCGCGCGCGGCGGTGCCGCCGTCGGTGAGCAGCGCCGTGAGCAGTTGTCCGAGCCAGGCGCGGGCGCCCTCGACGTCCCTGTCGAGCAGCAGTTGGGTGGTGACTCCGTCGTACGCGGCGACGACCGCGTGGGCGGCGCCGTCGGCGTCGCCGAGGACGGAGGGCAGCGGGGTGCGGGCGCGGGAGAGCCGGTCGGCGACGGCGTGGCGCAGCCGCGCGCGGTGCTCCAGCAGCGTCTGCGCCACTGCCGTGTCGCGGGCGGCGTGCACCAGGAAGTCCGTCTTGACCAGGAGCCAGTCCCGGTCGAGGAGCAGCACGTCGGTGACCCGGTCGACGGCGGCGGGCACGTCGAGGTCCGGGCCGTCGAGGGCGAGCGCCCCGGCCACCTGGTCGGCGATCAGCTCGGCCCGGTCCCGGTACAGGGCGAAGAACAGCTCGTCGAGGGTGGCGAAGTTGGAGTAGAAGGCGCCCCTGCTGTAGCCGGCGGCCTCGCAGACCTCCTCGATCGACACCCGGCCGAAGCCCTTGGCGGCGAACACCGTGAAGGCGGCGTCGAGCAGGTTGGCGCGTGTTCGCTGCCGGCGCCGGGTGACGCGCTTCTCCGTGCCCCCGACCGCCATGCCGCCACCCCCTGTTCGATACATGAATGTATCCGATGCATCGATGTATCGAAAGGGCGCGGGAGGGAGTTCCTGGAGGGGAGCGAGGTTTCACCACGGCGTCCGTGGTCAGTCGGGCCGATGAGCCGTGTTCACGTCACGGCGGCCGACCGGGTACCGCGGGCGCGCCGGGACCGGGAAGGAGTGGGAACAGTGAACTCGTCCGGCGACGTACCCGCCCCGCACACGCTGCGCGAATACGCCCTGCTCGCGGACGGCGAGCGCGGTGCCCTGGTGGGGCCGCGCGGTGACATCGTGTGGATGTGCGCGCCCGCCTGGGACAGCGACGCCGTCTTCGCCGCCCTGATCGGCGGCCCGGGCTGGTACACCGTCACGACCGTCGAGCCGTTCGTGCACGGCGGCTACTACGAGCAGGGCGGCCTCATCTGGCGCAGCCGCTGGATCACGACCGACGGCATCGTCGAGTGCCGCGAGGCCCTCGCCCTCCCCGGCGATCCGCACCGCGTCACGGTGCTGCGCCGGGTCGTCGCCGTCGACGGGGACGCCCGGGTCGGCGTACGGCTCCACCCGGCGGCGGGGTTCGGCCGGCGTCCGCTGAGCGAGCCGCACCGGGACGAGGAGGGCCGGTGGACGAGCCGGGCGGGTGAGCTGTACGTCCGGTTCACGGGCGCGCCCGGCGCCGAACCGGCGGGCCCGCACCACCCGGGGCTGCACGCGGAGTTGCGCCTGGCCGCCGGCACCCACCACGACCTGGTCCTGGAGATCTCGGACCGGCCGCTTCCCGCACCCGAGCCGGCCGACCGGCTGTGGCGGGCCACCGAGACCGGATGGGCGGCGCGTGTGCCCGAGCTGCGCGGCGTGCTGGGCGTGCGCGACGCCCGGCACGCGTACGCGGTGCTGAGCGGCATGTCGGGGCCGGGTGGCGGCACCGTGGCCGCCGCGACGACCAGCCTGCCGGAGCGGGCCGAGCAGGGCCGCAACTACGACTACCGCTATGTGTGGATCCGCGACCAGGCCTACATCGGCCAGTCCGTCGCGGCGACCGGCCCGTACGAACTCCTGGACGGCTCGCTGCGGTTCGTCACCGAACGCCTGATCGAACACGGGCCCGGCCTCGCGCCCGCCTACACCGCGACCGGCGGGCCGGTGCCCGACCAGCGCACCCTCGACCTGCCCGGCTACCCGGGCGGCTTCGACGTGGTCGGCAACCGGGTCAACCGCCAGTTCCAGCTGGACGTGTTCGGCGAGAGCCTGCTGCTGATCGCGGCCGGCGTCCGCCACGACCGCGTCGGCGCCGAGGCCTGGCGCGCCGCGCTCATCGCCGCCGACGCCATCGAGGCCCACTACCGGGACGGGGATGCCGGGATCTGGGAACTGCACAAGGACCGCTGGGCGCACAGTCGGCTGATCTGCGCGGCAGGGCTGCGTGCCGCCGCGGCGGCGGCGCCCGCGGGCAGCGCCGGGGCGGCGGCGCGGTGGGCGGCGCTCGCGGACCGGATCGTCGCCGAGACCGCCGCCGACAGCCTGCATCCGTCCGGCCGGTGGCAACGCTCCCCGTCCGATCCCCGTGTCGACACGGCGCTCCTGCTGCCCGCCCTGCGCGGCGCCGTGCCCGCCGGTGACCCCCGCACCCTCGCCACCCTGCGGGCGGTCCGCGCCGACCTCGTCCAGGACCACTTCGTCTACCGTTTCCGCCACGGCACGCGACCGCTCCAGGACGCCGAAGGGGCCTTCCTGCTCTGCGGGTTCGTCATGGCCCTGGCCGAGCACCAGCAGGGCGGCGCCGTGGACGCGGTGCGCTGGTTCGAACGCAACCGTGCCGCCTGCGGCCCCCCCGGCCTGTACGCGGAGGAGTTCGACGTGGCCCAGCGCCAGATGCGCGGCAACCTGCCGCAGGCGTTCGTCCACGCGCTGCTCCTGGAGGCCGCCACCACGCTCGCCGGCGCGGACTGACCCGGCCATGACCGGCCCGGCGGCCGCGTCCCCGCCCCTCCGTTTGCCCCCGCGCATCGAGGAGAACCGGACCGTATGACATCTGACGAACCCGACTGCCGCACCGTGGTGGTCACCGGAGCCAGCGGTGGGATCGGCCGCGCGGCCGCGGTCGCCTTCGCCGCTCGCGGAGACCGCCTCGCGCTGATCGCCCGTGGCCGGGCCGGCCTCGACGGCGCGGTGCGCGAGGCCGAGCAGGCGGGCACCGCGAAGGTGGTCGCCATCGAGGCGGACATGGCCGATCCGGAGGCGGTGGAGGCCGCGGCCGGGCGGGCCGAGGAGGAACTCGGTCCGGTCGACGTGTGGGTCAACGACGCGTTCACCTCGGTCTTCGCCCCCTTCGCCGAAATCGCCCCCGAGGAGTTCCGGCGCGTCACCGAGGTCACCTACCTCGGCTACGTCTACGCCACCGGGGCGGCGCTGCGCCGGATGCTGCCGCGCAACCGGGGTGTCGTCGTGCAGGTCGGCTCGGCGATCGCCTATCGCGGCATCCCTCTGCAGAGCGCCTACAGCGGCGCCAAGCACGCCATCCAGGGCTGGCACGAGGCGGTGCGCTGCGAGCTGCTCGCCTCGGGCACCCGGGTGCGCACCACCATGGTGCAGATGCCCGCGGTGAACACACCGCAGTTCGACTGGGTCCGCTCGCGCCTGCCCCAACGGGCGCAGCCGGTGCCGCCGATCTACCAGCCCGAGATCGCCGCCCGCGCCGTGCTGTACGCCGCCGACCACCCGGGCAGGCGCGAGTACTGGGTCGGCGGCAGCACCGTCGCCACCCTGGTGGCGAACGCCGTCGTGCCGGGCCTGCTGGACCGCTACCTCGCCCGCACCGGCTTCTCCTCGCAGCAGGACGGCCGTCCGAAGCCGGCCGGAAAACCCGACAACCTGTTCGAACCGGCGGACGCGCAACGGGACTTCGGAGCGCACGGCCGGTTCGACGGACAGGCCCGGGCCCGCAGCACCCAGCAGCAGGCCGCGCACACCCTCGGCGCCCTCGCGGACGGTGCGCGACGCGCGGCGTCGGCCGTGCCCCGGCTCGGCGCCGGGTTCGCGGCACGGATGCGGGGCACCCGAGCCCTCCGAGCACAGGACAGGAGCGTGTGACCATGCCCAGCGGATCGAGCCCCGAGCCAGGAGCCGCGATCATGGTCTCCGTTTCCGAGCCGCCGGTTCCCCGCGACCCGCCGGCGCCGCCCGGCGCGCCCGTCCCGCCGCCCGAGCCGTCCGCTCCGCCCCGCCCGGCCGAGCCCGGTCCGGAGCCCGCGCCGTCGCCCGAGCCCGTACGGCCCCGACCGCCGGAGCCGCCCGACTGACTCCGGGCCGCTCGACGGCGCTGAGCCGTACGGGTGATGCCCGGGACACGTCACCGTTCGCCGTGGCGTGCGCGGGCCGCCCGCAGTCGAACAATGGCCTGGGCAGGAGGAGGTCCGATGAGGGCTGCGACGGTGGAGATCGTGGTGTGGTGCGCGGTGCTGTTCGGCGTGACGGTGGTGTCGATCAGCACCGTGTCGCCCGTCGAACTGACGGTGGCCGGCCTGGCCTCACTGGGCGCTGCGTTCGCGGCGCGGCGGATGCGGCCGGCCGCCGGTGTGCGCGTCAGGGGGATCCGCTGCGCGGCCCGGGCCGCCGTCTCGCTGCCGTACGCGGTCGTGCGCGGCCTGGCCGTCCTGGTGTCCTCCGTGGCCGCGCGCCCGGTGGAGGCGAGCGTACGGCGTACGCGGCTGCGACCGGGAGCGGACGCGGCATGGGCCGGCCCGCTGATCGCCGCGTCACCGGACACCTGCGTGATCGGCGTCCCGCGCGACGACGTGGTGCTGGTGCACGCCCTGCGTCCGGAGGCGGGGCCGGTCGAAGCGGCGGTGGCCCGGACGGGAGGGAGGCGGTGAACGCCTGGACGGCGGCCGCGCTGGTCCTGCTGGCCGCCACGGTGCCGCCGTACCTGTGGGTGGTGGCCCGCGGCACCGCGGTGCGCCGTCTCGCCGGGGTCTCGCTGCTGTCGACCACGGTGGGCGCGGTGTTCCTCGTCCTGCCCCAGGCCTACCACCGGCCCGCCTACCAGGACCTCGCGCTGGTGCTGGCCGTCCTGGCACCGGCCGGCACCCTCGTCTTCACCCGCTTCGTTGCGGGCAGCCGCCACGAGACACGCCCGACCCACGATTCCCGCACCGGAACATGACGACACCGCGCCCGGCCGGCCGGTACGCGGACGGGGCGCGCAGGGGAGTTCGCGATGACGCCGCGCCATCTGACCGTGCTCGTGCTGCTGTGGGCAGGGGTGGGCTGCATGCTGCTCTCCGCCGTCGCGGTGCTGCGGCTGCGCGGAACGCTGATGCGGCTGCACGCGCTGGCTCCGCCCTCCTGCGCGGGGGTGCCGCTGATCGCCCTGGCCGTCGCCGTCGACCAGGGAGTGGGCCGGGCCGCGGTCAAGACGCTGTTCATCGGCCTGCTCTTCGCCGTCGGCGGGACGGTCACCGCCATCTCCGTCGGCCGCGCCTCGCGGCAGGCCGAGGAGGGGGAGCGCGCGTGAACGACTGGCTGACCGGCGCCGCCCTCGCGTTCGTCGTCCTCGCCGCGACCGCGGCGGTCCTCACCCGCGACCCGGCCCGCCAGGCCGTCGTCCTGTCCGCGCTGGGCCTGGGCCTGGCGGTGCTGTTCGCGGTGCTCCAGGCCCCCGACGTGGCGCTGTCCCAGCTGGCCGTCGGCACCGCGCTGACCCCGCTGCTGATCCTCCTCACCGTCCGCAAGGTCACCCGCCGCTCCAGCGGCGCGGGCGACCGCACCGGCACCGGCGACCGCACCGGCACCGGCGACGGCACCGGCGACGGCGAGGACCAGGAGTGACGGCGCGGACCCGGCTGGTCCTCTTCCTGGTCTCCGCCGCGGTGATCGCCGCCTTCTTCGCGGGTGCCTGCGTACGGCTCCCGCCGTTCGGGTCGGCCCTGCACCCCTACGGCGACCGGGCGGTGGCGGCGGCGATCGCCCACCACACGGCCAATGTCGTCTCGTCCGTGAACTTCGACATCCGCGCCTTCGACACCCTCGGCGAGGAGTCCATCCTCTTCGGCACCGTCCTCGGGGCCACCCTGCTGCTGCGCCGGGCCCGCGACGAACGCCACCGGCGTGCCGGTGGCGAGTCCGTCATGCCCAGCACCCGCCTGTTCGGCACCCTGCTGCTGCCGGTGACCCTGGTCGTGGGCGTGTACATCGTCGCGCACGGCCAGCTCAGCCCCGGCGGCGGCTTCCAGGGCGGCGTCATCCTGGCCACCGCCCTGCACCTGGCCTACGTCGCCGCCGACTACCGCGCCCTGAAGAGGCTGCGGCCGCTGGCCGTCCTGGACGTGACGGACTCGCTGGCCGCCGCGTCCTTCAGCCTCGTCGGCCTGGCCGGTCTGGTGGCGGGCGGCGCGTTCCTGAAGAACGTGCTGCCGCTGGGCACGTTCAACCAGATCACCTCGGGCGGCACCGTGCCGGTGCTCAACGCCGCCGTCGGCGTCGAGGTCGCCTCCGGGCTGATCGCGCTGCTCGCCCACTTCCTCGACCAGGCCGTCGAACTCACCGACCCCGGCCAGGACGGCGACGGCGCCCACGCCGAGAACACCGACGAGACCGACGAGACCGACAAGACCGACAAGACCGACAAGAACACCGACGACAAGGGAGACCGCTAGTGGGGATCTGGCCCTACCTCGCCGCCGGATGGGTCCTGCTCATCGCGCTCTACGGCCTGGTCACCAGCCGCAACCTCATCCACGCCATCGGCTGCCTCGCCGTCGCCCAGTCCTCCACGTATCTGCTGCTCCTGGCCGTCGGCTACCGACGCGGCGCGACCGCCCCCGTCTACTCCGACGTCACCCCCGGCTCCCGCCCCGTCGTCGACCCGGTCGTGCAGGCGCTGGCGCTGACGGACGTCGTCGTCGGCGCGACCGTCACGGCGCTGCTGCTCGCGCTGACCACCCAGCTGCGCAAGCGCCACGGCACCGTCGACCCGCAGGCCCTCACCGGCCTCAAAGGGTGATCATGAGCGCAGCCGATCTGCTGCCCCTGGCCGTGGCCGTCCCCCTGCTCGGTTCCACCCTCCTCGCCGTCGCCGGCCGCGCCCTGCCCCGCCTCGGCTGCGACGTCCTGGCCACCACGGCCGCGGCCGCCGAGGTGGTCCTCCTGGCCCTGCTGTGGGGGCACGGCGGCCCGGTCGCCACCTCGGACCTGGGCGGCTGGCCGGCCCGGCTCGGCATCGTGCTCGCCGCCGACCGGATCGGCCTGGGTCTCGCGCTGCTGGTCGCCGTGCTCGTCCTGGCCGTCCTGGTCTACTCGTGGCGGTACTTCGAGGAGCCCAAGGGCCAGCACGCCGGTGTCTTCCCCGCCCTGATCCTGCTGTTCGAGGCCGGCATGGCCGGGTTCGCGCTCACCGGCGACCTGTTCAACGCCTTCGTCTTCTTCGAGCTGATGGGAGCGGCCGCGTACGCGCTGACGGGCTATCACATCGAGGATCCCCGCCCCCTCCAGGGCGCCCTCACCTTCGGCATCGTCACCTCCTTCGCCGCCTACTGCTCCCTGCTCGGCATCGGACTCCTCTACGCCCGTACCGGCGAGCTGAACCTCGCCCGGCTCGGCGAGCGGCTCGCCGGCCACCCCACCGACCTGCTGACCGTCGTCGCGTTCGTCCTCATCGCCACCGCCCTGCTGGTGAAGGCCGCGGCCGTGCCGTTCCACTTCTGGCTGCCGGACGCCCACGCGGTCGCCCCCACACCGGTGTGCATGCTGATGTCCGGCGTCATGGTCGAACTCGGCGTCTACGGCGTCGCCCGCGTGTACTGGACCGTCTTCGCCGGCCCCGGCGGCCTCCCCCACGAGGCGTTCCGCTCGGTCTTCGCGGCGGTCGGCGTACTCACCGCCCTGGTCGGCGCCGTGATGTGCTGGGAGCAGCGGCATCTCAAGCGCCTTCTGGCGTTCTCCACCGTCAGCCATGTGGGCCTGTTCACCGTCGGCGTCGCGCTGCTCACCCCGGACGGGGTGGCCGGGACAGCGCTGTACGTCGCCGCCCACGGCTGTGTCAAGGCGGCCCTGTTCGGGCTGACCGGGGTCCTCCTCGACCGCTACGGCTCCGTCGACGAGCACGGCCTGCACGGCAGGGCCCGCGCCCTGCGCCCGGCGGGGCTGCTGTTCGCGGCCGGCGCCCTGGCCGTGGCCGGGCTGCCGCCGTTCGGCACGGGCCTGGGCAAGGCGCTCGCCGAGGACGCCGCGGCCCGCTGGCAGCCGTGGCTGCCCGCCGTGTTCGTCGCCGCCTCCGCCGTCACCGGCGCCGCCGTGCTCCGCGCGGGCCTGAGGGTCTTCTGGGGTGCCGGCCCCGCACCGCGCAGCCGGCCCGGCGAGGAGGAGACCACGGGCGAGGGCGAGGAACCGGAGATCCGGTCCCCGCAGCGCGCCCTGCCGCCGGCGATGACCCTGGTGCCGGCCGCCCTCCTCGCGCTCGCCGCGGCGCTGGGCTGCGTGCCCGCGATCGCCGCCGCCCTCGCGCCCGGGGCCGCCGCCTTCACCGACCGGGCGCGCTACGCCGCCGCCGTCCTCACCCACCGGGGCGGGGCGTCCGCCGGTCCCCTGCCGGACACCGGCTGGACCATCACCGGCGTGGCCCTCGGCCTGCTGTCCACGGGCATCGCCGTCACGCTCGCCGTCGCCGCCGTCCACCGGCGCACACCGCGCCTTTCCGAACGGCACCCCGCCACCCGGGCCGTCCGGGCACTGCGCCACCTGCATTCGGGACGCCTCGGCGACTATCTGACCTGGCTCGCCCTCGGCATCGCGGTGCTGTGCGCCGCGCTCGCCGCACAGTTCTGAGCCCGGTCCTGAACGCGCGGGACGCGGCGGGTCATGACGCCGTGAAGTCCACTTCGCCGGCCGTGACGATCCTGGCGCCCATGTTGCGCTCCATCATCTCCAGGGCCGCCGCCGCCAGGTGGGGGTGGATGGACGCGACGGCGTCCCTCGGCACCGTGACCGACAGATGGCGGATGTGCGCGTCCAGGGCGGAGTAGAGCACGCACTGCTCGGTGACCTGGCCGCACAGCACCACGTTCCCGATCTCCAGCTGCCACAGCAGATAGGACATCGGCGTCTCGTAGAAGACCGAATGGCGGGCCTTGATCACGAAGAGCGAGTCGCCGTCGGGCCGTATCGGCTCCACCAGTTCGGCGTGCGACCGGGCCAGCGCGGTCTCCACCAGCTCCCCGTGGTGGGAGCGCCACAGGCCGAAGTTGTCGTTGGCGTAGATCACCGGCGTGCCGGTGGCGCGTGCCCGGCCGATCAGGCGCGCCACGACGGGAACCACCCGGCGGGCGGACGGGACGAGCAGTTCGGCGTCCTCGTGGTCGTACGTGTTGATCATGTCGATCACGATGAGCGCGCGTCCCTCCTGCCGCCTCCCCCGGTCCGTGGGCCCGGGCACCGCGTCCACCACCTCTTACGTCGGTCAGTCGCGGAGCTGTGGGAGGACCTTCGTGCGGTAGAAGTCGAAGAAGCCCTGCTGGTCCTTGCCGATCTGACTGACGTAGACCGTGTCGAACCCGGCCTCCACGTAGGCGCGCAGCCCCTCGACATGGGCCTCCGGATCGTCGCCGCACGGGACGGCCGACGCCACCTGGTCCTCGGTGACCAGCTCCGACGCCTGCTCGAAGTGGCGCGGGGTGGGCAGGACCTGCGGCAGCTCCCCGGGAAGCTGTTCGTTGGCCCACAGACGGTGCGCGGTGCGGACGGCCTCCTGCCGGTCCGTGCCCCAGCACACCTTGAGCCCGCCGCACACCGGTTTGGTGCCACCGCCACCGCGCCGGAAGCGCTCGACGAGGGCCGTGTCGGGCTTCGTCGTGATCAGACCGTCCCCGATCCGCGCGGCGGCCTCGGCGGCCTGCGGGCCGAAGGCGGAGACGTCGATGGGCACCGGCTGCTCGGGCAGCGTGTACAGGCGGGCGTTCTCCACGGTGTAGTGCCTGCCGCGATGGCTGGTCTGCTCACCGGTGAACAGCTTCCGGATGATCTGGAGCGCCTCCTCCAGCATTTCCAGGCGCACCGAGGTCTCGGGCCACGGACCGCCCAGGATGTGCTCGTTGAGCGCCTCACCGGTGCCGACCCCCAGCCGGAACCGGCCGCCGAGCTGTACGGCGCTGGTGGCGGCCGCCTGCGCGATCACGGCGGGATGCGTGCGCACCAGCGGGCAGGTCACCGCCGTCTCCACCGGCAGGGAGACCGCCTGGGAGAGGGCGCCCACCACCGACCACACGAACGGGCTCTGTCCCTGGCGGTCGTTCCACGGGTGGTAGTGGTCCGAGATCCACAGGGAGGTGAAACCGGCCTGCTCGGCCATCCTGGCCTGTTCGACGAGTTCTCCCGGGTTGTGCTCCTCGGACGACAGAAAGTATCCGAAGTCAGCCATCAGTGCTCCTGACCGATCGTTCCTGCGGCTCTACGACGGTGTTCCCGAGTACCCGGAACGGGCCAGTGCGCACGTCGTGACCGCAGGAACCGCCGGCGCGGCGGTGCCACCGGCCCGGTGCCCTGCCGCTCCGGGGGCGGGGAGCCGGGCCGGCCGCCGGTCACCCGGGGCCCTTGCCCGCGCTCATCAGCGGGTGGCCCCGGCGGAATGACCGGGCGCTCCGAGGACCCCGTTCGCGCCGGCGCATGACCGGCCGGCCGGATTCGGCCAGGGCCGCGCCGGCGGGCGCCGGCCTTCGCCCTACCCTGGGACGCGTCCGTGCGGGCCGTACTCGCCGGACAGCCGCCCGGGAGCGAGGAGAGAGATGCGCGCGGACGTCCAGCAGGTGGCCGACGGCACCTATCTGGTGCGCGGCAGCAGCACGAACTGGGTGATCCTGACCGAGGGCGACACCGCCACGCTGATCGACACCGGCTACCCCGCCGACCGGCAGCAGTTGCTCGACTCACTGAAGGCGGTGGGAAGTTCGCCCCAGGCGGTGGCGGCCGTGCTGCTCACCCACGCGCACAACGACCACCTGGGCTCCGCCGAGTACCTGCGTCTCGCCCACGGTACCCCGGTACATCTGCACGAGGCCGAACTGCCGCACGCCCGGCGGGAGTTCCTGCACCAGGTGACCGTCGGGCAGGTGTTTCGCAACGGCTGGCGGCCCGGCGTGCTGCCCTGGGCGGTGCACGCGCTGCGCCTCGGCGGCACGGCGCACGTCCCGGTCGCCGCGCCCGAGCCGTTCCCGGCCGAGGGACCGCTGGACCTGCCGGGGCGGCCCGTGCCGGTGCACACGCCCGGCCACACCCGGGGCCACACCGTCTTCCACCTGCCGGACACCGGCGTGGTGGTCTCCGGCGACGCCCTGGTCAGCGGCCACCCCACCTCGCGGCTGACCGGACCGCAACTGCTGCCCGACATGTTCCACCACCAACGCGCCCAGGCGCTGGACTCGTTGGACCGGCTCGAACACCTGGAGGGGGACCTGCTGCTGCCCGGCCACGGCCCCGTCCACCGCGGTCCGGTGCGGCAGGCGGCGCTGCGGGCCCGGGAACGCGCGCTCTAGGGTTCCTGCCATGGGCTCGCAGATCAGCGCCACCAACCCGGAGCACCCCGCGCTCCTGCTCGAACTGCCGTGGCGGACACCGCTGGAGGAGTGGCCCGAGGAGTACCTCGCGCCACTGCCGCGCGGTGGCGGCTGAACGACCTGGAGAGCTGGACGGCCACCCAGGACGACTACGCTCCCGGCGCCGGGCGTCCGCACGCCGCCCGCCCGGAGGTGCTGGCGCACCGCTGGTACCTGTCCGAGCGGGCGCAGCACGACATAGGCCTGGGCACCGCCGTGCAGGACTGCGGCAGCAACATCCTGCCCGGGGCGCGCAGGGCCCCGGACACGACGTCCACGTCCGGGTGAGTCACGGGTGCGGGACGACCGCCACCGGGCAGCCGGCGTGGTGCAGCATCCCGCTCGCGACGGAGCCGATGCGCGCTCCCACCGCCGTCCGGCGTGCCCGGCGTCCCACGACCAGGAGCTGGGCGTTCTCGGCCGCGGCCAGCAGCACTTGGCCCGCGCTGCCCATCTCCACGTGCTCGACGACGGGGACGTCCGGGAAGCGCTCCCGCCACGGCTGAAGCGCCGCGCCCAGCGCCTTGCGCTCGTACGGCTCCAGGCCGCCGGCCTCGTCGAGCAGCCGGAGGGAGCCGGGGCTGTAGGCGAAGACCGGCGGGAGCGTCCAGGCCCGTACCGCCCGCACCCCGGCTCCGCGCGCGGCGGCGGTCGTGAACGCGAGCTCCAGGGCCGCCGAGCTGTCCTCGGGGGCGCCCTGCTGGCCCACGACGACCTCACGGCCCGCGGCCTCGGCGGCGGGCCGGTCCCCGGCGCGCACCAGGACGACCGGCCGCTCGGTGCCGGCGATCACCTGCTGTCCGACGGAGCCGACCAGGAACCCGACGAGAACACCCCGTCCACGCGAGCCGAGCACCAGCGTCTCCGACGCGGCCGCGGCGCCGAGCAGAGCCGGCACGGGATCGTCCTCCAGGGCGTCGGCGGTCACGTCCAGGCCCGGGTGGCGCTCGGTGACGGTCCTGGCGGCCTCGGCGACCGACTCGCGCACCCACGCCTGCTGGGTGTCCCGGTCGCCCACGTCGAAGGCGTCGTGCGCCTCGTGACGCCAGGCCCGCACCACACGCAGCGGCAGCCCGCGGCGCTCGGCCTCCCGTGCCGCCCACGCCAGTGCGGCGAGGCTCTCCTCCGATCCGTCCACCCCTGCCGTGATCGGGCGCGTCATGCCGTGTTCCTCCCTGTGTTGGTGAGCCGGTTCCGGTCCAGTCTCCCCTACCGGCCGATCACCGGAGCGGGCGGTGGGTGCGGCCACGAGCGGTGAGGCGGCGGGCAGCCCCGTGTGCGCGGGCCGGTGTCTGTACCGCGCCGGCTGCGCCGCGGCGACGACGCGGGCACCGAGTCGTCAGGCGGGCTGGGCGGTGATGGTGCAGAGGCGCTTGGTCGCCCGGGTCAGGGCTACGTACAAGTCCCTTTCCCCACCGGGGCGGGCCGTGACGATTTCCTCGGGGTTCATGACGACGACCCCGTCGAATTCCAGGCCGCGTGCTTCGGACGCCGGCACGATGCGTGCGTGATGAGCGATGCCCTGGGCCGTCAGCTCGCTCACCCTGGTGTCCGCGCAGATCACTCCCAGAAGCTCGCCCGGGTGCGCGGTGCTCTGGGCGCGAAGTTCCTCAACGACGGCGGTGACCGACCCGTCCGGAGGTGTGGTCACGGTGCGAGGGCGCTCACCGCTTCGCAGTGACCGTGTGGGCTTCTGGTCCGGAGCGATCCGCGTGAGCAGGTCCCGGACGTTCTCCAGGATCTCCTGCGTGGTGCGGTAGCTGACGCTCAGGTTGTGCAGTCTGAACCGCGGTCCGACGTGGGGGCTCAGCGCTTCCTTCCAGTCGCGTGCCGTCGCGACCGGACCTGCCTGGGCGAAGTCGCCCACCAGCGTCATCGCCCTCGCCGGGCAGCGGCGGACGATCATCCGCCACTGCATGGCGGTCAGTTCCTGCGCCTCGTCGACGACGACGTGCCCGTACGTCCGCTCGGGGGGTCCGTCGACCAGGCTCGCCGCCTCGTCCAGCAACGGCACATCGGCATCGGTCCACGGGTCGTCCGGACCGCGCAGCAGAAGGGACCGCTCCCGCGCGGTCAGGCGGGGCAGGCGCTCGGCGAGAGCGCCGGCGTTCGTCAGGAGCGCCTTCACGAGGTCGCCGGGTACCAGCCGCGGCCACAACACCTCGACCGCTCGGTCGACGCCGGCGTCGTCGAGGAGATCGGCTCGGACGGCGTCCAGGTCCAGCTCGTGGACCGGACCCGAGTCGGCCGCACCCTCGGCACGGAGCTGGGCGGCTCCCGTGAACCGGTCGAGGTCCATGCCCGTCATCCTCTCGGCATCGGCGTCGATCTGCTCCAGGAGGTCGCCCATGTCCCGTTGCATCGCGTCGGCGACGGCGTCGACCAAGAGCTCCTTGAACACCTGGCGCGCGAGGTTGTGCCCCGGTGCGGCTGCCACGGCGGCGTCGCGTGCCACGGCGACCTCCTCGCCGGACAGGTGAACCAGTTCCTGTCCGACCCGCACGGTGAAGTCACCGGCGGGGGCCTGGTGGACGCGCAGCAGGCCGGCCAAGGCGTCGGCGAGGCCGGAGCGGCCCTTGAGACGCGCCGTGGCGAACGGGTCCACCGTGTCCGTGGACAGTCCGGCCAGTTCCCGGCAGGTCGCGAGAACGACGTCGTTCTCTCCGAGCGAGGGAAGGACCTGGGAGATGTAGTCGAGGAACCGGGCGTTCGGGCCCACCACCAGGACACCCTCCTCCGCGGCGCGCGGGAACGCGTACAGGACATAGGCCGCCCGGTGCAGGGCGACCACCGTCTTGCCGGTGCCGGGCCCGCCCTGCACCACGGTCACCCCCCGGTGGGCGGAGCGGACGATCTCGTCCTGCTCGGCCTGCAGCGTCGCGACGGCCGCGTGCATCCTGCCCGTACGCCGTGCCGACAGAGCCTCGGTCAACGGGCCGTCCGCCACGACGTCCTCGTCGGTCGGGGCGGTCCCGTCCAGCAGTTCGTCGCTCACCGAGACGACCGTGCGCTCCTCGAGGCGCAGGTGCCGGCGTCGCCGCAGGTCCATCGGGTGGACCGGTGTCGCCTCGTAGAAGGGCCGCGCCGCGTTCGCGCGCCAGTCCACGAGCAGAGGCAGGTCATCCTCCTCCGTCTGCAGTCCGATCCGCCCGATGCGCAGGGCCGTGCCGTCCGTCCAGTCGATGCGCCCGAAGACCAGCCCCTTTTCGGCGCCCTCCAGCCGGCCGATTTCCTTGGCCAGACGCTCGGCGGCGATTTCCCTCTCGTATGCCTCACCGGCGCTGTCCGCCGGGGACTTCAGCACCCTTGCTCGGTGTGCTCGCGCCTCGGAAATCCGCTCGGCGAGCAACTCGTACAAGGAGGACACATAATCCTGCTCCGAGTCAATCGCACGCACAGCGGGATCATCCATTTTCGACCACAGGGGGCTCCTTCGATTCGAGCCACACCATACGATCAAAGCCCCCTGAAGATAAGCCTTGACTTACTCGGTGAAGCCATGTCCCTACGACTTGATCCATGGCGGATGGCGGAATGCGTGATACGCCATTCCGCCATTCCGCAAATCGCTAATTGCGCTCCCGACGCCCGCCTGCCTCATGGGCGAGCCCGCCCTTGGATTCCGGCGATGTCTGGCGACCCGACCGAGGAGAGAAGCACAGCCTGGGCGAACCGGGACGGGCGCACATACGATGGGCAGGAGCCGGCGCGGTGGCGACGGGGGCGCACCGGGACGCCGATCCCCGAGCACGCGGGGTGACAGCCGCATGACACAGCCCCAGGAGCAGGCGCGGACCGTCATCATGACCGTGGACGACGATCCGGGGGTGTCCCGCGCCGTCGCCCGCGATCTCAGGCGGCGCTACAGCGGTACGTACCGGATCGTGCGCGCCGAGTCCGGCGAGTCCGCGCTGGACGCGCTGCGCGAGCTGAAGCTGCGGGGCGATCCCGTCGCCGTGATCCTGGCCGACTTCCGCATGCCGCGGATGAACGGCATCGAGTTCCTCGAACGGGCCCTCGACATCCATCCGGGCGCCCGGCGGGTGCTGCTGACCGCGTACGCGGACACCGACGCGGCGATCGACGCGATCAACGTGGTCGACCTCGACCACTACCTCCTCAAGCCCTGGGACCCGCCCGAGGAGAAGCTGTACCCGGTCCTGGACGACCTGCTCCAGGTCTGGCGGAGCAGCGACCGCCGGCCGGTGCCGAGCACGAAGGTGGTGGGACACCGCTGGTCGGCGCGGTCCTCCCAGGTGCGGGAGTTCCTGGCCCGCAACCAGGTGCCGTACCGCTGGTACTCCTCGGACGAACCGGAGGGCGGGAGGCTGCTGGCGGCGGCCGGGCAGGACGGTCAGCGGCTGCCGCTGGTGGTCACCCCGGACGGCACCCCGCTGGTGGAACCGGAGCCGGCCGAGCTCGCGGCCCACGTGGGGCTCGCGACGACACCGGCGGCCGAGTTCTACGACCTGGTGGTGGTCGGCGGCGGCCCGGCCGGGCTCGGCGCGGCCGTCTACGGGGCCTCCGAGGGACTGCGGACGGTGCTCGTGGAACGTTCGGCGACCGGCGGCCAGGCGGGGCAGAGTTCCCGGATCGAGAACTACCTCGGCTTCCCGGACGGCGTCTCCGGCGCCCAGCTCACCGACCGGGCCCGGCGGCAGGCGACGCGGTTCGGCGCGGAGATCCTGACCGCGCGCGAGGTGACCGGCCTGGAGATCTGCGGGGCGGCGCGGAGCGTGCGGTTCTCCGACGGTTCGGCGGTCTCCGCGCACAGCGTGATCCTGGCGACCGGCGTGTCCTACCGGCAGCTCCCGGCGGCCGGAGTGGAGGAGCTGACCGGATGCGGGGTGTTCTACGGTTCGGCACTGACCGAGGCGCCCTCCTGCCAGGGGCAGGACGTCTACATCGTCGGCGGCGCCAACTCCGCGGGGCAGGCGGCGATGTACCTGGCCCGGGGCGCGAAGTCGGTGACCCTGCTGGTGCGCGGGGCGTCGCTGGCGGCGTCGATGTCGTACTACCTGATCCAGCAGATCGACGAGGCCCCCAACATCACGGTCCGCACGGGCACCGTCGTGGACGCCGCGCACGGCTCGGGCCACCTGGAGAAGCTGGCCCTGCGCGACACCGTCACCGGGGAGAGCGAACTCGTCGACGCGCAGTGGATGTTCGTGTTCATCGGGGCGGCGCCGCGGACCGACTGGCTGGACGGCACGGTGCTGCGGGACGGGCGCGGGTTCATCCTGTCCGGACCCGACCTCACCGCCGACGGGCGGCCGCCCCCGGGGTGGGAGCTGGACCGGCCGCCGTACCACCTGGAGACCAACGTGCCCGGCGTGTTCGTCGCCGGTGACGCGCGGGCGGAGTCCGCCAAACGGGTCGCGTCCGCCGTCGGAGAGGGAGCCATGGCCGTGTTGCTCGTCCACCGTTACCTGGAGCAGTCGTGAGCGGGCGGCCGATGCCGTGCAGCGCCGGTGAGATCGGCTCGCTGTTCCTGTTCGAGAAGCTGCGTCCCGAGCAGCTGGGCCGGCTGTGCGCCGAGGGGCGGGTGGAGAGGTTCGAGCCCGGCCCGGTGTACACCGAGGGCGAGCCGGCCACCTCCTTCTACGTGATGATCGAGGGGACGGTGGTGCTCTCGCGCCGGGTCGGCGGCGACGACGTGGAGGTCAGCCGGACCTCGCAGCGCGGGGTGTACTCGGGCGCCATGCAGGCGTATCTCGGGGACCGGCTGCGGCAGGTCTACATCAACTCGATGCGGGTCACGGAGCCGACCCGGTTCTTCGTGCTGCCCGCCGACGCGTTCGCGGACATCATGCGGGAATGGTTCCCGATGGCGGTGCACCTGCTGGAGGGGCTGTTCTTCGGGTCGAAGAGCACCCAGGCGGCCGTCGGGCAGCGGGAGCGGCTGCTGGCACTCGGCTCGCTGTCCGCCGGGCTGACCCATGAGCTGAACAATCCCGCGGCGGCGGCCGTACGGGCCACCGCGACGCTGCGGGAACGGGTGGCCAAGATGCGGCGCAAGCTCGCCGTGATCGCTGAAGGGCCCTTCTCCCGGGACCAGTTGACCAACCTCATCGAGATCCAGGAGCGGACGGCCGAACGGGTCGCCAAGGCCCCGGACCTCAGTCCGCTCCAGGCCGCCGACCGCGAGGACGAGCTCACCGACTGGCTGGATGACCACGGCATCGACCAGGGCCCGCAACTGGCCCCCACCTTCGTGCAGGCGGGGCTCGACGCCGACTGGCTGGACCAGGTCGCGGCGGCCGTCGACGAGGAGATCCTGCCGGGCGCGGTGGGGTGGCTCAACTACACGGTGGAGACGGAACTGCTGATGGACGAGATCGCGGACTCCACCACCCGGGTCTCCCGGCTCGTGGACGCCGCCAAGCAGTACTCCCAGCTGGACCGCGCCCCGTACCAGGTCGCCGATGTGCACGAACTCCTCGACAGCACCCTGCTGATGCTGTCCGGCAAGATCGGGCCGCGGATCGAGGTCGTCAGGGAGTACGACCGTACGCTGCCGCGGATCCCCGCCTATCCGGCCGAACTCAACCAGGTATGGACCAATCTGATCGACAACGCGGTGTGCGCCATGGACGGCGCGGGCGGCGAGGGCACGCTGACCGTGCGGACCGCGCTCCACGACGACCGGCTGCTGGTCGAGTTCCGGGACACCGGCCCCGGGGTGCCGCCGGAGATCCGGGACCGCATCTTCGACCCGTTCTTCACCACCAAGCCGGTCGGCCGGGGCACCGGCCTCGGCCTCGACATCTCCTGGCGGATCGTCGTCAACAAGCACCACGGCGCCATCTGCGTGAAGTCGGTGCCCGGCGACACCCGGTTCAAGGTGCTGCTGCCGCTGAACGCCGCGGACGGCGACGGGCCGGCGGCGGCCGGAGGGCCGTCCACCGCCGGGGCACGCCCGACCTCCGAGGAGCCGACATGACCCGTGACACCGGTATCGACCCCCGTGTGCCGCCCAGCGGCACCGGCTGCGCCGAGTGCGACGCGGCCGGCGGCTGGTGGTTCCATCTGCGGCGCTGCGCCCGCTGCGGCCACATCGGCTGCTGCGACGACTCCCCCGGCAAGCACGCCACCGCCCACAACCGGGCCACCGGACACCCGGTGATCCGCAGCTACGAGCCGGGCGAGGGCTGGTTCTGGAACTACGACACGAGCGAGCTCTACGAATCCGGCCCCCAACTCGCCCCGCCCGAGAGCCACCCGAAGGACCAGCCGACCCCCGGCCCGGCGGGCCGCGTCCCAGCGGACTGGGCGGACACACTGCGCTGAGCCACACTCCCTGCCGCATGCCCCGATGCCCCGCCGGAAGGCGGGGCATCCGCTGTGCCCTGACGGTCCCGATGGGCGAGGCCGGCCCCCATGGCTGACGGCGCATTCCCCATCCACCCCACTCAGTGATCGGCGGGCGGGCGACTGTGTGTCGGCCGGGGAGACGTGACCGGATGGGAGAGGGTTGCTCTGCCCGGATGCGGCCGGACTCGCACGGTTCGCCGCGCGGACGGAGACGGAAGAGGAATCGGATGGCCTCACGAACGGTGTGCAGCGGTGCGGTACTCGGAGTGCTCGTGCCGGCCCTGCTGGCAGGTCCTGCGCACGCGGTGCACCACCGGACCGGCACTGCGGCGCCGGACGCGCCGCCCGCCCCGGACACGGCGGCACTCGGCACCCTCCTGCGCACGGCGCTGAAGCAGGGCGCGCCGGGCGCGATGGCGCGGATCGACGACCACCGGGCCTCCTACGACGACCACGCGACGGTGTACAAGGCCACGGAGGGCGTCGCCGACCGCGGGACCGGGGACTGGATCAGCACGGCCGACCGGTTCCGCATCGGCAGCGTCACCAAGACCTTCTCCGCGGTCGTACTGCTGCAACTGGCCGCCGAGGGCCGGGTGAGACTCGACGACCCGGTCAACCGCTACCTGCCGGGACTACTGCCGGACGACCGGATCACGGTGCGGCACGTGCTCAGCCACCGCAGCGGTCTGTACGACTACACGAAAGAGTTGTTCGCCGGCACCGTGCCAGGCTTCGAGGCCGTCCGCACCAAGGTCTTCACGTACCGTCAACTGCTCGCCCTGTCCCTGAAGCACCCGCCCACCCAGGCGCCCGGCGCCGTCTACGCCTACTCCAACACGAACTTCGTGGTCGTCGGCCTGCTCATCGAGAAGCTGACCGGCCATCCGGTGCGCGCCGCGTACGAGAACCGCGTCATCAAGCCGCTGAAGCTGAGCGACACCTTCTACGTCCACCCCGCCACGACGATCCCCGGCCGGTACGCGCGCGGCTACCTCACCCCCGACGAGGCCGCGTCACCCCCGGTGGACGCCACCGAGCAGACGATGTCCTGGGCGCAGAGCGCGGGCGCGCTCATCTCCAGCACCCGCGACCTCAACACGTTCTTCTCGGCGCTGCTGGGCGGACGGCTGCTTCCGCCCGCCCAGTTGGACCAGATGCAGCGGTGGATCCCCGCGGGCACCGGCCAGGCGTACGGGCTCGGGCTGCGCCGCCGGGACCTGTCGTGCGGGGTGTCGGTGTACGGGCACACCGGCGCCGTACAGGGCTACTACACCTACGCGTTCACCAGCAAGGACGGCAGGCGCAGCCTGGCCGCGCTCGCCAACACCTCCAACAACGGCGCCGTGCAGCTGACGATGCTGCGCACCCTGGAGTCGGCGTTCTGCGGCAAGCAGACGAAGGCGCGCGGCGCCGCCCACCTGCCGGGCACGGCGATGGAGAACGACCTCGCGCAGTGATCCAGTACTGCGACCGGATAGGTTCACCGGCTCGCGACGCCCGCACCGGACGCCGCGAGCTTCCCGGCGAACCTTCCCGGCCACAGCACTAGGCGGAACGGCTGCCTCCGGGCCAGGATGCCCGCATGAAGGGTGACCTGTTTTCCAGTGAGTACGTGGTGGGCCCCGCGACCGCGCCCGGCATGACCGTCGAGAACTCCAAGTGCGTCAAGTACACAGTGGACGGCGAGATGTTCGCCCGCCAGGGCTCGATGGTCGCGTACCGCGGCGACCTGCGGTTCGAGCGCAGGAGCCAGGGCGTCGGCGGCATGCTCAAGCGCGCGGTCACCGGGGAGGGGCTGCCGCTGATGACCGTACGCGGGCAGGGCGAGGCCTGGTTCGCGCAGGAGGCCCTGAACTGCTTCGTCGTCGAGGTCGACCCGGGTGACGAGTTCACCGTCAACGGCCGCAACGTGCTGTGCTTCGACGCGACCCTGTCGTACGAGATCAGGACGGTGAAGGGTTCGGGCATCGCGGGCGGCGGGCTGTTCAACAGCGTGTTCACCGGGCAGGGCCTGCTGGGCCTGGCGTGCGAGGGCAGCCCGCTGGTCATACCGGTCACGCCGCGGCAGCCCGTCTACGTCGACACGGACGCAATCGTCGGCTGGACCGCCCGCCTGAGGACGTCGCTGCACCGCTCGCAGTCGTTCGGATCGATGCTGCGCGGCGGGTCCGGCGAGGCGGTGCAGCTCATGCTGGAGGGCGAGGGCCACGTCGTCGTCCGGCCGAGCGAGGCGACGCCGCACCGGCCCCAGCAGCACTGAGGGAGAGCAGGCCGTCCCAGGGGGTGGATGCGGCGGACCTGTTGACCTGCGTGACCCCGGCAGGTGAGGGTCGGGTCGGCGCGGATCACCAGCCGCGCCGGAAAGGTGGACTGCCTTGATCGGCATCTCGGAGATCGAAACCGCCGCCGAGCGGATCGCCGGACACGTCGTGCGCACCCCGACCATGCCGAGCCCCGGCCTGTCCGCGCTGCTCGGCGCCCCGGTGACCGCGAAGCTGGAGCTGTTGCAGCGCACGGGCTCCTTCAAGGCGCGCGGCGCCACGGCGCGGCTGCTGTCGCTCGACGAGGCGGAGCGGGCCGCGGGCGTGGTCGCGGTCAGCGGTGGCAACCACGGGATCGCGCTCGCCGTGATGGCCGCCGCGCTGCACGTGAAGGCCACCGTCGTCATGCCGCGCTCGGCGCCCGCCCGGTCCGTCGCCATCGCCGAGGCGGCCGGGGCGTCGGTGCGGCTGACCGACGGCATGGACGAGGCGTTCGCGACGGCCGCGCGGCTGCGGGACGAGGGGCTCACCCTGGTCCATCCCTTCGACGACGAGGTGGTGGTCGCCGGGCAGGGCACCGTCGGCCTTGAGCTGGCCGCCGACGCCGGGGAGCTGACCGACGTGCTCGTCAGCATCGGGGGCGGCGGGCTGATCGCGGGCGTCGCAGCGGCACTGCACGCGCTGCGGCCCGGGGTGCGGATCTGGGGCGTGGAGACCGAGGGAGCCGAGGCCATGTCCGAGGCGCTGGCGTCCGGCGGCCCGGTCCCGGTCGCCCTCTCCTCGATCGTGACGACGCTGAGCGCCCCGACGGTCTCGAGGCTGACGTACGACCATGTCCGCGCCCTCGTGCACGAGGTGCTCGTGGTGCCCGACCGGGAGGCCGTGCGAGGCAGCCTCGACCTCGCTGAGCACGCCAAGGTCTGGGCCGAGCCCGCCGCGGGCTCCCTGCTGCCTGCCGCCTGGCGGGTGAGGGAGCTGATGGGCCCGGGCGTCCGGCTCGGCCTGGTGGTGTGCGGGGGCAACGCGGCGGTCGCCGACGTCATGTCCTGGGCGGACCGGTTCCAACTGCGCTGACCAGCACCGCCGGTCCCGCCGTCGCGGCATCGGGAGATTACTTCGAACAGCCGGGCATCTCACGCGTATCAGGGGTACCAGAGGGGTCTACGTCCCGCAGTCGTCCTCGGAGGGCCGAATTCGTGAACGCCATGGTGCGCAAGAGTCTGGTGGTGCAGTTGCAGGCGCACGGAATGGAACGCTTCCCCGTGCTGGCGCACCTGGACTACGACGCCGACGACCCGTTCGCCGTCACGATCGTCTTCACGCACGACGGACGGGTGCTGGCCCGGTGGAGGGTGGACCGGGGCATGCTCGACGAGGGGCTGAGAGAGCCGGTCGGCGTCGGCGACGTCCGCTTCCGCCCCGTCTCCGACGGCCTGTCGGAGGAACTGTGCATGGAGTTCCTCGGCGACGCCCACGCCGACGGAGGGCGGCAGCACGCGACGGTGTTCGTGTGGGCGGCCGCCGTCGGGGCGTTCCTGCGGGAGACCTATGCCTTGGTGACGCCCGGCGAGGAGGACGCCGGTGTCGACGACTTCCTCGCGCAGGTGCTCACCGGAAGCTGAGCGAGGCCGCCGTCGCCGCCGCACCGATGATGCCGCGACGCCGGGTCCGCTCCGGCTCCCGGCGGCCGGGGCCGGCCCGAGTGCCGGGCCGGCGCCTGTGTCCCGCGGATTCCCGCGGCCGCCCCGGCCCGCCGCTACCAGCGGGCCTCCACCTGGTCCTTGATCCGCCGCTCGTAGAGGTCCCGGATGGCCGCGAGGGTCTCCTCGCCCAGCGGGGGCAGCTTCGCGGCGGCAGCGTTGGCGCGGGCCTGCTCCGGCGAGCGGGCGCCCGGGATGACCGTGGTGACGCCGGGCTGCTGGATGATCCAGCGCAGCGCGAGCTGGGCCGGGGTCCAGCCCTCGGGGGCGAGCGCGGCGAACTCGGCCGCGGCCTCCACGCCCGTCGCGAAGTCGACGCCGGAGAAGGTCTCGCCCTGGTCGAAGGCCTCGCCGTGCCGGTTGTAGGTGCGGTGGTCGTCGGCGGCGAAGACGGTGTCCTTGGTGTACTTGCCCGACAGCAGCCCGGAGGCGAGCGGGACCCGGGCGATGATGCCGACGCCCGCCTCCCGCGCCGCGGGCAGCACCTCGCGCAGCGGCTTCATGCGGAACGGGTTGAGGATGATCTGCACACTGGCCACGTTCGGCCGGGCGATCGCCGTCAGCGCCTCGGCGCAGGTCTCCACGCTGACGCCGTAGGCGGCGATCCGCTCCTCCTCCACCAGGGTGTCCAGCGCGTCGAACACCGCGTCACTGGAGTACACGGAGGTGGGCGGGCAGTGCAGCTGCACCAGGTCGATGCGGTCGATGCCCAGGTTGCGCCGGGAACGGTCGTTCCAGGCGCGGAAGTTGTCCAGGACGTAGTTCTCCGGGATCTGCTCGACGCGCCGGCCCATCTTGGTGGCGACCAGCGCGTGGTGGTCCGGCCGGCTGCCGAGGAAGGTGGCGATGGCCGACTCGCTGCGCCCGTCGCCGTAGACATCGGCGGTGTCGAGGAAGGTCACCCCCGACTCGGCGGCCGCCTCCAGGACGGAGAGGGCTTCCTTGTCGTCCACGTCGCCCCAGTCGGCGCCCAGTTGCCAGGTGCCGAGCCCGACGACCGACGCGTGCTGGTGCGACCTGCCGAATTCACGTTCGTCCATGACGACAGTCTGTCATCAGGCGTCCACCCGCGCGGAGCGGGCCGCTCCGGGACCGGTGCCCCGTACGCGGCCGTCGCGGCTACCCGGCGGCCGCCGCGCGGCACTCCGGGTGGCCCCAGCCCTGGTCGTTGCGGGCGATGGACTCGCCGGCCGCGTACGGGCGGCCGCACACGCAGCGGCCGGGGAACTTCGCCTTGATCGTGCGGGACGACGAGCCGCCGGAGCGCGGCCGTGCCGCCTTGGTCCCGTTCGTGCGGCGGCGCGGGGCGGCGGACACGGGCGCGGAGGGCGGCGGCTCCGGCGAGCCGAGGGCGCTGCCCGCGGACTGCTGCGCGCTCGCCGCCTGGCTGGCCGCCCGGTCCGCGAAGTCGTTGAGCGGGTCGCCGTCGACCTGGTGGGCGGGCACGTAACGGAAGTCGACCGAGCGGCCCTGCAGCAGCTCGTCGATCCGCACGACCAGCTCCTGGTTGGCGACCGGCTTGCCCGCGGCCGTCTTCCAGCCGTTGCGCTTCCAGCCGGGCAGCCAGGTGGTCACGGCCTTCATCGCGTACTGCGAGTCCATCCGCACCTCGAGCGGCACGTCCGGGTCGGTCGCAGTCAACAGCCGCTCCAGCGCGGTGAGTTCGGCGATGTTGTTGGTGGCGGTACCGAGCGCTCCCGCCTCCCAGCGGACCGGGCTGACGGCGTCGTCCGAGACGACCCACGCCCAGCCCGCCGGACCCGGATTTCCCTTCGACGCCCCGTCGCAGGCGGCCACCACACGTTCACGCATGGGCTCGATCATGCCACGGCCGGACGCATCCTCCGGACCGTCGTCCAGGACACGTCCCAGGACACGTCCGCGGCCTGCGGCCTCCCCCTCCGGGTCGTGGTGACGTCGATCACCGAGAAGTTCGCACCCTGCGGATCGGTGAGCGCCGCGAGCCGGCCGAAGGGGCTGTCGTGCGGGCCGAACCGCAGCACACCGCCCCGCCGGGTCGCGGAACGGTTCCCTCGGGTCGTACCGCCATGGCCGCCACCCTCTCCCGTTCGGTGACTCGTCCGGTCCTCACGCCAGTGACTCCCCGGTGCGGTCGCGCGCCGAGTCGGCCCGCCTGTTCCACACTGGGACGGACGGCGAGGAACCGGGCGGCCACGGCGGACGGGACGCGAGATGACGGACGGCACGATGCGGGCGTGGACGGTGACCGGCCCCCGGCCCGTGGAGGAGGGGCCGCTGCGGCTGACGGTGAAACCGGTCCCCGAGCCGGGGGACGACGAGCTGCTGGTCCACGTACGCGCGTGCGGGGTGTGCCGCACCGATCTGCACGTCACCGAGGGCGATCTGCCGGTGCACCGGACCGGGGTCACGCCCGGTCACGAGGTCGTGGGCGTGGTGGCGGGCCGGGGGCGGGCGGTGAACGGCTTCGCGCCCGGCGACCGGGTGGGCGTGGCCTGGCTGCGGAGCACCGACGGCACCTGCGCGTACTGTCTGCGCGGCGCGGAGAACCTGTGCCCGGCCTCCCGGTACACCGGCTGGGACGCCGACGGCGGTTACGCCGAGTACACGACCGTCCCGGCCGCGTTCGCCTACCGGCTGCCCGGCGAGGTCGACGACGTGGCGCTCGCGCCGCTGCTGTGCGCGGGGATCATCGGCTTCCGGGCGCTGCGCCGGGCCGCGCTGCCGCCCGGCGGACGCCTCGGCCTGTACGGATTCGGCGGCAGCGCCCATCTGTGCGCGCAGGTGGCACTCGCGGAGGGCGCCAGGGTGCACGTCATGACCCGCGGGGAAGCCGCGCGGCGACTCGCGCTGGAGCTGGGCGCGGCCTCGGTCCAGGACGCGTACGCGGCCCCGCCCGAGCCGCTGGACAGCGCGATCCTGTTCGCCCCCGTGGGCGACCTGGTCCCCGTGGCGCTGCGGGCCCTCGACCGCGGCGGCGTGCTGTCCGTGGCCGGCATCCACCTGAGCGACACACCGCCGCTTCGCTACGAGCGCGAGCTGTTCTACGAGAAGGAACTGCGCAGCGTCACCTCGAACACACGCGACGACGGCCGGGACTTCCTCGCCCTGGCCGCCCGGCACGGGGTGCGCGCCACCACGCACGCCTATCCGCTCTCGCGGGCCCCGCAGGCGCTGGAGGACCTCAAGGCAGGCCGCTTCGACGGGGCCGCGGTGCTGGTGAACGACCTGCCCTGACCGGAGCGCGCTCCTTCGCCCCGGCACCAAAACAGTGGGGCCGGTCCACTCCCCCGGACGGGTGGACCGGCCCCGTCGCCCGCCGTCACTCGCCCGCGTACGCCCTTTCCAGGGCGGCGATGTCGAGCTTGCCCATGGCGAGCATCGCCCGCGTGGTGCGGGCCGCCTTCTCGGCGTCGGGGTCGCCGATCATGTCGATGAGCCGCTCCGGGACCACCTGCCAGGAGACGCCGTACCTGTCCTTGAGCCAGCCGCAGGGGCCCGGCTCGCCGCCGTTCTCGGTGAGCCTGGTCCAGTAGTGGTCGATCTCGTCCTGGTTCTCGCAGTGGATCTGGAAGGAGATCGACTCGTTGAACGTGAACTGCGGACCGCCGTTCAGCGCGACGAACTTCTGGCCGTTCGCCACGAAGTCGACCGCGATCACGGATCCGGCCGGGCCGGGTCCGGCCTCGGTGTAGCGGCCGATCCGCCCGATGCCGGAGTTCTTGAAGACCGAGACGTAGTAGTGGGCCGCCTCCTCGGCCTGGCCGTCGAACCAGAGACAGGTGGTGAATCCTTCGGTGGCCACGGGTTCCTCCTGGGGTGTGGGACGCGCTCGTCCGTATCGACCGGCCCGCGCCGCGAAACTCATCGGTGCTCCGGCAAAAATTCCCGGAGCCGCGCACCGGCTCGGAATTAGCATCGCGGGCATGACGACGTCACCGCCCGCCGACGGCATCCGGCCCTTCCGGCTCAGCGTCCCGCAGAGCGACCTGGACGATCTGTACGACCGCCTCGACCGCACCCGCTGGCCGGACGAGCTGCCCGGCTCGGGCTGGGACCACGGCGTCCCCGTCGGCTACCTGCGCGAGCTCGTGCGGTACTGGCGGCACGATTACGACTGGCGGGCGGCCGAGGCGCGGCTGAACCAGTGGCCGCAGTTCACGACCACGATCGACGGGGCGAATGTGCACTTCGCCCACGTCCGCTCGCCGGAGCCGGACGCCACCGCGCTGGTCGTCACGCACGGCTGGCCGGGCTCGATCGTCGAGTTCCTGGACATCGTGGGCCCGCTCACCGACCCGGCCGCCCACGGCGGCGACCCGGCCGACGCCTTCCACCTCGTCCTGCCGACCATCCCGGGCTTCGGGCTGTCCGGGCCCACCACCGAACGCGGCTGGGAGGCGGGACGGGTCGCCGACGCGTGGGCCGAACTGATGCGGCGGCTCGGCTACGAGCGGTTCGGCGCGCAGGGCGGCGACTGGGGCGCGGCGATCTCCCGCGAGCTGGGCCGCGCCCACCCCGGCCGGGTGATCGGCGTCCACCTGAATCTGCTGCCGGGCGCGCAGCAGACCACCGAACCGACCGGGGAGGAGCTGGCCGGGCTCGACGCCGAGGAGCGGGAGCGGACGCTCACGTCGTGGCGGCGCTGGGACGCCTGGCAGCGGGAGGGCGCGGGCTACGCGGCACTGAACGCCAGCCGCCCGCAGACCCTGGCGTACGCGCTCACCGACTCGCCGGTCGGCCAGCTCGCCTGGATCGTCGAGAAATTCCGTGAATGGACGGACTGCGACGACCTGCCCGAGGAGGCCGTCGACCGGGACCGGATGCTCACCGACGTGATGCTGTACTGGCTGACCGGGACGGCCGGTTCGTCCGCGCGCATCTACTACGAGCGGGCGCACGCCTCCGGCCGGGCCGCCGCGCCCGCCGATCCGTCGACCGCCCCGACCGCGCTCGCCGTCTTCCCCGCCGAGCTGCAACTCCCGCTGCGGCACAGGGCGGAGCGCACCGAGAACATCGTGCGCTGGACGCAGTTCGACCACGGCGGCCACTTCGCGGCGATGGAGGAGCCGGACCTGCTGGTCACGGACGTACGGGCGTTCTTCCGGCAGCTCCGCGAGAAGGGCTGACCGGGCCGCTCCGCCCGTGGCGAATCTGCCACGGGCAGAGAATCCGTACGCGGCGGTGGCACCGGGCCGACAGTGGGGTCGACGGCTTCCGTGCCACGACAAGGAGACCCGATGACGCCACCGACCGCACTGCTCCCGTCCGGCGCGCTCGCGCCGCGCGCCGAGGAGCACGACACCACGCCCAGCCGGTTCGACGACCATCTCGCGGCCGGGCTGCTCGCCCAGCGGATCGTGTTCCTGGGCACCCAGGTCGACGAGGTGTCGGCCAACCGGGTGTGCGCCCAACTGCTGCTGTTGTCGGCGGAGGACCCGCGCACCGACATCGCCCTGTACATCAACAGCCCCGGCGGATCCGTCACCGCGGGGCTCGCCATCTACGACACGATGCGGCTCATCCCGAACGACGTGTCGACGCTGGCGATGGGATTCGCCGCGAGCATGGGCCAGTTCCTGCTCGCGGTGGGCACGCGGGGCAAGCGGTTCGCGCTGCCGAACGCGCGGATCATGATGCACCAGCCGTCGGCGGGCATCGGCGGCACCACCGCGGACATCGAGATCCAGGCGGAGAACCTGGAGCACACCAAGCGCACCATCGAGCGGCTCACCGCCGAGCACACCGGGCAGAGCGAGGAGACGATCCGGCGGGACGGCGACCGGGACCGCTGGTTCACCGCCGAACAGGCCAGGGAGTACGGGATGGTGGACCGGGTGGTGGAGTCGGTCGCCGGCATCCGCCCGGCCGACTCGCGCCGGCGGATGGGGCTCTGACATGGGGTCGTACACGGTTCCGTACGTCATCGAGCGCACCGCGCAGGGTGAGCGGTCCTACGACGTGTTCAGCAGGTTGCTGAACGAACGCATCGTCTTCCTCGGCACCGAGATCGACGACGGGGTCGCGGGCGTCGTCATCGCCCAGCTGCTCCACCTGGAGTCGGCGGCCCCGGACCAGGAGATCGCGATCTACCTCAACTCGCCCGGTGGCTCGTTCACTTCGCTGATGGCCATCTACGACACGATGACGTTCGTACAGGCGCCGATCTCCACGTTCTGCGTGGGGCAGGCGGCCTCGACGGCGGCGGTGCTGCTGGCGGGCGGCGACCCGGGGCGGCGGTTCGTGCTGGAGCACGCCCGGGTGCTGCTGGGGCAGCCGGCCTCCGGCGGGCGGCAGGGCACGGTCTCCGATCTGGCGCTCCAGGCCAGGGAGATGAGCCGGATCCGCTCCCAGGTCGAGGAGGTGCTGTCCCGGCACACCGGCCACGACCCGGCGACACTGCGCGCGGACATGGACCGCGACAAGGTGTTCACCGCCGAAAAGGCGGTGGCGTACGGGCTGGCCGACGAGGTGCTGAGCCGGCGCCTCGCACAGGTCTGACGCACGCGGGCCGGTGCCTCTCACGGCTCCGAGGCGCCGGCCCGGTGCGGATGTCAGGCGGCCAGGCACAGTCCGCCGTGGCGGGGGATGGAGGTGCCGCGGCCGCGTACGGCGCCGCGCGCCGCGGTGCGCGCCAGTTCGTCCTGGACGAGGGAGAGCAGGTCGCCGAGGCCGATGCCGAGCGCCTGCGCCGCGGCCGCGAGGATCTCCGAGGAGGCCTCCTTGCGGCCGCGTTCGACCTCGGACAGATACGGCATCGAGATCCGGGCCGCGTCGGCGACGTCCTGGAGCGTGCGCTCCTGCGCCTGCCGTTCACGACGCAGGACGTCGCCGACGAGATCGCGCCAGAGAGGTTCTCTGGGCGCGGCCGCCGGGGTGCGGCTCTGGGCGGGACGTTCGCGTGGCGGGCGGGACGGCGCCGGGCGCGCGGCCGACGGGCGCAGGGGGATGACGGGGGCTCGGTTCGGCGCTCGTTCGCTCATTCCCCCACCCTAGGGCCTCTCGTTCGGACCATGCCGGGCTCGCGGGCCCTGGTGCCGTGCCTCGCTCCCTGATCCGGCCTGATCCAAACGAAAGACCCTGGGAGCCCCGGACTCGGGCGGAAGGGAGGGCGGTTGCGCCCTGGGTGAATCCGCGGCCGGTCCTCCCGCCCCTCAGCCGCGTCCGCCCTCCCCGCACCGTCGAATTCGCGCCGCCCCAACGCACGAAGGGCATGCCCTCGGTGACTGCGGGTATCCGCAGCTCCAACGGCCGGGCAGGCAAGGAGCGGAGCGGGACCCCCGGGGGACGGCGGCGGGCATACATCCCGGCGCCCCGGGTACCCGGGGGTCGCACAACCGCTCGGTGCCGGAGCGCCGGAGCAGAAGTACGCAGGCCGACGAGGCAGAGGGCGAACCGTGACTTACGTGGGAGAGGCGATGGACACCACCGTGATCCGGTCCGGGGCAGCGGTCGGGAAGACCCGGAAGGCCGAAACGGGTGACGGGGCGCTGCCGGGGGTGGAGGACCCGCGGTCGGTCGCTCCGCGTGACGCGCGCGAGCTGTCCCGCCACTTCTTCCGGCGTCTGACCGAACTCGACGAGGGCACGCACGAGTACCAGTACGCCCGCAACACGCTCATCGAGATGAACATGTCGCTGGTGCGGTTCGCGGCCGGGCGGTTCCGCAACCGCGGCGACGACATGGAGGACATCGTCCAGACCGGGATGATCGGCCTGATCAAGGCGATCGACCGGTTCGAGCTGGCGCGCGAGGTGGAGTTCACCTCGTTCGCCCTGCCCTACATCGTGGGCGAGATCAAGCGGTTCTTCCGGGACACCACCTGGGCGGTGCACGTGCCGCGGCGGCTCCAGGAGCTGCGGGTCGAACTGGCCCGGGCGCGCGAGGAGCTGTCCAGCCGCCTGGACCGGGACCCGACCCTGGCCGAACTCGCCACGCTCATGAACATCTCCGAGGACCAGGTGGTGGAGGCCCAGATCGCCTCCAACGGCTACAACTCCGCGTCGCTGGACGCCGCCCTCACCGGTGAGGGAGCGGAGGACGGCGAGGCGGTGCTCGCCGACTTCATCGGCGTGGAGGAGGACGGGATCAGGCTCGTCGAGGACTTCCACGCCCTCGCGCCGCTGGTGGCCGGGCTCAGTGAACGCGACCGGCAGATCATCCATCTGCGGTTCGTGGAGGAGGCCACCCAGGCGGAGATCGGTGAACGGCTCGGCTGCTCGCAGATGCACGTCTCCCGGCTGATCAAGCGGATCATCACCCAGCTACGCCAGGGCATGCTCGGCGAACTGGGCTGCGCCTAGGGTCTGTCCGAACGAGCCTGGGGTCTGTCCGAGCGAGAGGCCCTGGGGCTCGTCGGCGCGCCCGCGCCGGCTCAGCGGGTCACTCCGTCCGCGCGCTGGTCACTCGCTGCCGAGTTCGACCAGCGCGCGGACGCGCTTGCCCACCGGGACGCGTTCCACGGTCACCTCGCGCGCCAGCGCGTGCACGATCTCCAGGCCGTGCCGGCCCACCCGCCGCGGATCCCGGGGGAAGCGCCGGGGCAGTACGGCGCTGCTGTCGTACACGCACACGTTCACCGTGCTGTCCGTGCCCTCCAGCTCCAGGATGTACGGTCCGTCGCTGTGCCGGTCGGCGTTGGTGACCAGTTCGCTGACCACCAGCAGGAGCGCGTCACCGCAGCGGCGGCCGATCTCGGCGCACCACTCGGTCCTGAGCTGGTCCAGGAAGTGCGCGGCGAAGGACCGCGCCTCGGCGATGCAACCCGGTTCGCCGGTGTAGTGCGTCGCCCGCCGGAGCGGTTCCACGGGAACGTCGAAACCAGTCGTTATCACTGCCCCGTCCAGATGGTCGGTCATGCGTGTCTCTCTCGGAAGCCGGCCAGGCCGGACACTGCTGCACCTGTGCTGTTACCCCGAGCCGCGCCCGGCAGTCCCACCCGTCGGACGCGGACGGACCCTCCGGCAGGCGCGGCGCCGCAGCCCTGCATAGCGTGGCGGTGTGAGCCCCGCGAGCCCTCCGGTCCCGCCGAGCCTCCCGGTCCCGCCGAGTCCCCCGGCACCGCCGACGGCCCGGCATGGCTGGGCGCAGGCCCTGGCCACAGTACTGGCCGGGGTGGCGGCCATGGGCGTGATGGCCGCACTCGGGCTGTGGGCGGCCGGTGCGGCGCGTCTTCCCGGCAACGCCTTTCCCCGGGTGGTCGCCGCGACCGTGGTGACGGCCGTCGGCGGCAGCGTCGACCTGTCCGGCGACGCCGGCCCCCTCGCCCGGACGCACGCGGGCATCACGGTGATGCCGCTGTCGGTCACGCTGGTCGGCACACTCGTCGTGGCCGCGTGCTTTCTGCGGCCGCTGCGGCACCGCGCGGTGGCCGGGGCGCGCGAACTGGCCGGGTGGGCCGCCCGGATCGCCGCCCTGTGGCTGCTCGTGCTGATCGGTCTCGCGCTGGTCGCCCGGCAGACCTTCGCCGTCGACCTCGGCAACGGGATGCTCGGCGCCATCGGCGGGCTGTTCGGCGCCGCGCCGGAGGTCGGCTTCGCCGCGCGGGTGCCGCTCACCGTGCTCTTCGGGCTGCTGTGGCTGGCGGGCGTACTGGTGCTGGCCCTCCTGGTGGCGCCCGGGGCGCCGTTGCCCGCGCGGCTGCTGCGATGGCGGGAGCCGGTGCGTCCGGCGGCGTACGCCATGGTGGTCCTGCTGCTCGCGTACGTGGTCGTGGGCCTCGTCGTCGCGCTCGTGACGGCGGCCACCCGCGGGCGCCCGGCGGAGCACGTGGCCGTGATCCTGCTCGGGCTTCCCAACGTGGTCTGGCCGGTGTTCACCATCGGCCTCGGAGCCACCTGGAACGGCCGGGTGGACGGCCCGTTCGGGCTGCCGATGCCGCGTCTGCTCGACGAGGTGCTGCGCACGCCGGACGTCTCCACGCTCAACATCGGCACGCTCGCCGGGCACGACGGCCGGGTGTGGTGGCTGGTGGTCGTGGACGCGGTGCTGCTGCTGGGCGCCGCGTTCCTGATGGCGGCGCGTTCCCCGGCCGGGACGCCGGCCTGGCGGCACGCCGTCCGCATGGCCGTCGCCCTGCTGCTGACGGTCCTGGCGGTCTGTGCCGTCGGCCGGATCTCCGCGCACTACGGTCTGTCGCTCCTCGGCATCGGAGACGTGGGCGGCGGCCTCTCCGGAGAGGTGCTGCTGCGTCCCCGGTTCTGGGGTGCGCTGGGCCTCGCCGTCCTGTGGGGTCTGGTCACGGGCTTCCTGGGTGCTCTGGCGGCGTGCCGGTCACGGCGCCGGACGGTCAGGCCATGGGCATGACGAGCGCGGGCAGGGTGCGGTGCATGCGCAGGGCGTCCACCGACTCGGCGAGCAGCTCGTACTCCGTGGTCTCGTCGCTGGCGGCGATCCGCACCAGCCTTCCCTCGGTCAACTCGTCCGCCACGATCTCCTGTTGGGCCAGGTCGGCGCACCAGGCGCGCAGGATGGCGGGGACGTCGGGCACGGACTCCGGCACCGGGACCAGCGCGCCGGACGGGACATGGGGGGTGTCGGGGCCGGGGTCGAGCCTCTCGGCGATCCAGGAGGCGCGGTCGCGCAGCCACCACAGGGCCAGGGCCAGGGTGGGCGCCCGGTAGGTGCCGAGCGGTACGCCGATGCGGCGGCCGCCGCACACACCGTACGCGGTGACATGGCACAGGAATTCGTCGTGCACTGCTCCTCCCCCGTGGCCTCGCCGCCCGGTCGGCCCCGGTCCGTGCGGCTTTTATGCGGTGAAGTGCCCCTGAATTCGAGTATGTTCACTGCTGAACCACTGTCACCACGACTTTCCGGCCAGTCTCCGGGCATGTTCCTCACGCCAGGTGGCCGAAACGCGACGATCCGTGATCGCGGGCATGACCCGCGGGGTAATCGACCCCGGCGGCGCCCGCGCGGCAGGGTG
The DNA here is from genome assembly GCF_044743035.1 of Streptomyces sp. NPDC087787. NCBI lineage: Bacteria > Bacillati > Actinomycetota > Actinomycetes > Kitasatosporales > Streptomycetaceae > Streptomyces > Streptomyces sp. NPDC087787. The sequence goes on from NZ_JBIUVQ010000003.1 coordinate 70,920, forward strand.
GTCCCATCGGGTCGCCGAGCACCGGGACCCGGGCTCCGACCAGCGTTTACGACCCCGATGGAGGCTGATTCAGCATGTCCGCGCAGACCGACCGGTACACGATCGCCGTCACCCGCTACTTCGAGGCCTGGAACGCCCCGGACGCCCAGGCCCGGGCGAAGGCGGTGGCCGACGCCTGGAGCCCCGACGGCACCTACACCGACCCCCTGGCCGAGGCCGGCGGCCACGAGGAGATCGCCGCCGTCATCGGTGCAGCGCGCGAGCAGTTCCCCGGGTTCGCCTTCCGGCTCACCGGCACCGTCGACGGCCATCACGACACGGCCCGCTTCTCCTGGGAACTCGTCCACGAGACCGGGGGTACCGCCCCGGTCGCCGGCTCCGACGTGGTCACCCTGGACGAGGAGGGCAGGATCCGGACCGTCCTCGGCTTCCTCGACCGGGTGCCGGCGGCGGCCTGAGACGCGGTCCCACCGGAGCAGGACCCACCGCCGCGGCGGAGGTCCGGCCCCGGCGGGCGTCCGCCGGGGCCGGTGCGGGCGCGGGGCCGGCTCGGGCCACGGGCCCGCCACGCGGTGCTACAGCGCGATGGCCGCGTCGATGCGGGCCAGCTCCTCCGCGTCGAAATCCAGGGAACGCGTCGCGGCGACGCTGTCCTCCAGTTGCCGCGGGCTGCTCGCGCCGACCAGGGCCGAGGTGACCCGTCCGCCGCGCAGCACCCAGGCCAGCGCCATCTGCGCCAGGGACTGCCCACGGGACTTGGCGATCCCGTCCAGCGCGCGCAGCCTGCCCACCAGTTCGCCGGTCACCGCGGCGGAGTCGAGGAACGGGCTGTCGCCCGCAGCCCGGGAGTCCTCGGGGATGCCGTCCAGATAACGGGCGGTGAGCAGGCCCTGCTCCAGCGGGGAGTAGGCGATGGAGCCGACCTGGAGCTCGTCCAGGGCGTCCAGGAGGCCCTCCTCCTCGGGGCGCCGGTCGAGCATCGAATAGCGGGGCTGGTGGATCAGCAGCGGGGTGCCCAGCTCGCCCAGGATCCGGGCGGCCTCGCGGGTCTGGTCGGCGGAGTAGTTGGAGACGCCGACGTAGAGCGCCTTGCCCTGCTGGACCGCCGAGTGCAGGGCACCCATGGTCTCCTCCAGCGGGGTGTCCGGGTCGGGGCGGTGCGAGTAGAAGACGTCGACGTAGTCGAGGCCCATGCGCTTCAGACTCTGGTCCAGCGAGGACAGCAGGTACTTGCGGGAGCCCCATTCGCCGTACGGGCCGGGCCACATCAGGTAGCCGGCCTTGGTGGAGATGACCAACTCGTCGCGGTACGGCCCGAAATCGGCCCGGAGCGCGTCGCCGAGGGCGGACTCGGCGGCGCCGGGCGGCGGGCCGTAGTTGTTGGCCAGGTCGAAGTGGGTGACGCCGAGGTCGAAGGCGCGGCGCAGGATCGCGCGCTGGGTGTCGACCGGGCGGTCCGGGCCGAAGTTGTGCCACAGGCCGAGCGACAGCGCGGGGAGCTTCAGGCCACTGCGTCCGGTGCGCCGGTAGGGCATGTCCGCGTAGCGGTCGGGGTGGGCGGTGAACAACGCGACTCCATCGGGGTTGGCACGAAGGTGAACGGTTCCGGCGGAACCAGTGTCCCCAACTCTCGCGCGCCCCGGCGGCAGCAGTCCAACAGGAGAATCCGATGGGATTCAACGACTAGGCTGCTCAATCATGGAACTGCGTCATCTCCAGCACTTCGTCGCGGTCGCCGAGGACCGGCACTTCACCCGGGCGGCGGAGCGCCTGATGGTCTCCCAGTCGGGGCTCTCGGCGTCGATCCGCGCGCTGGAGCGTGAGTTGCAGACCTCCCTGTTCGTGCGCACCACGCGCCGGGTGACGCTCACCGAGGCCGGGCGTGCGCTGCTCGGCGAGGCGCAGCGGATCCTGGCGCAGGTGCGGGCGGCGCACGAGGCGGTGGCGGCGGTGCAGGGCGTGCTGCGCGGCACGCTCTCACTCGGCACCGAGCAGTGCATCGCCGGGGTGCATGTGGCCGGGCTGCTGGCCGCGTTCCGGCGGCGGCACCCGGATGTGGAGATCCGGCTGCGGCAGACGGGTTCGGGCGCGCTGGCGGAGGAGGTCGCGGCCGGCCGGCTCGACCTGGCGTTCGCCTACCGGACCCGCGCGGACACCGACCAGCTGCGCTCGGTGTCCCTGGCCGGCGAGCCGATGACGGTGCTGTGCCACCCGGGCCACCGCCTCGCGTCCGCCCAGGCCGTCCTGACGCCGCGGGACCTGGACGGCGAGGTCTTCGTCGACTTCCATCCGGACTGGGGGCCGCGCCGGACCACCGACGCGGCCTTCGCCGCCGCGGGGGTCCGGCGCACGGTGGCCCTGGAGGTCAACGACGTGCACAGCCTGCTCGATCTGGTCGACGAGAACCTGGGCATCGCCGTCGTCCCGCGCCACTTCCGGCACAAGCGGCCTTCGCTCACCGCGCTGCCGCTCAAGGGCGCCACGGAGACGGAGTACGAGACCGTCGCCCTGCTGCCGCCCGAACAGGCCACCAGCCCGGCGGCCCGTGCCCTGATCACCCTGCTCGGGCCGGAGGAGCCGGGCACCGCCTGACGCGGGCCGGATTCCGGACGCGGGACGGCCGGCGATGCGCCAAGGTGGACGTATGCATGCGAAGGACATCCTCGTCGAGGGCCACGCCCGCATCCGGGAAGAGGTCCATGCCGTCGTCGACGGCCTGCCGTCCGAATTGCTCAACGCCCGTCCCGCGGCGGACGCCAACTCCGTCGCCTGGCTCGTCTGGCACCTCACGCGCGTGCAGGACGACCACGTCGCCGACGCGTTCGGCCTCGACCAGGTGTGGCTCGCGCGGGACTGGCACAAGCGCTTCGGGCTGCGTCTGGACCGCCACGACACCGGCTACGGGCACACCCCGGCGAAGGTCGCCGAGGTGCGGGTCGACGACGGCGAACTGCTGACCGGCTACTACGACGCCGTGCACGAGCAGGCCCTGACCGCCCTGCGCGGGCTGACCGCCAAGGACCTGGAACGCGTCGTCGACGAGAACTGGGACCCCCCGGTCACGCTCGGCGTGCGCCTGGTCAGCGTCCTGTCCGACGATCTCCAGCACGCCGGACAGGCCGCCTATGTCAGGGGGCTGCTTCAGAGCGCGGACTCGTAGCCCGGCAGGACCACGTCCCGGATCAGGCTCACGCGCTCGTCGAAGGGGAGGAACGCGCTCTTGACGGCGTTGACCGTGACCGCGCGCAGGTCCTCGGCCGTCCAGCCCGCCTGCTCGACCAGCAGGGACATCTCGCGGGTCATCGTGGTGCCGGACACCAGGCGGTTGTCGGTGTTGAGGGTGACCCGGAAGCCGAGGTCCTTCAGCTCCGTGATGGGGTGCTCGGCGATCGAGGTGGCGGCGCCGGTCTGGAGGTTGGAGGTGGGGCACATCTCCAGGGCGATCCGGCGGTCGCGCACCCAGCCGGCCAGTCGGCCGAGCTTGCCGTCGACGATGTCCTCGGTGATGCGCACGCCGTGCCCGATGCGCTGGGCGCCGCACACCTGGAGGGCCTGGTGGATGCTGGGCAGGCCGTGCGCCTCGCCGGCGTGGATGGTGAACGGCACGCTTTCGCGGCGCAGGTGCTCGAACGCGTCCAGGTGGTCGGCGGGCGGGAAGCCGTCCTCGGCGCCCGCGATGTCGAAGCCCACGACGCCGGCGTCGCGGTGGGCGACGGCCAGGTCGGCGACCTCACGGGTGCGGTCGAACATCCGCATGCCGCACAGCAGCGTGCCGACCCGGACGGGCGTGCCCTGGGCGGCGGCCTTGGCCATGCCTGCGGCGAGGCCCTCCTGGACGGTCTCCACGACCTCGGCGAGGGTCAGCCCGCCGTTGACCATCAGTTCGGGGGCGTAACGCACCTCCGCGTAGACGACACCGTCCTCGGCCAGGTCCAGGACGTACTCCTCGGCGGTGCGCAGCAGCCCCTCGCGGGTCTGCATCACGGCGAGGGTGTGCTCGAAGGTGGCTATGTAGCGGACCAGGTCGCCGGAGTTGGCCGCGTCGTAGTACCAGGCGGCGAGTGCGGCGGGGTCGGTGGTGGGCAGGGTGTGACCGACCGCGTCCGCGAGTTCGACGACGGTGGCGGGGCGCAGGCCGCCGTCGAGGTGGTCGTGCAGCACGGCCTTGGGGAGCCGGCGGAGGGTGTCGGTGTCGATGCGGGGCGCGGTCATGGGGCGTTTCCTAGGGCAGTCGAGCGGTGGTGGTGTCCGCGGTGGTGGTGTTCGGTGGTCAGCTCGCGTCGGGAGCGGGCTGGAGCAGGTCCCAGCGGTTGCCGTACAGGTCCTCGAAGACGGCGACCGTGCCGTACGTCTCCTGCCGCGGCTCCTCCAGGAAGGTGACTCCGGCCGCCCGCATCCGGGCGTGATCGCGGGCGAAGTCGCCGGTGTGCAGGAAGAACCCGACGCGTCCGCCGGTCTGGTCGCCCACCCGGGCCTGCTGGTCCCCGGTCCGGGCGCGGGCGAGGAGCAGCGCGGTCCCGGTCCCGTCGCCCGGTTCGACGACGACCCAGCGGGAGCCGTCCGGGCGCGGGGCGTCCTCGGCGAGCCGGAAGCCGAGCGCTCCGGTGTAGAAGCGGATCGCCTCGTCGTAGTCGTCGACGACGAGGGTGACCAGGGCGATGCGTCTCATCGGGGCCTTTCGGAACAGCGATCGCGAGGAGCGATCGTCGGGTGAGGTTATACGTAAAACGTGCATGGCGCCAGTCATCCCGGACGCGGGTCGGCAGGGGATCAGCGGGAGGTGTCGCCCTGGGCGACCTCGACCCGGTGATGGACGTCGATCATGCCGGTCGCCGAGGCGGCGAAGGAGAGCGCGGCGCAGGCCGTCAGCAGCGCGGCGATCCGGGTCGCGGCGCGGCGCGGGACGTGCGGGGCGGCCAGGAGTGCCTTGACGCGGTGCGGGACCGGTCCCGAGGTGGCGGCGGGGGCGAACTCCGGGCGTGCGGAGCGGGCCTCGTGGCCGGCCAGGGCGGCGCGCGCGATGGCGCGGGCGGTCAGACGGCGGTCGCCGACGGCCGCGGCCGCCGCCTCGTCGGCGGCGCGCTCGGCCGCGAGGCGGATCGCCCCGCGGACCCGCCGCAGGGCGGGATGGCAGTGGGCGGCCAGTTCGGCGGCGGCCAGGAAGTAGTGGTGGCCGCCCCGGTTGTGGGCCCGCTCGTGGGCGAACAGCGCCTCGCGCTCGGCCGCGTCGAGACTGCGGAGCATCGCGGTGGTGACGACGATGCGGTGCGGGCGGCCGGGCAGCGCGTAGGCGTCCGGGTGCGGGGAGTCCACCACGCACAGGTCGCCGGCGGCGGGCCCGCGGCCGGCCTCCGTGTGCGCGCTGCGGAAGGCGCGGAACTCCCTCAGCGCGGCACGGCTCAGCGTGCCCGCGCACACGGCGAGCGCTCCGACGGAGATCGCGGCCGCCGGGACGACCACCAGGTCGGACGGCATGGACACGGGATGCACGAGCTTGCCCAGCGCCGCGACGAGGGGCAGCTTGAGCAGGCCGGTCAGGACGAAGGCGCCGAGCGCGGCGAGCGAGCAGCCGGCGAGCACGACCGCGAAGCCGGTGATCATCCACAGCGCGGTGACGGGGGCGAGACGGTCGAGCGCGCGCCGGGCAAGGGCCGGCGCGGCGAACGGCAGCAGCAGGGACAGGAGCAGGAGCAGGGCCGCGGTCATCGCTCACCGGATTCGAGCAGATCGCGCAGGACACGCTCGTCGTCCGGGCTGAGCTGGGCGACGAAGCGGGCGAGCACCGTCTCGCGGTCGGTGTCGCGGTCGAGCTCGGAGTGCATGCGGCGGGCGGTCAGCCCGTGCGCGTCCTGGACGGGGTAGTAGGCGTATCCGCGCCCCTGGCGGCGGCGCTCGACGACGCCCTTGTCGTGCAGCCGGGTCAGGATGGTGGTGACCGTGGTGCGGGCCAGGCCGCTGCCGAGGCCGAGCTGGACCTCACCGGGGGTGCGGGGCGCACCGGCGGCCCACAGGACGGCCATGACGCCGGCTTCGAGCTCACCGGCCGGCCTGCGCTCGTCCCTGTCGTCGTCGGTCATGGGTACGTCCTCACCCCGTTGTCGCCCACAGTCGTAGATCGTCTACATGATTGTAGTCAGTCCGGCGTCGTGGTCCGCCAGCGGGCGCGCCCGCCCGCCCATTATGGAAGGAGCCGCCGGGAACGACGGCGGGATCGCGCGCACCCGCGCCCCGGTGCGCTCCGGCGGCCCGCTGCACGACCGGACCGCCGGCAGTAGCGTACGAAGGAGGGCGAACCCGACCGTGAACGGCGGGCGGCGGCGGCACGGCGAACGCGGCAAGAATCCGCAAAGGCCCCTCCGCCACTCCCGGCGAGGCGCCGATCCGCGATCCGGCAGGGAGGTGAGCACCATGTCCGAGCGGCCCGGGCCCGCGGAGACGCCCGCCAGGCAGAACGTCACCTTCCCGAGCGCGGGAGACACCGCGCACGGCTACCTCGCGCTGCCACGGTCGGGAAGCGGTCCGGGCGTCCTCGTCATCCAGGAGTGGTGGGGGCTGACGGACCACATCGCCGACGTCGCCGACCGGCTCGCCGCCGAGGGCTTCGTCGCCCTGGCGCCCGACCTGTACGGCGGCAGCGTGGCGCACGACTCCGACGAGGCCCAGCGCATGGTGAAGGCCCTGCCGGTCCTGCGCGGTGTCGAACTGCTCTCCGGCGCCGTCGGCCACCTGCTGTCCCTGCCCGAGGTCACCTCCGGCACAGTCGGCGCGGTCGGCTTCTGCATGGGCGGCGGGTTCGTGCTGTACCTCGCGGCTGTCGATCCGCGGGTGAGCGCCGCCGTGCCGTTCTACGGCGTCATCCGCGGCGAACTGCCCGACTTCTCCGGGCTGCGCGCCCAGCTCCTCGGCCACTACGGGGAGCAGGACCGGAGCGTCCCGCTGGAGCAGGTCGAGGAGCTGCGCGAGAGGATCCGGCGGCAGTCGGGCGTGACCGCGGACTTCCGCCTGTACCCGGCCGGCCACGCCTTCTTCAACGACCGCCGCCCCAGCCACGACCCCGACTCGGCGTCCCGCGCGTGGCAGAGCACCGTCGCGTTCCTGCACGGGCAGCTGGACTGACCGGGACCGGATGCCGCCGCCGGGTCCGGCGCGGGGGGCCGGTCGCACGGTCCCCGCGTGCGGTACGGGACGCCGCTCAGCCGGCACCCTCGCCCGTTCCGTCGCCGGTCCCGGTGTGCAGCGCGTCGAGCCCGGCCATCTCCTCGTCGGTGAGGCGCAGGGCACCCGCGGCCACGTTCTCCACGAGGTGGTCGGGGTTGCCGGTGCCGGGGATGGCCAGGACGTGCGGGCCCTGCTGGAGGGTCCAGGCGATCCGTACCTGTGCGGGTGTCGCGTCGTGGGCCCGGGCGACGGCCGCGACCTCCTCGTCGTGGGCGCCGTCCGCCGCCCCCTTGGAGCCGCCCTCGCCGGCGATGGCGAAGAACGGGACGAAGGCGATGCCCTCCTCGCCGCAGACCCGTAGCACTTCGTCGGTGCCGGGGTCGTGGAAATCGAGCCCGAAGCGGTTCTGCACGCACACCACCGGCGCGATGGCGCGGGCCTCCTCGAGGTGGCGCGGCTCCACGTCGGAGAGGCCGAGGTGGCGGATCAGTCCCTCCTCGCGCAGTTCGGCGAGCGCGCCGAAGTGCTCGGCGATGGAGTCCTGGCCCATCCGGCGCAGGTTCACCACGTCCAGGTGGTCGCGGCCGAGCTGACGCAGGTTCTCCTCGACGTGGCCGCGCAGGTCGTCGGGGCGCGCGGAGGGGCCCCACTCCCCCGAGCAGTTGCGGAACGGACCGACCTTCGTGACGACGACCAGATCGTCCTGGTACGGCGACAGGGCGCTGTTGATCAGTTCGTTGGCGGAGCGCCGGGCGGAGAAGTAGAAGGCCGCCGTGTCGATGTGGTTCACGCCGAGCTCGACCGCCCGGCGCAGGACGGCGATCGAGCGGTTCCGGTCGCTGGGGGTGCCGAGGTGAAAGGCGGCGCTGCCCGTCAGCCGCATCGCGCCGAGGCCGACGCGGTGGACGGGCAGGTCGCCGAGTTCCCAGGTGCCCGCGGCGTCCGCGGTGATCGTTTCGGAGGTCATCGGCGGAGTCTCGCACACCCGCGTGTCGCGATCGCGTGCGCCGTACGGCCGGATGTCACGGATATGTGTGGGTGTTCAGCGCGTTCACGGCGGCCGCGGGGTCGCCGAGGTCGTAGCGGTCCACGGCCAGGAAGTTGGGCTTCTTGCGTGCCGCGGGCTCGCAGAACCGCCGGGCGCGGTCGGCCAGTTTGGCGTTGTCGGTCTGTACCGTGGCGCTGATCGCGCTGTCCCGGAAGTGGTTCATCACGAACAGCGGCCGGAAGCCCGGTTCGGTGTGCGTCAGCGGGATGTTGAGGTCGGCGCCGTACCAACGGCTGTAGCAGGACCAGTCCGACGCGCCGAGGCCCGCGCCCATCGACCAGTGGTTCTCGACCGTCCACTCGCGCTGGTACATCACGCCGAAGCCGTCCCGGGTCAGGCCCGCCGCCTCGTCGGCCGAGCGGCTGTGGTCGGTGAGGACCAGCAGCCGGTGGTTGTCGGCGATCAGGTCGGCCATCCTGGGCCAGCCGTTGTTCCGGACGCCGGTCAGGTCGGGCCGGTAGAGCACGTCGGAAAGGCCGCGCACACGGGCGAGTTCGGCGCGCAGGACGCCCGGATCGACGTAGTCCTCCAGGAACACGGTGACGAACTGGTCGGGGTGCGATGCCAGGAAGTCCACCATGCGCTGGAGGTCCACCCACAGGGCGACCGGCCTGCTGACCAGCGTGCAGCTGTTGTGGCAGAGGATCGCGCCGTCCGGGGTCTGATGGATGTCCAGCATGAACCCGCGCACACCGTCGGCGAGTTGCTGGTCGATGCCACGGCTCTGGTTGGGGAAGAGGTTGACGAACGGCGGGGCGAAACCGCCGTCGACCCCGTTGGCGTAGGCGTTGTGGGCGGTGAGGAACGTGACCTGGTCGAGGGTGCGCTGGTCCGCCGGCGGCATGGGCCGGGTGGCCGGTGCCACCGGGGTGAGGTACCAGCGGGCCAGGTCGCCCGCGGGCCCGAGGGCCAGCGGGGCGGGGTAGTTGGCGCCGGACGGCTTGGCGGCGACGGTCAGGTAGCGGTCTGCGCCGGGCGACTTGAGCGTGTACTGGTCGTCCCCGGCCGGGGCGATCTCCCAGGCCGCCTCCGCGTCGGCGCAGGCGACGGCGCGTGCCCGGTCGCCCGAGCGGCCGAGACAGGTGCCGGCCAGGTCGGCGCTCTCCAGGACGTACGACGGTCCGTTCGACCTCAGGTTCCACTGCTGGTGGTCCTCGTCGCCCCTGGGGTTGTGCTGTTCCACGGCGCCGGCACCGGCGGCCGCCGCGGCCAGGCCGGTCGTGACGCTCTGGACGTAGTACGCCCCGGCGGCGGGAGCCTGTGCCGTGGCGCTCGCGGGAGCGGAGGCGGGGGATGCCACGACGGCGGCGAGCGCCGCGGTCGTGGCGAGCAGCGCGTGGGGGGTGCGCATGGCGGTGTTGCCCTTCGTCCGGACGGTGGCCGTCGCCCCGGGGCCGCGCCCCGGCGGCCGATGACACCGTCGGCCAGGATGGTCAGGGGCATGACATCACGGGCGGCGGCCGGGCGTCAGCGGAACCGGCGGGAGTCCGAGGATCCGCGGAGCGCGGCCGCACCCCCGCGAGGCCGGACGGAGCCGGTTCTCGCGCGCACGCGCCGGTGGTACCGGGCACGTGTGGGGGCGGCCGCGGTGGGGGGTGAGGGCACTCAATCGGACTGGTCTGTACGAGTCAAGGGTGTAGACCAGTCCGGTCCGCTGCCCCGGATGTCAGTCGCCGGCGGGGTGCAGGAACGGCCGCACCTCGATGGGGAGGGTGGTGGCCCGGCTCGCCTTCCGGCCCCACTCCACGGCCGCGTCCAGATCGGGCGCCATGATGAGGCACAGACCGCCCAGGTATTCGGCACCCTGGGTGTAGGGACCGTCGGTGACGCGTACCTCACCGTCCCCGGGGCGCAGCACGACGGCGGTCTCCGGGCCGTGCAGCCCGCCGGCGAAGACCCAGGCACCCGCCTCGCGCAGCTCCTGGTGGAAGCCCTCGACCTCGCGCATGATCCGCGCCAGCGCCTCGGCCGCGGGCGGCCGGCCCTCAGCCGGCTGGATCACGCTGAGCAGGTAGTACTTCATGACGTTCTCCTTGACGTCGTGCCGTCGTCCCACCTCTCGCTCGAACGGTGGGCCCCGCACCGGCACCTCGCCCGACGGCCTCGGCCACATCCCTTCCCCGGCCACCACGGCACGGCAGCGGGGGCCACACGATCGGCCCATTCGCGGCACGGCAGCGGGGGCCACACGATCGGCCCATTCGCGGCGCGGCGGCCACGGTCACGCGATCGGCCCACCGAAAGCGCCCCGCACGCATCCACGAGGGCCGTCCCGGTGGAAGTGATCCGGAGACGCACAAAAGGGCACCTACGCACGAGGGACCGAGGTCGATGAACGGTGAGGACACGGGCGACGGCCCGCGCTGCCTGGTGACGGGCGCCACGGGGTACATCGGCGGCCGGCTGGTCCCGGAGCTGCTCGACGCCGGCAACCGGGTGCGCTGCCTGGCCCGCTCCCCGGGCAAGCTGCGCGACCATCCCTGGGCGGCGCGCACGGAGGTGGTGCGCGGCGACGTCACCGACCCGGAGTCGGTCGCCGCGGCCCTGCGGGACGTCGACGTCGCCTACTACCTGGTGCACGCCCTGGGCACCGGCAAGGACTTCGAGGAGACCGACCGCCGGGCCGCACGCCTCTTCGGGGAACGGGCCCGGGCCGCGGGCGTGCGGCGGATCGTCTACCTCGGCGGCCTGACCCCCGCCGGTGTGCCGGAGCGGGAGCTGTCCCCGCATCTGCGCTCGCGCGCGGAGGTCGGCCGCATACTGCTGGCCTCGGGGGTGCCGACCACCGTCCTGCGCGCCGCCGTCATCATCGGCTCAGGTTCCGCCTCCTTCGAGATGCTGCGCTACCTCACCGAGCGCCTGCCCGTGATGGTCACTCCCAGCTGGGTGGGCACCCGCATCCAGCCGATCGCCGTACGCGACGTCCTACGCATCCTGGTGACGGCCGCGCGGATGCCCGACGACGTGAACCGGGCCTTCGACATCGGCGGGCCGGACGTCCTGACGTACCGGGACATGATGCTGCGGTACGCGGCGGTGGCGGGCCTGCCCCGACGGGTGATCGTCCCCGTCCCGGTCCTCACCCCCCGTCTGTCCAGCCACTGGATCGGGCTGGTCACCCCCGTGCCCGCGGCCATCGCGCGCCCGCTCGCCGAGTCGCTGCGCCACGAGGTCGTCTGCCGGGAACACGACATCCTGCGGTACGTGCCCGACCCTCCCGGTCATCCGATCGGCTTCGACGAGGCCGTACGGCTGGCACTGCAACGGGTCCGCGACGCACAGGTGACTACCCGGTGGTCGTCCGCCTCCGTGCCGGGCGCGCCCAGCGATCCCCTGCCCACCGACCCCGACTGGGCCGGCGGCAGCCTCTACACGGACCTGCGGGAGCGCACGGTGGACGCGCCGCCCGAGGCCCTGTGGCGGGTCGTCGAGGGCATCGGCGGCGACCACGGCTGGTACTCCTTCTCCCTCGCCTGGGCGCTGCGCGGCGGGCTCGACCGGCTGGCGGGCGGGGTCGGGCTGCGCCGGGGGCGCCGTGACGCGCAGCGGCTGCGGGCGGGCGACTCGCTCGACTTCTGGCGCGTGGAGGAGATCGAACCGGGACGGCTGCTCCGGCTGCGGGCCGAGATGCGGCTGCCAGGCCTGGCCTGGCTGGAGATGCGCGTCGGCACCGACGCCGAGGGCCGCACGCTGTACCGCCAGCGCGCGGTGTTCCATCCGCACGGGCTGCTGGGGCACGCCTACTGGTGGAGCGTCTCGCCCTTCCACGCGGTCGTCTTCGGCGGGATGGCCCGCAACATCGCCGGGGCTGCGGTCGAGCAGGCCCGGCTCACCCGTTCGGGGGAACGCACCTCCGTCCGCTGACGCCCGCATCCGCCTGACGCCCCGCGCGGGAAACAATCCGGAGCGCCCGGAGCGTCCGCAGTGATCCGGGGCGACCGGAGCGCCCCGGACCGTCCGGAGCGGTCCGTCCGGCCTTCCCCGTCCCCTCCACGGAGACCCCACGATGAACGTCTCGGTCGTCCTGTTCACCGCCGACCTGCGGGTGCACGACCATCCGCCGCTGCGCGCCGCCCTCGACGGCTCCCGGCACGTCGTCCCGCTGTTCGTGCGCGACCCGGCGGTGGACGGGGCCGGATTCGCCGCCCCGAACCGGCTGGCGTTCCTCGCCGACTGCCTGCACGACCTCGACGCGGCACTGCGCCGACGCGGCGGCCGGCTGGTCGTCCGCAGCGGCGACCCCGTCGAGCAGGTGTGTCAGGTGGCCCGCGAGGCCGACGCCGACGAGGTCCACCTGGCGGCCGAGGTCAGCCGCTTCGCCCACCGCCGCGAGGAGCGGCTGCGGCGCGCCCTGGCGGCGGACGGGCGCCGGCTGCACGTGCACGACACGGTGACCACGGCCGTCGCGCCCGGCACGCTGACGCCGTCCTCCTCGGACCACTTCGCCGTCTTCACGCCCTACTTCCGGCAGTGGTCGCGGCAGGGGCTGCGCGCTCCGCTGGGCGCGCCCCGCACGGTCCGCGTCCCGGACGGCGTCGTCTCCGGGGAGCTGCCCTCCCGGCCGCCCGCCGCGGACCTGTCGCCGGCGCTCGCGCCGGGCGGCGAGACGGAGGGCCGCGGGCGGCTGGCGGCCTGGCTGCGCTCGGGTGTTGCCGCCTACGAGGAGCGCCACGACGACCTGGCCGGCGACGCCACGTCCCGGCTCTCGCCCCATCTGCACTTCGGCACCCTCTCCCCGGTCGAACTCGTACACCGGGCGCGCGGCGCGGGCGGTCCGGGCGCGGAGGCCTTCGTACGGCAGCTCGCCTGGCGCGACTTCCACCGCCAGGTGCTGGCGGCGCGGCCCGCGGCGGCGAGCGCCGACTACCGGACCAAGCACGACCGGTGGCGGTCCGAGCGGTCCGCGCGCGAGGACGTCGAGGCGTGGCGTCAGGGCCGCACCGGCTATCCGATCGTCGACGCGGCCATGCGCCAGTTGCTGCACGAGGGCTGGATGCACAACCGGGGCCGTCTGCTGACCGCGAGCTTCCTCACCAAGACCCTGTACGTCGACTGGCGGGTGGGCGCGCGGCACTTCCTGCGGTACCTGGTCGACGGCGACCTCGCCAACAACCAGCTCAACTGGCAGTGGATGGCGGGCACCGGCACGGACACCCGGCCCAACCGGGTACTCAACCCCGTCACCCAGGCCAAGCGGTACGACCCCGACGGCACGTTCGTACGCCGCTGGGTGCCCGAGCTCTCCGGGCTGGACGGGCCGGCCGTGCACGAGCCGTGGAAGCTGCAGGGGGCGGCCCGGGCCGCCCTCGACTACCCGGACCCGGTGGTGGAACTGTCCGACGGGCTGGCCCGCTTCAAACGCGCCCGCGACCGCGGCTGAGGAGCCGCGCACCCCGCCCTGGGGAAAAACGCTGCGGAAGCGATGCGAGTTGTGGGGAGCGGCCGGCGATCACACGATGGCGGTACGGGGGTGTGCCCCGGGGAGCCGTCACAGGAGCCGTCGTCATGACACCGGAAGACCTCGCGCGTGGCCTCGTGGCGGGCGACGACGCCTGCCTCGCCGCCGTCTACCACCGCTGGTCGGCGCTGGTGCACACGCTGGCCTGGCGGTCCCTGGGAGACGCCAAGGAGGCGGAGGACGTGACCCAGCAGGTCTTCCTCGGCGTCTGGCGGGGCAGGCACGGCTACCGGCCCGAGCGCGGCCCGCTCGCGGGGTGGATCGTCGGCATCACCCGGCGCAGGATCGCCGACGCGCTGGCCGCTCGGACCCGTCGCGGGGAGCTGGTCGCCGCCGCCGGGTCTGCCCTGGGCTCCGCCGACCCGGCCGACGGCCGGCCGGAGGCCGCCCTCGACCGCGTCCTGGTCCGCTACGAGCTGGACCGGCTCCCGGCGGCCCAGCGCCGTGTGCTGCGGCTGGCCTTCTTCGAGGACCTCACCCAGACCCAGATCGCGGCGCGCACCGGCTGGCCGCTGGGCACCGTCAAGAGCCACTCCCGCCGGGGCCTGCACGAGCTGCGGCGCCGCCTGAAGCAGCAGGCGTGCGGTGAGGAGCCGTACGCGATGCCAGGGAGGACCTGAGAAGGGACGGTGCCGGGCCGGGGCACTGGAACCCGACCGGTGTGGCTCCGGTTCCAGCGGGAATGCGAAAGGGCGCGGGGGTCACGACGCAGAGGGGCGGAAGATGGAGATCACGGGCATCATCAGTGCCATCGTCATCGGCTTGATCATTGGTGTCCTGGGACGGCTCGTCGTTCCCGGACGCCAGCACATCGGCGTTCTCTGGACGATCCTCATCGGCATCGTGGCCGCGCTGATCGGCGCGGCGATCGCCTCGGCGTTGGGCGTCGCGGACACCAAGGGGGTCGACTGGATCGAATGGCTCATCCAGATCGCCCTCGCCGCGCTGGGTGTCTCGATGCTGGACCGGGCGAAGGCGGGGCACCGCTGAGCCGGCGGCCGGCGGCGGCCCCACTCGGGCCGCCGCCGGGCTCAGGGCCTTTCCAGGGCTCGTACACGTACGGCGTCGTGGTGGTCAGGGCGGCGAAGCCGAGGCGTTCGAGGATGGGGCGGCTGCGGCTGGAGGCGTCGACCTGGAGGTAGCGGCAGCCGCGGTCGGCGGCGGCACGGGCGCGGTGGGCGACGAGGGCGCGGTAGACGCCCCGGCCCCGCCAGCCCTCGACGGTGCCGCCGCCCCACAGGCCCGCGAACACCGTCCCGGGCAGCAGCTCCATCCGGGCCGCGCTCACCGGTTCGTCTCCGGCGAGGGCGACGACGGCGACGAGCGTGTCCGGTTCGGCGGCGAGCCGGGCGAGCAGGCGGTGGCGCAGACGGGAGCCGTCCGTACCGAACACCTGCTCGTGCACGCCGACCAGCAGATCGACACCCGCCTCGTCGGTGACCGTGCGCAGGCGCACGCCCTCGGGCGGCTCGGTGCCGAGGTCCAGCTCGGCGATCTCGGCCACCATCAGCGTCTCCTGCGGCTCGGCCGCGAAGCCGGCGGCCAAAAGGCGCCGGCCGAGGTCCGCGGGCTCGTCGTGCCCATACACCTTCCACTCGAAGGCGAGACCGGACTCGCCGTAGCGGGCTGTCTGCTCGGCGATCGCGGCGTCCGCGGAGGACTCGTCCAGGTCCGACCACAGCACGCCGTTCCAGTCCTGAGCCGAGCCGATCTGGCGCACCACATTCCCGGCGCGCTCCACACGCGGGCCGGAACCGTCGGGCCCGGCGCCTTCGCGCAGGTCCCGGTCGTACAGGGCGAGTACCGCGGCGTGATCCATACGCCAACTGGACCAAAGCGCGGACGTCCTCGGCAACAGGTTTTCGGTGCGGGATCCGCGGCCGTCGGGCCGGCACCGAGGCGGAGGCCCACCGGGCACGTGTCCTGTGGGCCTCCGCCGCGGGCGCGGATCCGTCAGCGGAGCGCGGCGGGCCGGAAGCGCCGGTACAGGACCGCTCCTCCGAGCACCAGGGCCGCGCCCGCGGCCACCACCGGCGCGGTCTGGTCCGCGCCGGTGTGGGCGAGCGACACCTGCGTCCGGGGCACGGCCACGGGCCGGGGATGCGTCACGTGCCGCGGCACCGGCTGCGGCTCGGACCGCACGGGCGGCGGAGGCGTCGGGGTGACGTGTTCGCCCGGCGTGTTCGTGGACGTGTTGCCGGACGCCGGGTTGCCGATGCCCACCACGTTCACGCTGTTGCCGCTGACATTCACCGGAACGTGCACCGGCAACTGGATGGTGTTGCCGGAGACCACCCCGGGGGAGTCGTGCGTGGTGGCCTGTGCCACCGCACCGTCGGTCGTCGGCGTCCGATCCCTCCCGGCGGACGCGTTGGCGCACCGGTTGCCCGCCGCGGGGTTGAGAAGCCCCACCACGTCCACGGTGTTCCCGCACACGTTGATCGGAACGTCCACCGGCAGCTGGACGGTATTTCCGGAGAGCACACCGGGCGAGCCCGCCGCGGCACCCTCCGCCACGGCGCCGCCGTCCGCCGCGAAGGCGGACATCGGCATCGTCATCGCCATCGCGCCGGAGGCGGCGGCCACGGCGATCACACTGTTCCGCGTGACCCGTTTCATAGGTTTCCTGCCTTCCAGACATGGTCGCGGGCGTTCACCCGCACCTCGTAAAACGCTGGTGAAAGGTTCAGGGTTATGGCCTGCCGCCCTTTCACCCCTTCGGGGGGCCTGTTATCGAACGGCGAGCGAAGCCGCCGAGGCGGGGGCGGTGGGCCCTGCCGGCGGTACCCGTGGGGCGGTCCGCGCCCGCCGGGAGGCGGGGGCCGGACGGTCCGCCCAAGGTGGGCCGAGGCCTGTTCCCGGTCCGCGGCGGAACGTTGCTGGAGGCGCCCATGCCGGCCAAGCTGTCGACGCGGCGCGCGGCCCGGCGCGGCGCGTGCGTCGGGGCCGTCACGCTCGTCCTCCTCGGCGCGGGACTGCCCGCGGAGGACGACGGCGGCGCGCCGGCCGGCCTGAGCCGCTTCTACCGCCAGAAGGTGGCGTGGTCGGCGTGCGAGGCGGGCGCCCCGAAGGACGTGCAGTGCGGCAGGGTCACCGTTCCCCTCGACTACGCGGACCCCGGCGCGGGCACCCTCGACCTCGCACTGGCCCGCTACCGGGCCACCGGCCCCTCCCGGGGCTCGGTGCTGCTCGACTTCGGCGGTCCCGGCGTCGCGGGCGTGCCCCGGCTGACCACCGACGGCAAGCGGTTCCTGGACCTGACCAATGGCTACGACGTGGTCGCCTTCGACCCGCGGGGCGTCGGCAGGTCCTCTCCGGTGGGCTGCGGACTGGGCACCGACGACCGGGCCACACGGGCGACCGGCGGGAACGGGGACCTCGGCGACCCGAAGGTCGCCCGCGAGAAACTCACGGCCTGGCAGCGAACGGCCGCCGAGTGCGCCCGGCGCTCGGGCCCGGTCCAGGCGCACATGGGCACCGTCGACGCGGCCCGGGACCTGGACGTGATGCGTCAGGCGCTCGGCGACGACCGGCTCGACTACCTGGGCTTCTCCTACGGCAGCCGGCTCGGCGCGGTGTACGCGGCGCTGTTCCCCGGCAAGGTCGGCCGGATGGCCCTCGACGGAGTCGACACGCTGACCGAGCCGTCGGCGCGGCAGGGGCTGGTCGCCGCCGAGGCGCAGCAGACGGCGCTCGACCACTTCCTCGACTGGTGTGTGCGCGACATCGCCTGCCCGTGGGGCGACGACCGCCGCGCGGCCGGCGACCAGGTCGTACGGCTCGTCCGCTCGCTCGACGAGAACCCGGTGCCGAACGGGGCCGGCGGGAAGCTGACCGGCCAGGACCTCGCCCGGGCGATCGGACAGGCGCTCTACAGCAAGCGGTTGTGGCCCTCGCTGGAACGGGCGATCGCCTCCCTGGTGCAGGACGGCGACACCCACGGCGTCGAGGCCTTCTCCGCCGGTGGCGGCACCCTGCCCACGCGGCGGAGCGCGCCGGGTCCGGCGGACGGCGGGCTGGTCGGCTCCGGCGAGATCCCGCCGGACAACCAGCCCGCCGCGACCCTGGCGGTCAACTGCGCCGACGATCCCGACCGGCCCGGCGCCGCTCAGCTCACCGGGGACCTCGGCCGGCTGAGCGCGGAGTACGCGCGGGCCTCGCCGGTCTTCGGCCGCGCCCGGCTCAACGAGCTGCTGATGTGCTACGGCCGCCCCGCGGGCACCGACTTCATCCGCGAGAAGGTGAAGAACGTCGACACGGCGAGGATGCTGCTGGTCGGCACCCGCGGCGACCCGGCGACCCCGTACCGCTGGACGCTGGAGACGGCGCGGCGGCTCGGACCGTCCACCGTGGTGCTCGACAACCGGGCCGACGGGCACACCGGGTACCTGTCCTCCCGGTGCGTGCACCGGAAGGTGAACGACTTCCTGCTGTACGGCACCCTGCCGGCCGGCGGCAGCTCCTGCGGCGCGGACCGGGAGCCGGACGCGAGCGGCTGACGGTTCGGCGGGTCGTGCGGCCGGCCGGGGTCAGGCGGTGACGATCTGCGGCTGGTACATGTCCAGCCAGACGGCCAGGTCGAGGGTCCGCTCCAGACCGCGCCGCGCCGCCTGGTTGCCACCCAGGTCGGTGTCGCTGTGCGCGAGGCGGCGCAGCCTTTCCGGGTCCACGAGGTCGAAGACCGGGTGTCCCGGCCGGCCGAGCAGGTCCTTGGCGTGGTCCTGGAGGGCGAGGGCGTACTTGGGGTCCTGGGTGGACGGGTAAGGGCTCTTGACCCTGTCGTACACCGACTTGGGCAGCAGGTCCGCGGTCGCCTCCCGCAGCAGGCTCTTCTCCCGGCCGTCGAAGGACTTCAGGGCCCAGGGCGCGTTGTAGACATACTCGACCAGGCGGTGGTCGCAGTAGGGGACGCGGACCTCCAGGCCGACCGCCATGCTCATCCGGTCCTTGCGGTCGAGCAGGGCCCGGACGAAGCGGGTCAGGTGGAGGTGGCAGATCTGGCGCATCCGGAATTCGAAGTCGCTCTCGCCGTCGAGGCGGCTGACGGCGCCGACGGCGGTGCGGTAGCCGTCGGCGACGTAGGCGCGCAGGTCGAGGGCGCGGGCGAGGTCGGGGCGCAGGACACCGGCGTCGTCGCCGAAGTCGCGCAGGAAGCGCACCAGCCAGGGGAAGGTGTCTGCGCGGCGCGCCTCCTCGTCGAAGAAGTGCCGGTAACCCCCGAAGACCTCGTCGGCGGACTCGCCGGACAGGGCGACGGTGGAGTGGTCGCGGATGCTGCGGAAGAGCAGGTACAGGGAGGAGTCCATGTCGCCGAAGCCCATCGGCAGGTCGCGGGCGCGGACCACCTTCCGGCGGATCTCCGGGTCGGCCAGGGTGTCCGCGTCGAGCACGATGTCCTGGTGGTCGGTGCCGGAGGCGCGCGCCACGTCGTGCACGAACGGTGTGTCGGGAGTGGCGCGCAGGTCGTCGGCGACGAAGTGGTCGCTCTGGCCGACGAAGTCGACGGCGAAGCTGCGCACCTTCTCGCCCTCCTCGGCCAGCCGGCGGGCGGCCAGCGCGGTCATGGCGGAGGAGTCGAGACCGCCGGAGAGCAGGGTGCAGCGGGGCACGTCGGCGACGAGCTGGCGGCGCACGATGTCGTCCAGCAGGGTGCGCACCGTGGCGACGGTGGTGTCGCGGTCGTCGGGGTGGGGCAGGGTCCGCAGCCGCCAGTACGTGCGGGTGCGCAGGCCGTCGCGGCCGACGGTGACGACGGTTCCGGGCTCGACCTCGTGCATGCCGTCCCAGACGGCGTGGCCCGGGGTCTTGACGAAGGTGAACAGCTCGCGCAGTCCGTCCAGGGTGACCCGGGGGCGGACCATGGGGTGGGCGAGGATCGCCTTGGGCTCGGAGCCGAAGAGGACGCCGTCGGGCGTGGGCCGGTAGTAGAAGGGCTTGATCCCCATCCGGTCGCGGATCATGACGAGCTCGCCGCGGCGGCCGTCCCAGATCGCGAAGGCGTACATGCCGTTGAGGCGCTCGGCCACCTCGTCGCCCCACTCCAGGTAGCCGCGCAGGACGACCTCGGTGTCGGAGTCGGTGGCGAAGCGGTGGCCGCGGGCGTCCAGTTCGGCGCGCAGCTCGGTGAAGTTGTAGGTCTCGCCGGAGTAGACGAGGGCCACCGTGCCGTCCGGTGTGCCGGCGGTCATCGGCTGACGGCCGCCGGGCAGGTCGATGATCGCGAGCCTGCGGTGTCCCAGGGCCGCGGGCCCCTCGGCCCAGGTGCCGCGGTCGTCGGGGCCCCGGCAGGCCATCGTCTCGGTCATGGCGCGCAGGGTCGCGTCCTCGGCCCTCAGGTCACGGTCGTAGGAGACCCAGCCGGTGATGCCGCACATCCGCTACCTCCCGCCCTCCGGCCCACCGGAGAACCAGTTGCATGGAGCACCTATATGTCGAGCGTGTGCCACCGGGGCGGTGGCGGTCAACGCGTGCTTCACCCGGATGCCGTCAGGACCCGCTGGTTCCGGCCGTGCTTCGCTCCCGGAACAGCCCGGAAAGGGCCCCGCACCTGGGGCGCGGCAGCGGGAACCGGCCAAGGGCAAAGACTTCTCCATGTCCGCGGGGTTCGCGGGGTCCGCAAGCTTCTCCGGCGCCCGCGCACCGGGCCGCGCCGGGCCGTAGCAGCGAATGCGCCCGCGCGCCAGCCGAGTTGCCCCGAATGCCTGATGTGCGAATCGGACCTATCGTGCTGTCATGGAGCACGAGCTGAGTCCCTCGATCCTCGCCGAGCTGCGGCGTCCGCGCCCCTACCCCGCGGTCTCGGTGCTGACGCCGACGCACCGCCGCGAGCCCGACAACGCACAGGATCCGGTCCGGCTGCGCAATGTCGTGGCCGAGGCCAAGCGGCAACTCGAGGCCAACCCGCAGGTCGGCCGGGAGCAGCGCCACGACGTCTTCCGGCAGCTCGACCAGGCCCTCGCGGAGGTGGACCTGACGTACGCCGAGGACGGGCTGGTGATCTTCGCCGCCCCGGGCGAGCACCAGGTGTGGTCGCTGGCCCGCGCCGTTCCTGAGCGCGTGGTCCTCTCGGACACCTTCCTGACCCGCAACCTGGTCTCCGCGCGGACCGCCGAGCGCCCCTTCTGGGTCCTGTCCGTCTCCGCGGACCGCGTGACGCTGTGGAGCGGCGGCGTCGACCGGGTCACGGAGGACCACACCGGCGGCTTCCCGCTGACCAGGAAGCTCGTCGAGAACTTCGACGCCGAACGCCGGATGCAGATCGGCGACGAGCCGAGCACGTTCCGCGACCAGAGCACCCGCCAGTTCCTGCGGGAGGCGGACAGTGCGATGAGCGCGGTCCTGCGCGAGCATCCGCGCCGGGTGTACATCACGGGCGAGCCGGCCGCGCTGTCCGCGCTGGAGGAGGTCGGCAGCGTCGCCCAGTGCGCGGTGTCCGTCCAGCACGGCGGTCTGGCGCACGCCACCCCCGAAGCGGTGTGGCGGGCGATCGGGCCCGTGCGGGACGAGAGGACGCGGGGCGACACGGAGGCCGTGGCGCGCGAACTGGAGGCGGCCCGCGGGCGCAAGGAGTACGCGGCCGGTGTCGACGAGGTCTGGCAGACCGCGCGGGAGGGCCGCGTCCGGCTGCTGGCCGTCGAGGAGAACTACCGCGTGACGATGCGCGAATCCGCCGGCGGGCATCTGGTTCCGGCCGGGAGCGAGGAACCGGGCGCCCGCGAGGACGTCGTGGACGAGATCGTCGAGCAGTGCCTGGAGACAGGCGCCGACGTGCGCTTCGTCCCCGACGGCACCCTCGGCGACGCGCAGGGGATCGCCGGAGTGCTGCGCTACTGAGGCCGGGCGCCAGGCCCCGCGGTGGTGCCCGGCGGCGAGGGGTGGCCGCCTCAGACGGTGCCGAAGATCGCGCTCAGGCCGTGGTCGACTGCGGCGGTGAGGTCCTCCTGCCCCGGGGCGACCACGGCGTAGCTGCGCAGCAGGAAGCGGTGCAGCGCCGGGGTGTCGAACTGGAGCAGGGCCAGACCGGAGGGCGAGTGCAGCTCCAGCACCGTACGGGACCCTCCGCACGGCCACAGGTGCACGTCCCCGGCGCCGGCCTGGCCCTCAATGCCCTCCTCCAGCAGGACGCGGGCGAAGGTCCACGAGACCGCCTCGCCGTCGAGGGAGACCTCGGGCGGGAAGTCCATGTGCACGGCCAGCGGGTCGGTGGACACGTAGCGCAGGACGGCGGGGACGGAAAGTTCCCGTCCGTCCGCGGTGATCAGACGGGCGCGGGCGGTCTGCTCGAGGGTGGTGTCCATGGTCGGTCTCCCCTGTGAGTCGTCAGGTCGGCCGGTTGTGCCGTTGTCGTTGGGAGTCCGCTGGAGCCGTTCGCATTACGCCCGACGGCCCACCAATTCGTGTGAGCTGCGTCACTCTGCCGGGGATCGATGGTGAGCGGCCCGCAACAAGGGAACAGACGGCCGTAGAACACACGCTTGAGCGTCCGCGCGCCGCCTCCGGCCGACCATCAAATCGCGTACCCCGTCTACGCCTCGGCCACCGGTGCGGCTACACAGAAAGTGCCGGTCAGCCGCCTTGGGGAGACTGTGGCATATGCCAGGTGCAACCTCGCATCGCGTCTTGCCAAATCCCTTACAGGGCGCCGCCGGCTGTGCCACAGTCGTAGGGCCCTAGAGCCCCCTCCCGCCGCCCCGGCCGAACCGTTCCCGCATCGGAGTGCGCCATGCCGCCCCATGTCTCCGCGGACCGCTCCCCCGCCCAGCCACCCGGGGGCGGCCCGGTCGACGCGCTGATATCGCAGGCGCGCCGGCTCAGGGGCGAGATGGACGCGGTACGGCGGGAGGCGCAGGGCGACACCTCGGATCCGCGGGGCAGGTGGGAGCGTGCGCTGTGTGATCTGGCGATGCGTCAACTCAACGATCTGGACGCACACTTGGCGCAGTTGCGCGACGGCCCGCCACCGGTGCCCGCCGCACCCTCCGCCGCCCCGCGCGGCTCGCTCCTCAGCCTTGTCGGCAGCGCCGAGTGGAACCTGCTGACGGACGAGGCCGCCTGGTCGGGCGAGCTGTTCCGGATCCTCGGCCGCGACCCGGCCGTTCCCCCGCTCACCCTCGACGAACTGCCCTCCGTGGTGCTGGACGAGGACCGGCCCCGGCTGACCGCCATGGTCACCGACTGCCTGGTCGACGCCAAGCCGATCGACGGGGAGTTCCGCATCGTGCGGCCGGACGGAGCCGTCCGCGCGGTGCACATGATGGGCGAGCCCGTGCTCGACGCCGACGGCGGCACCGCCTCGATGTGGGCGGTGCTGCGGGACGTCAGCGAACTGCGGCTCAGTCAGTCGGCCGTGCGCGAGACCCGTGACTCGCTGCACCGCCACCGGCATCGCGCGCAGACCGAGCACCGGCTCGCGGTCGAGCCGCAGGAAGCCGCGCTCCCCCCGTGGCGTGGCTTCCTGCGGCTCCCGCACCGGGGCCGCCCGGGGCTCGACCTGGCCGCCCACCACCTGCAGTCCTCCACCGGCACCCCGGCCGGGTTCGGCTGGTACGACGCGATGGGACTGCCCGACGGCGACACCCTGCTCGGCGCCGGGAGACTCACCGGCCGCGGGCCGGGCGCGGTCACGGGCGCGGCGATGCTGCTGGGCGCCCTGCGCGGCATGGCGATGGCGGGGGCCCGGCCGGAACAGCTGATGACCTGGCTCGACCAGTTGCTGGACGCCACCGGGCAGCCGGCCGCCGGGAGCGCCGTCTGCTGCCGGTACCGTCCCGCCACCCGCACCCTGACCTGGGCGCAGGCAGGACACCCCGCCCCGCTGCTGTTCCGCGGCGGGACGGGGCGGATGCTGGACGCCCCGGACGGCGTCCGGCTCGGCACCGCTTCCGGAGCCTCCTACGGGCAGGCCGAGGAGACCCTGGAGCCGGGCGACCTGCTCCTGCTGCACACCGAGGCACTGGCGCCCCGGTGCGGGTCCCCGCGCGCCGGCACGGCCGGGCGTGAGGGACGGACGGCCACCGCGGCACACCGCCTGCTCGGCCTGGCCCCGCGGTTCACCGCGGCGCGCGGCGCGCAGGAGTGCGTACGGACGGTCGTGGAGGAGTTCGCCGGAACCGGGCGCGAGGACGACGCCTGTGTGCTGGTCGCCCGGGTGACCTCGTAACCCGCGTACGGAACCGGAACCCTACGCCGGCGCGCTCCCGGGGTTCCTGCCCTTCGGCCCCGGCAGCGCCAGCCGGATCTCCTCCCTCAGCTCGCCGACCTTCGGATAGGTGGCGTACTCGGCGGTGAGCCGGTACATCTCGCGCAGCCGGTCCCAGGTACGCCGGGAGGAGTTCGAGCCCATCGCCATCAGGGCCAACCGCGCGTACCGGTCCGCCTGTTCGGGGTCGTCCGCGATGAAGCAGGCGGAGGCCATGGACAGATGGTCGAAGATCTTCGACCGCTCGCGTCCGTCGACCCGCAGGGCCAGGGCCTTCTCCGCGAAGTGCTGGGCGTGCACGGCCGCGTCCGGGTCGTGCTCGGCCAGTGTGCGGTAGGCGAGCGCCTGCATGCCGTACAGGTCCTCGTCCTTGAAGGTCTGCATCCAGTCGAGCGGCTCCCCGTCGCCGGTGTCGGAGACGAAGAGGTCCTCCGCCCGTCCGAGGGTGCGGCGCATCGCCTGACCCTTGCCCATCGAGGCCTGCGCCCAGGCCTCGATGGTGTGGAACATGGCCTTGGTGCGCGGCTGGAGGCGGTCGCCCGCGCCGGAGTGGGCGAGCTTCATCAGGTTCAGTGCGTCGTCGGGCCGGCCCAGGTGCACCATCTGGCGTGCCGCGCGGGACAGTGCCTCCCCGGCGCGCGGCCGGTCGCCGCCCTCCCTCGCGGCGTGGGCGGCGATGACGAAGTACTTCTGGGCGGTGGGTTCCAGGCCGACGTCGTGGGACATCCAGCCGGCGAGGACGGAGAGGTTGGCGGCGACGCCCCACAGACGCCGCTGGAGGTGGGGTGGGTGGCGGTAGGCGAGCATGCCGCCCACCTCGTTGAGCTGGCCGACCACCGCCTTGCGTTGCAGCCCGCCGCCACGGGCGGCGTCCCAGGCCCGGAACACCTCCACCGAGCGTTCGAGTTCCTCGATCTCCTGCGACCCGACGGGGGCGGCGTCGTAGCGGTCGTACCCGGCGGGGTCGGCGTGCAGGGGATGGTCGAGGGCGGGGGTGTCGGCCTTGAGTGTCGGATCGGATTGCAGCCAGTCGTGCATGGCGCTGCTGATTGCGGAGCCCGCGGCGAGCGCGGCGCCCGCGCCCACCAAGCCGCGTCGGTTGAGCATGAGGTCCATTCCCGTGAATTCGGTGAGGACCGCGGCGGTGCGCTCGGGCGCCCACGGCATTCCGTCGGGATGTTCCTCGCTCCCGTCGCCCTGCCGTTTCCCTGTACGCCCGTGCCGCACCAGACCGAGGTCCTCGATGGTCACGACACGGCCGAGACGCTCGGTGAACAGGGCCGCCAGCACCCGTGGCACCGGATCGCGCGGGATCTCTCCCATGTCGATCCAGCGCCGCACCCGGGAGGTGTCGGTCGCCAGCTGGGGGTGGCCCATGGCCGCCGCCTGCCGGTTGACCAGCCTCGCGAGTTCCCCCTTGGACCAGCCGGCCAGGCCGAACAGGTCCGCGAGACGGGTGTTGGGTTGTCCTGTCACGTCAAGCCCCCAGGTACTCGGCTGAGTTGACAGTAGACCCGCCGCGACTTGCCGGGCGACTATTCGCCAGGGTTCGCCAGGGTGCGCCACATGGTGTGCCAGTGCGCGCCGGGTGTCAGGTAGGAACGCGCCACCCCGACCCGGTCGCCGAGGGACATTCCCCAGGGTGCACCCGGGCGTCCGGGCCGGGAGGCGCTGAAGCAGCAGGCACACGAAGGGATCGGTCCCGCCACATGTACGCAGCATCGTCCTCCGTGTCCGCCCCGCCCCGGTCGCTGCGTCCCCGTCCGGGCGTCGGCGGCCCCTACCTCGACCCCGTGCGTCCCGCGGCCCCCGCGCTCGGTGCCGGCCGGACGCGGCACGCCGTGGGGCCCGGCACGCAACCGCTCAGCGGGAGACTCGACTTGTCCGGCCCTCAGGGCGCGCAACTGCGCACCGCGATCGCCTCGGTGCACCGGATCTGCCCGGAGTTCGCTCCGGTGCAGGTGCTGCGCCGCAGCGGGCGGTCCGTGCTCCTGGTCGGCACGATCGGGCGCGGCACCGCTGTCGCCAAGTGTTTACTCGACCACTCCCCCGCGTGGGCGGAGCGCTACCGGCACGAAATAGCCGCATACCGCTCGTTCGTCCGGCACCGGCCACCGGTCCGTGTGCCCCGGCTGATCGCGGCGGACCCGGACAACTGCACGCTGGTGATCGAGCGGACGCCGGGACGGGTGGCCGCGCTGCAGCGGCACCCGGTGGAGGCCCCGCCGCGGGCGGACATCGGGGCGGCCCTGGGCGCGATCTGCCGGCTGAACGCCTGGCGGCCCCCTGCGGGCACGTTCGACGCCCCGCTGGACTACGCCGCCCGTATCTCCCGGTACCACGAGCTGGGTCTGCTCACCGACCGGGACCTGGGTGACCTGCAGAAGCTGCTGCACGGCATCGCGCACGCCGCCGGCCGGCAGGGCATGGGCCAGTTCTGCCACGGCGACGCTCTGCTCGCCAACGTCCTGCTCTCCCCGGCCGGTCCCGTACTGGTGGACTGGGAGCACGCGGGCTGGTACCTGCCGGGGTACGACCTGGCGACGCTGTGGTCGGTGCTCGGGGACGCGCCGCTCGCGCGGCGGCAGATCAGCCAGCTCGCCCAGTCGGCGGGCCCGGCCTCGCGGGACGCGTTCCTGGTGAACCTGATGCTCGTGCTCACCCGGGAGATCCGCACGTACGAGACGGCCGTGCAGCGTTCCCTGCACGACACGGCCCCGGCCGCACCGGGTACGGCACAGCCGGGTGCCGTGCCCTCCGGCGAGGAACAGCGTCTGCTGCTGCGGCGGCTCCACGACGACTGCCAGCTGGCCCGCCGGGCCGTACGCGCGGCGGTCGGCACTCGCTGACAGGGACGAAGGTCCGCGGCGCACCCCTCGACCCGGGTGCGCCGCGGACCTTCGTCGTGCCCGCCCTTGCCCGGCTCTCGCGCGGCTCCTTCCGAGTTCGTCGCGCTGGGGAGTTCACCTATTCCGGAGCGGTGGCCGCGGGAGCCATTGGTGTAAGCCACTGACGCCGCGCAGGCCTCGGGGGCGCCGTGACGAAACTCGCCGAGATGCCGCTTGACATGGGAAATCGCCTTGCTGTGCGCATGATTGACGGATCGTCGGGCAGCCGGTACCACTGATCCACGCCGGCCCCGCACGCCCCACCACGCCCGAGCGCCCCAGGAGGCTGCATTGCGAGGATCCGCCACCACCGACCCCAGAACCATGCCGGGACGCAGAAGCGCGCGCACCGCGGCGGGAGTCGTCGCCTCGGCCGCGCTGCTGCTGCCGCTGCTCGGCGGCACGCCGTCCGCGGGCGCCGCCACGGACGACACCGGCCGGTTGCAGCGGGCGTTCGCGTCCGCGTCCGCCGAGTACCACGTGCCGCTCAGTGTTCTGCTGGGCGTGTCCTATCTGCAGTCGCGCTGGGACGGGCACGGCGGCGCCCCGAGCGTGACCGGCGGCTACGGTCCGATGCACCTGACCGACGCGCGCACCGCGCTCGCCTCGGCCCCGCACCACGCCGAGGGCTCGGAGGACGCGCGCGGTGACGACGCGCGGGCCGCCCTGCACCCCGGCGCGCAGGTGCCGTCGGACTCGGCCCTGCCCGCCCGGCTGAAGACGCTGCCCCGGGCGGCCGGGCTGACCGGGATCCCCGCCGAACGGCTGCGTGAGGACGAGTCGGCGAACATCGCGGGCGGCGCGGCCCTGCTGGCGGCCGCCCAGAAGAAGCTCGGCGAACCGCTGAGCGCGGATCCGGCCGACTGGTACGGCGCGGTGGCCCGGTACTCCGGCGCGGACGACAGCGCGACGGCGGCGGCCTACGCCGACGACGTGTACAGCGTGATCCGCTCCGGTGAGCGGCGCACCACCGACTCGGGGCAGCGGATCGTCCTGGCCGCGCGGCCCGGCGTCGCCCCCCGCAAGGCCCAGCTGACGCGGGCGGCCCTGCCCCCTGCCTCGGCGGCGGGCACGGAGTGCCCGGCCTCGGTGGCCTGCGAGTGGGTTCCGGCGCCCTACGAGGAGTTCGGCGGGGACGACTACGGCAACCACGACCTGGGCGACCGGCCGAAGGCGCAGTCCATCCGGTACATCGTCATCCACGACACGGAGGGCAACTGGGACGGCGTCCTCAACCTGATCCAGGACCCCACCTATGTGTCCTGGAACTACACGCTGCGCTCCACCGACGGGCACATCGCCCAGCATGTGAAGGCCAAGGACGTCGCCTGGCACGCGGGCAACTGGTACATCAACGCCAAGTCGATCGGACTGGAGCACGAGGGCTTCCTCGCCTCGCCGGACGCCTGGTACACGGAGGCCATGTACCGGTCCTCGGCGCGGCTGGTGAAGTACCTCGCGCGCAAGTACGACATCCCGCTGGACCGGCAGCACATCCTCGGCCATGACACCGTGCCGGGGACGACCACCGCGAACATCCCGGGCATGCACACCGACCCGGGCCCTTACTGGGACTGGCGGCACTACTTCAAGCTGCTCGGTCACCCGTTCGGGCCGTCGGCGGGCAAGAAGGGCGGTCTGGTGACGATCCGCCCCGACTACGCGGCCAACCGGCCCGAGTACACGGGCTGCGTCACCAGCGGCAAGCCGTGCGCGGCGCACGGTTCCAGCGAGGTGCGGCTGTACTCGCAGCCCGACACCTCCTCGCCGCTGATCAAGGACATCGGTCTGAGGCCGGACGGCAGCCCGTCGACGACCGACGTGAACGACGTGGCCTCGCGGGTGGAGACCGGGCAGCAGTACGCGGTCGCCGACCGGCAGGGCGACTGGACGGCGATCTGGTACCTGGGCCAGAAGGCCTGGTTCCAGAACCCGGCGAAGCAGCCGACGGCGGTGAACGCGGCGGGCACGGTGGTGACGCCCAAGGCGGGGCTGGACAGCGTGCCGGTGTACGGCAGGGCCTACCCGGAGGAGGGGGCCTATCCGGCGGGCGTGCCCGTCCAGGCGGTGTCGCCGCTGCCGTACAAACTGCTCGCGGGGCAGAGGTACGTGGTGGGCGATCTGCTGCCGGGTGAGTACTACTACTCGGCCACCTTCACCACGGACTCGCACCGGGTCGTGGTCGGCAAGGACATGTACTACGAGGTCCAGTTCGGCCACCGGGTGGCGTTCGTGCGGGCCGCGGACGTGCAGGTGGAACGCTCGTCCCGGTAGCGGTCCGACAGCGTACGAGGACGACGTGAGGGGCCGGTCCCGTGAGGGCCGGCCCTTTCGCGTGGCGGGTCAGCCCTGCTGGAACAGCTCGGCGGGCAGCGGCTTGAGCAGGGCGTACAGGTCGTCGGTGATCGGCCGGTCCCAGGCGGCGATGGTGACCAGGACGCCGTCGCTGCGGTCGAACTGCACGCAGGAGATACGGCTCTCGGAGAGCCTCAGCCGCCGCACGATCAGGAGGTTGTCGCCCTGGAGCACCGGCATGTCCTCGCTGCCGACGACGGTGACCTCCTCGTCGTTCTCCAGGGCCAGCAGGAGCTGCGCCACCTCGAAGGGGACCTCACCCTCGGCGACCTCACGGGCCACCGAGCCCTCGGGCAGGTTGCCGATGATCATCGCGGTGCCGCGGCCGCCGAACAGGTCGTAGCGCAGGAACACGCCCTGGCAGGTGCCGTCGGGCGCGGGCAGCAGACCGGCGCCCAGGTTGCCGGGCCAGTCGCCCGGATCCATGGCCAGGACGTCGAAGTCGGGCCCGGCGGGCGTGGCGTGGCGGCGGCGGAGGAACGACATGCCGCCATGGTACGTGCCCCGCCCGGCCCGGCGGCGTGAGGGAGGCCACCGACCGGGGGTGGAATCACCCGGTGCCCGGGTGCGTGGCGGGCGGGCCGGAGCGCCGGGGGGAGCCCGGCGCACCGGCCCGCCCCGCGCGAGTGAGGAGCGCCGCACGCCCGGGTGAGGAGTGCGGGGCAGCGGAGTGACCGGCGTCACTCCTCCGGCGGTGACGGAGGGATCACCGCGACGGGGTTGGCCGCGTGCAGGAGGACGGCCTGGGTGACCGAGCCCATCATGCGGGCCGGTGACAGCAGGCGCCGGCGGTGGCGGCCGACCACGACGAGCTCGGCATCGCGGGAGGCGGCGACCAGCAGGCCGGCCGCGTCGCCGGGCGCCACGTGGGGCTCGGCGGGCACGTCGGGGTGGCGGGTGCGGTGCGGGGCGAGGACGCCCTCGGTCAGGGTGCGGGTCTCGTTCTCCACGGCGTCCTGGTCGACCATGAGCGTGGTGACCTCCGCCGGGGCCACCCAGGCCGGAGGCGGCCACGGGTAGGCGGCGACCACCTGGAGCCGGGCCCCGCGCAGGGCGGCCTCCGTGAAGGCGAAGTCGAGCACGGCGTCGTCGGGGCTGTCGGCATTGACGCCGACGACCACCCGCGGCCCCGGGCCTGCCGCCGTCTCGCCGTGCACCTCGCGGCCGGGCCGGGGCACCACGACGACCGGGCATGCGGCGTCGCGGGCCGCGGCCAGGCTGCTGGAGCCGAGGAGCAGACTGGCGAAGCCGCCGCGCCCCCGTGAGCCGAGCACCAACAGCTGGGCATCGGCACCGAGTTCGGGCAGCAGCGCGCCCGGAAGGCCGTCCAGACCGGCGAACTCGACCTCCGTACCGGAGGCGCGTTCGCCCAGATGGGCGCGTGCCTGGTCGAGCACCGGATCGCCGTTGTCGCCGTGCGGTCCGGCGACGAGGATGTCGGGCTGGGCCAGGGCCGCGTACTGCCGGACATGGACCGCGCGCAGGGCCGCCCCGCGCCGACGGGCGGCGTCGAGGGCCCAGTCCAGGGCGCGCAGGCTGTCGTCGGAGCCGTCGACGGCGGCGACGACCGGTGGGGTGCTCATGAGTTCCTCTCCTCCGAACGGAGACCTCCCCGCGGACCCGGCGTCGCTCGGCCGTCGGCCCCGGCGGGGCTTTCAAGGTCCCCTGTCCCCGGACGCGAGGGAAACACCCCCGTTCCGCGTCCGGTCAGGTGAGGTTGAACTCCCCCTGCCGTGCCCCTGACATGAACGCGCCCCACTCGGCGGGGGTGAAGATCAGGGAGGGGCTTTCCGGGCGGCCGCCGTTGCGCATCGCGACGAAACCCTCGACGAAGGCGATCTGGACATCTCCCAGGCCGCCGCTGCTGGACTGCCACTGCGCGCTGCTGAGATCCAGTTCCGGCTTGTCCCATCCCGCGAGCGGGTGCTGCTGGACAGTGCTCTCGGCCACGTCCGTGCTCCTCCCCAATCGTCGTCCGCGGGTCAGCCTAGCGATCGAGTCCCGGCGTCGACAGGCCACGTGAGGAGGACTTCTCAGCAGAGGCGCCAGGCCGCCTGCGGATGTGCAGGTGGCCGTCGAGCGGGTAGTCGGGCGGCGCCGCCGGCAGGATCCCGGCCTGCTCGTACCCGCATGTGCGCGCGACCCGGCAGGAGGCCGTGTTGTCCACCTGGTGCAGCAGTTCCAGCCGGACCGGCCCCCGGTCCCCGAACAGGGCGAAGGCCCAGTCGGTCAGGGCCAGCAGGGCCCGGGACGCCACGCCCCTGCCGCGTGCGTGCGCGGCGGTCCAGTAGCCCACCTCGGCGGACGGGACGCCGGGACGCAGGCCCTTGACGACGGAGTGCCCCACCAGCCGCTCGCACCCCTCGGCGCCTTGCGCCTCCAGGACGGCGAACGAGAAGCGGTCCCCAGTCTCCCAGTCCCGCTGCCGCTCCCGGATCCACCGGGCCGCGCCGGTCCCGTCATCCACGACGGGACCGGCCCAGCGGCGCAGTGCCTCGTCCCGGTACGCCTCGACCAGGTCGGCCGCGTCCGCCGCGCGCCAGGGGCGCAGGGTCGGCGCGGGGGCGCCGGGGGTCGCCTGCGCCGTCGGGTACGCCGTCACCGCGCGGTGAACCGGTCGCGCAGTTCCCTCTTGAGGATCTTCCCGCTGGCGTTGCGCGGCAGTTCGTCCACGAAGATCACTTTCTTGGGGGCCTTGAACGACGCGAGCTTCTCACGGGCGTGGGCGATCAGACCGGCCTCGGTGACCTCGCCGCACGGGACCACGAACGCGGTGACCGCCTCGATCCACCGCTCGTCGGGGAGCGCGACCACGGCCGCCTCGGCGACACCCGGGTGCGTGTACAGGACGTCCTCGACCTGGCGCGAAGCCACCAGGACGCCACCGGAGTTGATGACGTCCTTCACCCGGTCGACCACCGTGTAGTAGCCGTGCGGGTCGCGTACGGCGAGGTCGCCGGAGCGGAACCAGCCCGCGCGGAACGCCTCCGCGGTCTCCTCGGGACGCTCCCAGTAGCCCTCGCACAACTGCGGTGAGCGGTAGACGATTTCACCCGGAGTGCCGTCGGGCACGTCGTTGCCTTCCTCGTCGACGACGCGGGCGTCCACGAACAGCACCGGCCGGCCGCAGGAGTCCATGCGGCCCTTGTGCTCGTCGGGCCCGAGCACCATGGCCAGGGGGCCGATCTCGCTCTGGCCGAAGCAGTTGTAGAAGGCGAGTCGCGGCAGGCGCTCCCGGAGGCGTTCCAGTACCGGCACCGGCATGATCGACGCGCCGTAGTACGCCTTGCGCAGCCCGCCGAGGTCGCGGGTGGCGAAGTCGGGGCGCCCGGCCAGCCCGATCCAGACCGTGGGCGGCGCGAACAGGCTGTCCGCGCGTCCGGCCTCGACCAGGTCGAGGATCCGGTCGCCGTCGGGCGCGTCGAGGACGATGTTCGTCGCGCCGACGGCGAGGTACGGCAGCAGGAACACGTGCATCTGCGCCGAGTGGTAGAGGGGCAGCGCGTGGACGGGGCGGTCCCCCGCGCTGAAGTCGAGCGCGGTGATCGCGCTCAGGTACTCGTGGACCAGCGCCCGGTGCGTCATCATCGCGCCCTTGGGCAGGGCGGTGGTGCCCGAGGTGTACAGCAGTTGCACGAGGTCCTCGGAACGCGGCTCGGGGCCGCCGTACGGGAGCGTGGACGGCAGCCGGGCGAGCAGCGAGACGTCCGCGTCGCGCAGCGGCAATGTCCTTGCCCCGGCCGGGAGTCGTCCGGCCAGGTCCGGGTCGGTGAGCACCAGGGCGCTGCCCGACTGGCCGACGATGTGGGCGAGATCGTCGCCGGTGAGGCTCTGGTTGACGGGCACGTGCACCAGGCCGGCGCGGGCGCAGGCGAGGAAGCCGATCAGGTAGGCGTCGGAGTTGTGGCCGTAGGCGGCGACGCGGTCGCCGCGGGAGAGGTCCTCGCCGAGCAGGACGTTCGCCGCGCGGGAGACGGCGTCGTCGAGTTCGGCGTACGTCCAGGCGCGCTCGCCGTACTCGACGGCGACGCGTGCCGGGGTGCGCCGGGCACTGCGCCGCAGGACTCCGTCGACCGTACTGCCGTGTCCAGGCGTCATGACACATGATCCTCGTTCCGCTGCGGCGGAAGGTCAAGAAACGCCGTGGAAGCGCTTCACGCAGACTGACTTGACACCTGGTCAGGTTCACGCGGGCACGCACGCCCCGTTGACACGGCCCTCACCTGACACGAAAGTTTCACTGCGCACGACCATCCCCGAAAGATACTTTCAGACGGTGGGCGGGAGGCCTCATGACGACCGACGGCGCGGCAGGCAGAGCAGCAGCAGGCGGGCTGACACGCCGCCAACTGGGCAGGGGCACGATGGCGTTGGGCGGTGCGTTGGCGCTCACGGCCCTGCCCGCGGGACCGGCCGCCGCAGCCCCGGCGAACGGCAGCCCCACCCTGCGGTACGGATCCCCCGAGCGGGCCGGTCTGCTGGCCGCGCCGCTGCGCCAACTCATCGAGGACGCCGTGGCGTTCCTCGGCCCGTCCCCCACGCACCCCTGGTACGCGGGAGCCGTGCTGCTCGCCGGGCGCGGCGGTACCGTGGCGCTGCACGAGCCGATCGGCATGGCGGTGCGCTACTCGGCGTACGACGAGAAGACCGACACCGCCGTGGAGTTCCCGGCGGACCGGCGGATCCCGATGACCAGGGACACCGTCTTCGACCTGGCCTCGGTCTCCAAGCTGTTCACCTCGCTGCTCGCGGTGCAGCAGCTCGAACGGGGCGCGCTGGAGCTGGAGGGCAAGGTCGCGTCCTACCTCCCGGACTTCGGCCGGGCGGGCAAGCAGGACGTCACCATCCGCCAACTCCTCACCCACACGTCGGGATTCCGCGCCTGGATCCCGCTGTACGACGCGCCGACGTACGAGGGGAAACTCGAACTCCTCCACAACGAGGCCCTGATCAACCCGCCCGGCACCGCGTACCTGTACTCGGACCTGAACATGATCTCCATGCAACTGGTCCTGGAGGCGGTCACCGGGCAGGCCCTCGACACCCTGCTGCACGAGCGGATCACCGGGCCGCTCGGCCTCGACCGCACCCGCTACAACCCGCCCGCCTCCTGGAAGCCGCGGATCGCGGCCACCGAGGACGCCCGCAGGCCCTGGTCGGGCCTGGACCGCGGCCTGGTGTGGGGCGAGGTGCACGACGAGAACGCGTTCAGCCTCGGCGGTGTGGCGGGGCACGCGGGCGTCTTCTCCTGCGCGTGGGACCTCGCGGTCCTGGGCCGTACGCTGCTCAACGGCGGCGCGTACGGGCGTACCCGCGTCCTGCGGCCGGAATCGGTGGAGCTGATGTTCACCGACTTCAACACCGCCTTCCCCGGTGACGATCACGGCCTCGGCTTCGAGCTCCACCAGCACTGGTACATGGGCGCGATGGCCACTCCGCGCACCGCGGGGCACACCGGCTTCACCGGCACGTCGCTGGTCCTCGACCCCACCACCGACTCGTTCCTGATCGTCCTCGGCAACTCCGTGCACCCGGTGCGCACCTGGCGCTCCGGCTCCGCCCCACGGGTCGCCACCGGCAACGACCTGGCACGGGCCGTACCGGTCCGTGCGACGCGGGGCCGCACGGCGTGGTTCTCCGGGATGGTGAGTTCCACGACGGCGACCCTGGCCCTCCCCTCGCTCGACACCTCCGCCGGCGGCGCCCGGCTGCGGTGCGACCTGTGGTGGGACACCGAGCCCGGATCGGACGTGCTCGTCCTGGAGTGCACGACGGACGGCGGCGCCACCTGGCGGCCGGTGCCGTTCACCACGACGCACCGCGGCGAGGAGCCGGAGCGGCACCCGACGGGCACCGCCACCGGCTACTCGGGCCGGGTCTGGCACGGGCTCACGGCCGATCTCCCGGCGGCCGGACGGCTGACCCTGCGCTGGCGGTACACGACGGACCGCCTGTACGTGGGCCGCGGTGCCTACGTCGACGCCCAGCGGGTCGAGACCGGCCGCACCGTCCTGTTCGACGAGGCGCGCCCGGCGGACTCGTCCCGTATCGAGGCGAAGGGCTGGACGGCCTCCGCGGACTGAGAAAATCGACACCGGTCGACTTCGATCAATTTCAGCCTTTCCGCACTCGTGAAATTGGCAGCAATCGCCAACAGCGGAAATAGACGAATACCATTCCCCTCCCCCTCCCTCAGACCCCATTCAGCTCCCCCACCAGCGACGCGACGACGGAAATAAAAAGCTCACGAATGGGGGCCCCATCCGCATCACGGGCGATAATGTGAATCCGCAACCGGATGGGGGATTCCGGGATCTGCGATCAGTCATGGCTGCCTCTGTGTCAGGGCCGTTCCATGTCTGAAACATGTGCGACAACGGTCGCCGGCCGCCTCCGCGGCCACCGGCGGCCGTATCGGGGGGGGTGAGGAACAGTGCAGTCGGACCACGGTGCGAAGACCGGGACGGCCGACCTTCGGGCCGCGCTCCGCGTCGCGGACCTGCTGGCCGGCGGGCCCGCCACACGCGGCACGGAACCGGACGGCGAGCGGGGAGCGCCGCCCGACCGGCACCGGGTGGCGCGGCTGCTGTCCGTCGCGGCCCCGCCGCCCGTCCACGCCTGGCGATCCGCCTGGGAGGACGTGCTCGCCGAGGAGCGCGCCGGGCGGTCGCCGGCGGGCCTGGGCTGGGTGCTCACCCGCCTCGCTTCCGGCGCCTTCCCCGCCCTGGACGTCCTGGAGGTCGGCTGTGAGCGGCTGCGCCTGAACCGGCTGGCCTACGGCCCCGGCGCGACCGGTCCGGAGCTGATCCGGCTGGCCGAGTCGTCCTGGACCGAACTGGCCCCCGCCTCCACGGCGCTCCCGCGGGAGCGGCCGGGCCGGCTCTTCCTCCTCGCCGGCGGGAAGCCCGGCTCAACGGCCGGGGTCGGCGCCGCCCTGCGGACCTCTCTGGCCGCCTTCGCGCGGACCGGCCACCGCCATCCGGCCGAGCCGCTCGTGCTCGCCGTCAGGGCCGCCGGCTGGCAGCCGCTGGAGCGGGCGGCCGAGGCGGTGCGGGCGGAGTCCGGCGCGCTGCTGTGCCTGCGGCTGCCCGCGCACTGGCCCCTGGCGCCGGAGGACCTGACGGGCGAACTGCCGCTGCGCACCACGGTGTGGCTCGCCGCCGCCCACGTCGACGGCGCCTCGGGGACGGTGGGCCTGGTGCGCCGGCCGCTGTTCCCCGCGGGCAGCCGCGCGGACGGGCGTACCGCCGCCGGGCCCGTCGTGCGGATCCCGGTCACCGCGCCGCCGCCCGGCGCGACCACGGGCGAGAGCGTCGCCGCCGTCGTCGCCGCCGGACGGGACGAACCGGCGTCCCGGTGGCGCTCGCTGCGCATCGACCGGCTCGTACTGCCGCCCGGCTCCCGGACCACGCTGTCCTACTCCCTGCACGGAAGAAGCCGGGTGGAACTGCGCTACGACGGCCATCACGAACCCGAGACCTCCCCCTGGCCCGCGCTGGCCTCCGGGACGCCCCAGCAGCTCTCCCGGCCCTGCCCGGTCGATCTGATGGTCGCCGTCGAGGTCTCCGGGCCGCAGTCCGACGGGGGCACCGCGGTCGAGGAGCGCCTCCAGGAGGCCGCGGCCGTCGTCACCGCCGTACAGGACGCCGTCGGCGGCGACGACACGCTCCGGGTGGGCCTGATCGGCTACCGCGACCACGACCCGCTCCACGGGCCGCGCGACCACGACCCCGTGGTGCACCGGGTCGGGATGTCGGCGGCGCCGGACGCCGCGCGTGCGCTGGAGTCCTGGCGCCCGTGCCCCCTGCGGCACGACTTCGCCACGGGGCTGGAGCACGTGCCCGGGGAACTGCCCGGGTGGCGCCACCAGTGGCGGGCCGACAGCCACCGGGTGCTGCTCGTGGTCGGCTCCCGGCCGCCGCATCCCCGGGCCCGCCCGCCCCAGGTGCTGCGGCGCGGCGCACCCGTGCGCATCTGCCCCGACCGGCTGGACTGGCAGGCCGAACTGGCCGCGGCACGCCGCCACGAGGGCGTCGCCTGCGTGGCCGTCGTCGACGAACCGGCCTGGATGGACGAGCTGGTGGGCGAACCCCACCTGGCGCACTGGGCGGACCACGCCTGGGGCGCGTTCGGCACCGAGGGGCGGTTCGACGCGGGGCACGACCCGCGGCAGATCGCCGCCGTCGTCGCGGCGCCCGCGCTGTGCCTGCCGCAGGACGGCGCGCCGATCCGGCTGGTCGTCGCCGACGGCACGACCGCCGACTGGCAGCACGCCGAGGTCGGCTGACGAGGACCAGGCCGACGAGGAATCCAGGCCGCGAGGACCCGAGGCCGACGAAGACCCAGGCCGACGAGGACCCGAGGCCGACGAGGACCGAACCCGACGAGATCCGGGGTCGGCGCGGGTCTCGCCCACACCGGGGCGCGCGCATGCGCGGACCGGAACACCATCGCGCGGCGGACGACATCCGCCGCCCATCGAGCGGGAGCAGATCCATGGTCGACGACGACGCGCGGTCCGAGCGCGCAAAGGACGCCGAACCGGACCGCAGGCAACAGGACCGTGAGCAGGGGCCGTTGGACGTCCTGGGCAGGTCCACCCTCGTCGGGGGCCTGGCCGCCCTGCCCCCACCGCCGACCGCCCCGCCCGCGGCCGCGCCCCTGCGTCCCCGCCCGGGACCCCCGGGCTCGCGGCAGGACCGGACACGCGCGACCACTCCGCCCGCGCCCCGGTCCGCGCCCGAGGACGGGGCCCTGCCCAGCGTTTTCCTGGAGAAGGTGGACGAGCCGGCCGCGCCCGCACATGCCGACAAGCCCGCCAAGTCCGGCCGGAACGGGGCCTCGGAAAAGCGCGAGAAGCAGGAGGCGCCCCCTCAGGAGCCGGAGGACCGGTCCTCCTCGCCCGAGTCGACGATCACGCTCTGGGGCGGTATGCAGAGCGGCAAGTCCACGCTGCTGGCCGCCCTCTCCCGGGCCGTGCAGGACCCGCTGTACGGAAAGTGGACCATCTATCCGGACGACCACGCCTCCCAGAAGTTCCTGGGAGACCTGGCGCGCCTGCTGTACCGGGAGCGCAAGTTCCCCAACGCGACGCTGACCGAGCAGCGCCCCGTCCGCTTCACCCTGGCCGGCGACCTCACCGGTACGCGCTACTCGCGCGCCGGACGCAGACTTTTCCGGCGCGGCGCCGAACGCGCACGCGACCTGACGGAGTTCAAGGTCACCGTCCGCGACCTGCCCGGGGAGGCGTTCGACCTGCGCTCCCAGACCGGAGCCGCCTACGGCAGCAGGCTGATCAAGGACCTCGGTGCCGCGCGGGCCATGGTCTACGTGGTCGACCCCGTCCGCGAGTGGCAGGTCAACGGCGACGACGGACCGGTGACCAAGGACGCCCGGCAGAACGCGGACTTCTTCACCGAGGTCCTCGGCGGGGTGGCCACCGAGATCAACATGCGCCGTGAGCGCCAGGGCAACTTCCTGCCCCACAGCATCGCCGTGTGCCTGGCGAAGTTCGACGACGACCGGGTGTTCCGGTTCGCCTGCGAACAGGGCAACGTCCGGGTCAACCCGCGTACCGGGCAACCCGAGGTCATGGACGCCAAGCGGCTGTTCGACGGGTTGTGCAACGCGTTCCCGCACGGCAGCCTGCGCGAGATCCAGCAGCAGATCGAGCAGTTCTTCGCACCCGAACGCGTCGGCTACTTCGTCTGCTCCGCCGTCGGCTTCTGGGTCGACCCCGACCGGGGCTTCGACTTCGAGAACCCGTACCTGATCAACCACGTCGAGGACAGCGTGCGCTTCGTGGCGCCGCCCAGGCCCGTCAACGTCCTCGAACCGTTCCTCTTCCTGCGGGGCTTCGGCCCGACGCAGTCCTGATCCGGCACCCGAACACCCGCATGAGGAAGGACACGCCATGGCACCGGGGCTGATCGCCGACTGGGCCGTGTGGGGCAAGGAGCCCCACACCAGCAGCGGATACGGGGTCCTCGTCGCGCACCCGCCCGCCCGCAGCGCCGAGTTCAACGCCGCCGTCCACCACTGGTCGCCGGGTACTCCGGAGCCCGGCGACCCGTTGCCGTGGATCACCATGGGCTGCGCCAGAGGCGTGGACGGAGCCCGCGCGGTCGGGGTCTTCCTGCTGGACCGCACGGACGACGTGGACGGAAGCAACCGGGCGATCTACCGGATCACCCACTTCGCCGTCCCCTACGCGGAGGTGGGCGCGGCGGGCATCGGCTGGTGCGCGCTGGCCCGCGCCGCCCACGCCGCCGCCGCGGGCCTGCCCGGCACCGGACCCGCGGAGCTGGTCTTCCGCGAGGAGGACCAGCTCGTCACCGACGTCAGCTGGATCACCCCTTCGGTCTCGGAGCGCACGCGGTGGCTCGCGGCCGCCGCGGCCCATCTGCTGGACGGCCCGGTGGCGGTGACCGGGGACCGCCACCACGAGCCGTTCCAACTGCTGCGCGTCCTGGACTCCGTGGCCGCCCTGCTTCCCTTCGGCATGCGCAGCACCCTGTCCGCGGCCAGCTCGACGTCCTCCGGCTCCGAGGTGCCCATGCGCCTGTACTGGGGTGACGCCGAGGGCTCTCCCGGGGTGACCGGCCTGCCCGTGAGCGCCTCGCTGCCCGATCTCGGTGAGTTGTCCCCGCAGGCCCGCGGCTACCACGACCTCCTCATCGACATCTGGGCCACGCACGGCGGGGAAGCCGTCGTACGGCATCTCGCGGACGCCCGGGAACCGTTGGACATCGCCGGGCCGGACGCGCACGAGCGGGCGCTGGAGGTGCTGGCGGCCCTGGACCCGTCGCTGGCGGTCGCCCAGGCCGTCAGCGCGGGCCAGGAGGTGGACGCGGACCGGATCAACCAGGCCCTGCGCATGCCCGGCATCAGTTCCAGAGCGCTCGCCGTCCTCGCGGGGAAGGCGCTGACCCATCCGCACACCGGAATGGAGGCCCTGGCGCCCCTGATGTCGAGCCCCGAGGTCTCCCAGGCCTACCGCGACCAGCTCTTCGCCGATCTGCTCCACGGGCGGACGGACGTGGCCCGCCGCGACTTCGAGAGCATGCGCGCCGCCCTCACCTCCACCGGGCAGAGCCTGGCCCCGCTGGACGAGGTCCTGGCCGGCGCCATGGACGAACTCCGGGTCCGCTGCCCGCAGGGCGTGCCCGATCCCGTGACCGAGGGGCTGCTGCCCGCCGTCGCTCCGTTCAGCGAGGGCACCATGCGCTTCACGCACTCGATGCTGTGCCAGGTGCCCGGCCTCGCGGGCGGCCTGGTCCGGGCCCTGTACGCGGAGGCCGAACCGGGCGCCCTCATCCGCGCCTGGCTGCGGTGGCTGTGCGGCGAAGCCGGGCCCGAGCAGCGTACGGAGATCGCCGGTGGCGCCGAACTCCCTCTGCTGAACATCCTGTTGAGCACCGGCGCCGGTCCGGCCGAGGCCGACCGGAAATGGGCCGCGGGCCACCCGGAGGCGGCGGCAC
Source organism: Streptomyces sp. NPDC087787 (assembly GCF_044743035.1). Classification (NCBI taxonomy): domain Bacteria; kingdom Bacillati; phylum Actinomycetota; class Actinomycetes; order Kitasatosporales; family Streptomycetaceae; genus Streptomyces; species Streptomyces sp. NPDC087787. Next base: position 111,505 of record NZ_JBIUVQ010000003.1, read on the forward strand.
GTCTGCTGGAGGGCGCCGTCGTCTGCGGCGCCGTCGACCAGGTCCTGCTGCCCGGCTTCTTCCAGGGGCTCCTCGACCGCGTGCTCCGCTCCCCCGCCGCGGCGGACGGCACCCCCCGGTCGCCGCTCCTGCGCACACTGGGGCGCCCGCCCGCCCGGATGCGGCCGGAGACGGCGGCCCACTGGGACGTGCTGTGCCTCCTGGCCGGTCTGCCGCCGTCGGGCTTCCTCAGCCTGGCCGCGACCGCGCCGCAGCCCGGCACCGCGGGCGTGACGGGGCGGGTGGACACCTACGTCTCGACGCTGCGGGCGGCGCTTCAGACGCGCCCCGCGCACCAGCACGCGCACGCCGTGGTCGGCCTGCTGCTCGACCAGGCCCTGTCGGTGGACAGGGCCACCGGTGCCGGTCCGGGGCAGGCGGGCCGCGACCTCGCCTGGCATCTGTCGCACTGGCCCGGCCCCTTCCAGCAGACCGTCCTGGACGCCGTGTACCGGCTCGCCACCGAGGAGCCGCACTGGCGTGAGACGTCCGAGGACCGGCGGTGGCTCATGCGCGTCGCGGACCGCCTGCCGTCCCTGCGGCCCCTGATCGGCCTGCGCCAGGTCCACGGCCTGGCGTCGCGGTGCTCGGGCACCCCGGAGGACTGCGAGAAGCTGGCCGTGCAGGTCTGCGGGGCACGACGGGCGGGCGCCGCGAACAACCAGCTCGCCGCCGCCCTGCAGGACTGGGCGGCCCACGGACGCGTCGGCGAACGCGTCCTCACCCTGCTCGAGGCCTACGAGCAGGTCTGGACCTCCTACGACGCGACCGGCCGTGCCACCGAGGAGCGCGAGGACCTGGAGCTCGCCCTGATCCGGAGCAGCACCGGCCACCGGATCTGGACCCAGTACCGCGACCACGCGATCGGCCGGCAGGCACAGCTCAAGGACGACCTCGACCGGCAGCGCCGGCAGTGCGAGCGGGAGATCAGCCGGCTGCGCAAGCTCGACGCCGTCGCCGCCCGCGCCCGCATGTGAACGACGCACAGCCCGACGAGCGCGAACCCCACGACATACGACGCACGACGCACAACCGCACGACACAGGGGGACACCACCTCATGCCCACCACCCGGGCCACGGCCCACCGAGCCGCGCTGCTCGCCCTCGCCTTCCTGCTGGCCCTGTGCGGCGCGGCGCCCGCCGCGGCCGCGGACCCACCGGTGCCGCGCGACGACATCTACCGCTCGCTGAAGGTCGACGACGTGCCTGCGGCCTACGTCGTCCTCGTCGACGTCTCCAGCTCCATGCAGGACCGGGGCCCGGACGGCGTACCGCTCTACACCACGGTCAAGCGGCGCCTGGCCGACTTCCTCGACTCGCTGACGCCCGCCGACCAGGTGGCCGTCGTCACCTTCGGGCGGGCGACCGGGGTCGTCCACCCGATGTCCCCGGCGAACCGCACCGACGGCCTGTTCACCAAGGAACTCCCCCAGTCCGCCAAGGAGTCGGCGAGCGACCACGGCGCCGCGCTGGACGCCGCCGCCGACCAGCTCGACCGCAGCACGGCCCCGGTCGGGGCGGTGCTGATGCTCACCGACGGCGCCGTCAACGCGCCGGGCAGCCCGTTCGCCAAGCTGGGCAGCACGGCCTGGCAGCGGCTGAGGTCGCGCTTCGCCGCGCTGGGCGAGGACCGCAAGATCATGGGCTACGGGCTTCCGCTCGCCGAGGGCACCGGGGTCGCCGAGGTGCTCGGCGGCGCCTTCGGCGCCCCGCGCATCCTGCCGGTCGACCCCACGGCCCTCGGCTCGCAGCTCAGCGCCGCCAAGGACCAGGTCCGCACGCAGAAGGCGGTGTCCCTGCTCCGCGCCGACCAGGGCGGCACGGTCACCGTGTCGGTCGCCGGGGAGGGCGTGAGCAAAGCGGGCCGCGCACATGTCGCCGTGGCCACCGGTGACCGCACCGGCGCCCGCACCCGGACGCTGCGGGTGACGCTCGAGTCGAAGGCCACGCACGTGCCGCTGACGGTCCGGCTGACGGCCACCGGGGACACCGGCGGTCCACGGCTGACCCCGGACGGACCCGCCGCGCCCGTCACCCTGCGCCCTGGTGAGAAGAAGACCGTGCCGATGACGCTGACCTGGCGTCAGGAGGCCCGGTTCAGCCTGTTCCCCGGCGCCGGCGACTTCCGGGAGCGGGTGGGCCTGCGCGCCGAGGTCTCCTCGGCGTGGACGACGACGGTCCGCGGTTCCCTCGGCGAGTCGAAGTTCTCCACCGGCGAGCCGGTCGTCACCGCGCTGGACCTGCGCGGCACCGTGCCCGGCCGGCCGCCCGGCTGGCTCTACCCCCTCGTACTGCTCGTCCTGCTGCTGGGCTCCGCCCTCGTCTGGCGGGTCCACCGGCAGCGCAACCCCGAACTCGGCGGGCTGCTGGTCGTCACCGACCTGCGGACCGGGAACCGGCAGACGATCCCGCTGCGCGGCCGGGAGGTCACCGAGGAGACGGACGCCGGGCAGGTGCGGGCCCGGATCACCGTGCGCGGCCGGCAGGAAGCCGGACGCGCGGTCCTCGTCCTGCGGTGCGAACGCGACGCCCCGCGCGCGGGCGGGGAGCGGCTGCGCGACACCGGCACCTGCGAGCTGGGCAAGTCCACCGTGCTGTGCGGCATCGGGTTCTCCCACGAGACGGAGAACGAGGCGGCCGTCCTTCAGTGACCCCTCACCCGGCGGGCCGCGCAAGGCCCGGAGAAAGGACGTCGACATGGTGATGCCCCTGGCCCCGGACGGGGATCCGGCGGAGGCCGCCGGGTTCCGGCTGCTGGGCAGACTGGGCACGGGCGGGTTCGGCACGGTCTACCTCGGCCGGCGGCCCGGCGACCGGCACGGGCCGGACACGCTGGCGGCCGTCAAGCTGCTCAAGCACGAGTTCACCGAGGACGCCCAGCACATGCAGCGCTTCCACCAGGAGAGCAAGGCGCTGGAACGGTGCAGGGGCGCGCGGATCCCCGAGCTGCTCGCGCTCGACTTCGCGGCCGGCCGGCGTCCCACGCTGGCCACCCGTTTCATCCCCGGCCTGTCGCTGTACCGGGTCGTGGAGGCGCACGGCGGTCCGCTGCCCCGCGACACGGTGCACACGCTCGCCGCCGAACTCCTCGACACCCTCGGCACCGCGCACCGCAAGGGACTGCTGCACCGGGACCTGCACCCGGGGAACATCCTGCTGACCCACGACGGGCCGTGGATCATCGACTTCGGGCTCACCCGGATCCGCGGCCAGCGGGTCACGCTCACCCTCGACATGGTCATCGGCCAGCCCCACTTCTGCGCGCCCGAACAGGTGCGCGGGCTGGCCAGGACCGGGCTCGCGACCGATGTCTTCGCCTTCGCCGGCATCGTCCTGTACGCCCTCACCGGCCACCCGCCGTACACCGCCGAGGACGACGCGCGGGCCATGCTGGTGCGCCGGGTGAGCGGGGCCGCGCCCGATCTGTCCGGGCTGCCGGACGACGCCACGGGACGGCTGATCCGTGCCTGTCTGGCCGAGGATCCGGCCGACCGTCCCCACCTGGACGAGGTCGTCGACGGCTTCGGCCGGCCGGGGGCGCTGCGGCTGCCCGAGGTGGTGGGCCGCACCCTGACCGCGTACCGCACCGAACTGCGGGACTTCCTGACCGGGGTGGGGAACGCCGCGGATCTGACGGTGCCGTTCCGTCCGGGACGGCGCAGTTGGAGCGCCGGTGTCGGGGAGTGGCCGCAGTGCGTCGTGGCCACCGAGGAGGACGGGGTGGTCGTGGCCGACGGCGGGGGCGCGGTGCGCTGGCTGGACGCGGCCACGGGCGCGGAGAAGGTCCGCCGGCCGGACTTCACGGCTCCGGTGCAGCTGTGCGCGGACGGCGACGTGCTGCTGGTGTGCGACGCGGACGGGCGGCTGGAGTCCTGGGACACCCGGCAGCACCGCCTGTGGTGGTCCTCGACGGCGGGCGGACTCGCCCAGGCGCGGGTGCTGCTGCGCGGGCGGAGTGTGTTCCTCGGCGACGCGACCGGCCGGCTGCACCACTTCGACGCGGTGACCCGGCGTCTGTGGTGGGAGACCGATCCGCTCACCGACACCTCGGGCGCCCCGGCCGTCCCGGTGGTGGTCGGGGCCCGGCAGGTGTACCTGTCGGCCGTGCGGGGCGCGGAGATCCTCGCCGTCGACGACGAGGACGGCGCCCTGGCCTGGAAGGCACCGGTACGGCTGCCGGCCCCGGTCCTTGCGTCGCCGCTGCCGCTGGAGGAGCACCTGGTGGTCGCGGACGGCGAGGGCACGGTGAGGTGCCTCGCGGCCGCCGACGGATCCGCCGTGTGGGAGGTCCGGCTCGGCGCGCCGGTGGTGGCGGCGCCAATCAGGGTGCTCGACACGGTGGTCGTCGGGGACGTCGCGGGCACGGTCCACTGCCTGGGCGCGGCGACCGGCGAGCCGGTCTGGCGCGCGCACCACGGGGAGCGTGAGGAGTTCTTCGCCCTGTGCTCCGACGGGGCCGCGGTGTACGCGGGCGGCTGGAGCGGACGGCTCCATCTGCTGGACGCGGCGGACGGCGCGTCGCTCCAGAGCTTCGACCTGGGCGGCCAGATCCTGGCCACGGCTTGCTCCCCCGGCGCCAGCAGCGTCCACGCCGCCTCCTCGGGCGGCACCCTGCACACGCTGCCGGCCGCGGCGGTGCGGTAGCGCGGCGTGCGGGAAACGGGGACGGGTCCCCTGCCCGCCGCAGCGGCGCACCCCACGCGGTCCGGTAGCGCACCACCAACGACCCGGCCCCGAACCACGGCCGCCCGGCGCCGCGCAGGAACGGAGCCCGGACCGCCACCCGCCGCGGCGGCGCACACCACCGCGATCCGGTAGCGCACCACCAACGGCCCGGCCCCGAACCACGGCCGCCCGGCGCCGCGCAGGAACGGAGCCCGGCCTCCCACCCGCTGCGGCGGCGCACACCACCGCGATCCGGTGGCACGCAGCCGCGGCCGACGGGCCGGGTCGGGGCCGCCCGCGCGCCGGCCGTCACGCTCCCGGGGCGCGGGGCGCCGGCCCGCCTCGCGGGGGCGTGCGTCGTCAGTCGTCGCGCTCTCCGAGCACCGCCATCGCGGCGTTGTGGCCCGGTACGCCGCTGACTCCTCCGCCGCGTACCGCGCCCGCGCCGCACAGGAGGACGTTGGCGTGCTGGGTCTCCACGCCCCAGCGGCCGATGCCCTCCTGGGCGTAGGGCCAGCTCAGGGCACGGTGGAAGATGTTGCCGCCGGGCAGGCGCAGGTCCCGTTCCAGGTCCAGCGGGGTCTTCGCCTCGATGCAGGGCCGGCCGTCGGCGTCGGTGGCCAGGCAGTCGGCGAGTGGTTCGGCGAGGTGGGCGTCGAGCTGCGCGAGCGTGGACTTCAGCAGTTCCTCGCGTACGGCGTCGTTGTCACGGACGAAGAGCCGGGCGGGGGTGTGCAGGCCGAACAGGGTGAGTGTCTGGTAGCCCTGTTCGACCAGCCCGGGGCCGAGGATGGTGGGGTCGGTCAGGGAGTGGCAGTAGATCTCGGAGGGCGGCGCGGCGGGCAGCTCCCCCGCGGCGGCCCGTGCGTGGGCGTCGGCGAGCTGCCGGTACCCCTCGGCGATGTGGAAGGTGCCGGCGAAGGCCTCGCGCGGGTCGACCGCGGTGTCCCGGAGCCTGGGCAGCCGTTTGAGCAGCATGTTCACCTTGAGCTGGGCGCCCTCGGCGGGCTCCGGCGGCTCCTCGCCGGTCAGCGCGGCAAGGGCCTGCGGGGAGGCGTTCACCAGCACGTGCCGGGCGCCGACGGTGCCCTCGCCGTCGCGGGTGCGGTACGTGACCTCCGCCGCGCGCCCGTCGCTCACCACCCGTACCGCCTCGTGGCCGGTGGCGATGACGGCCCCGGCCCGGCGGGCCGCGGCGGCGAGCGCGTCGGTCAGGGCGCCCATGCCGCCGACCGGCACGTCCCAGTCGCCGGTGCCGCCGCCGATCACGTGGTACAGGAAGCAGCGGTTCTGCGCGAGGGACGGGTCGTGGGCGTCGGCGAAGGTGCCGATGAGGGCGTCGGTGAGCACCACGCCCCGTACGAGGTCGTCGGCGAAGCGGTCCTCCACGGCGACGCCGAGCGGCTCCTCGAACAGGATCCGCCAGGCCTCCTCGTCGTCGACGCGGCGGCGCAGTTCCTCGCGGGTCGGCAGCGGCTCGGTGAGCGTGGGGAAGACCCTGCGGGCCAGGCGTCCGGTCATGCCGTAGAAGCGCTGCCAGGCCTCCCACTCGCGGTCGGAGCCGGTGAGCCGGGCGAAGGCCTCGCGGGTGCGCTCCTCGCCGCCGCCCACGAGGAGTCCGGTGGGCCGTCCGCCGCGCTCGACGGGCGTGTACGAGGAGATCGTGCGGGTGCGCAGCCGGACGTCCAGGCCCAGGTCCTGGACGATCTTCCGGGGCAGCAGGCTGACCAGGTAGGAGTAGCGGGACAGCCGGGCGTCCACGCCGGCGAACGGGCGGGTGGAGACGGCGGCGCCGCCGGTGTGGTCCAGCCGTTCCAGCACGAGCACCGACCGTCCGGCCCGGGCCAGGTAGGCGGCGGCGACCAGCCCGTTGTGCCCTCCGCCGACGATGACGGCGTCGTACGTACCGTGTCCCTGATGTGCGCGCATGGTCCTTCGTAACACGCGGTGATCCACATCGGCCAGGGTGCGGTCCGCGGCGGACGGGCGCCTACGGCCCGTCGGTCGCGCGCTGCCCGCGCAGGACGGCGACCTGGCGGTACAGCTCCGCGGCCTCCTGGCCGCGGCCGAGTTGTTCCAGGCAGTGGGCCTCGTCGGTGCGGCTGGCGAGGGTGTCGGGGTGGCCGGCGCCCAGGACGCGCTCGCGGGCCCCGGCCACCGCGCGGTACTCGGTGAGCGCGTCGGCCCAGCGGCCGAGCCAGCCGAGGCTCACGGCGACCTCGCGGCGGCTGACGAGGGTGTCGGGGTGGTCGGCGCCGAGCACGCGGCCGCGGATCGCGCACACGTCGCGGGACTCCGCGAGGGCCTCCTCCCAGCGGCCGAGCCTGCCGAGGTTGACCCCGAGACCGTGGCGCGCGCGCAGGGTCTCGGGGTGCGCGGGTCCGTGCACCCGGGTGCGGTCGTCGATCAGGGCCCGGTACAGCTCCAGCGCCTCCGCGCTGCGCCCGAGCCGGCCCAGGCTGATGCCGACCTCGTAGCGGGCGGCCAGGGTGTCGGGGTGGTCGGCGCCGAGCGCACGGGCGCGTGCCCCGGCGACCTCGTGGTAGGTGTCCAGAGCCTCCGCCCACCTCCCCAACTGCCCTAGGGCATAGGCGACTTCGAACATGGTGACCAGAGTGTCGGGGTGCTGCGGCCCGAGCACCCGGGCGCGGGCGGCGGCGACCTGGCAGGCCATGCGGTACGAGTCGTCCGGGCGGCCGAGCCGGCTGAGGCTGAAGGCGAGGTTGTGCCGGCAGCGCAGGGTGTCGGGATGGTCCGGGCCCATGGTGCGCTCGCGCGCGGTGAGCACCGCCGCGTACACCTGGTGCGCGTCGAAGTGGCGGCCCAGGCGGCCCAGTACGTACGCCATCTCCTGGCGCACGGCGAGCGTGTCCGGGTGGTCGGCGCCGAGCGCCCCGATGCGCGCCTCGGCCACCCGCTTGTACTCCCGCAGCGCCTCGGCCGGCCGACCGGTACGGCTGAGGCCGAAGGCGAATTCGTAGCGGCTGGCGAGGGTGTCGGGGTGGTCGGGGCCGAGGAGGCGGGCCCGCTCGTCGGCGATGGCGCGGTGTGCCTCGCACGCCTCTTCCCAGCGCCCGAGCCGTCCGAGGCTCAGGGTCGCCCGGTGCCGGTCGCTCAGCGCCCTGACGGCCTCCGGCGCGGGGACGGGCAGTCCGCCGGGCGTCCGCCCGGTCTCCGCCGGGCCGTCCGTGGCCGTGCGCGGGGTCCACTCGCCGGTCAGGCCGGCCGCGTCGGCCGGGGGTGCGGTGCGCGGCGCGGCGCCGGCCGCCTTGTGACCGGTGGTCATGCCGCGTGTCCACGATGGCAGTCGGGCGTCACGACCGGCCGGTTCGGACGGGCGCGGGCGTGGGAGCGGGGTGACCACGGTGGGCGCGTACCGAGGCGCCGCCGTGCGGCCGGCGATGATGCGGCGGCTCAACGCGTGGGCGTCGTCCGGCCGTTGCTCGGGCAGTTTGGCGAGCAGGTCGAGGATGATCCGCTCCAGGTACTCGGGGAGTTCGGCACGTTGGCGGCGCGGCGGCTCGGGCGGGGTGTCGCGGTGCCCGACGAGGATCGCCCAGGCGTCGTCGAAGTCGAACGGCGGTGTCCCGGTGGCGAGTTCGTACAGCACACAGCCCAGCGAGTACAGGTCGCTGCGCTGGTCGACCTCGGTTCCGCCGATCTGTTCGGGCGACATGTAGTGCGGGGTGCCCATGGCGACGCCGGTGCCGGTCAGGCGGGCGGTGAAGCCGATGTCGTGGCCGAGCCGGGCGATGCCGAAGTCGCAGATCTTCACCGTCCCGTCGGTCAGCCGCATGATGTTCGCCGGTTTCAGATCCCGGTGCACGATGCCCTGTTGGTGGGTGTAGGCGAGAGCCGCGGTGACCTGTTCGGCGATCTCGACGATGTCGGGCACGGCCAGCGGCCGGTGGTCGTTGTCCTCCAGCAACTGTCCGAGGTTGCGGCCGTCGAGCATCTCCATCACCAGGTAGAGCACGCCGTCGGACTCGCCGAAGTCGTGGACGACGGTCACCCCGCGGTGCTGGAGCGCGGCGGCCACCCGGGCCTCGCGCCGGAACCGCTCGCGCAGCACCCGGGTGAAGGACGGGTCGCGCTGGGGGCCGAGCGGCTTGAGGCACTTCACCGCGACATGGCGGCCCAGCGACTCGTCCCGCGCCCGCCAGACCTCGCCCATGCCGCCCCGGCCGATGGTGTCGAGCAGCCGGTAACGGCCCTGGATCAGCATGGTGTCCGACATCTCGCGCCGCCCCCGTCGCCGTGTACCCCGCCTCTCCGGGCCGTGCCCGGCGTCCGGGCCGCCCCCTGGCCCCGTCCCGGCACCGGCCTGATCCGCGGGAGGACCCTCGTCCAGTATGGCGAGCGACCGCCCGGCTTTGTACGGTGCGGAACGGACCGGGCGCGCGGGACTCCGGGGCTGCGCGCCACCCCAGGGGCGAGGGCGAACTGCACGTCCCACCGTGCGAAATGACCCCGTACGAGGCGCCGGACGTCTGCGGCACCACCCGCCGGGCCCGGGTCCCGGCCCGCCCACCAGCGCTGATGCAAGTGCCCAGGGAAGGGACGAAAATGGGCAATGTACCTGATTCCCAAGCGAAAGGGAGCCAGTAATGCGACGTCGACTCACACGCGCACTGGCCACCGGCCTCGCTGCGGGCGTCATGGCGGGTGGCGCCGCCGTGGCCTCCGTGGGCACCGCATCGGCAGCGCCCGCCAAGAGCACCACCTCGTACGGGACAGCGCACCACAACTGTCACAAGGTCAAGGGGCACTACTTCACGACCCGCCACGGCAAGAGGGTCTGGGTCTCGGAGCACATGGTCTGTACCACCAGGATGCGCTGAGGCCCGGCCTCGCCATCGGCAAAGGAGGGCCCTTCTCGTCCAGGGGCGGGAGGGGCCTGGGCGCGTCGACGACGGGCGCGAAGGGTGCCCGTGCTCGCGGTGTGCCCGTGCGGGGCAGCGGCGCGACGATGGAGGTGCCGGAGTCGGAAGGGCTCGACGGACGGCCCGCTGCCGTCCTGGAGCCTGTCGCCTGCCCGTGGCGCGGCCGGGCGGGTGGGTCGCGATGATGGGTTTGCGCGGGCCGGGCGCCGGTCACCCGTGATCCGGAGAGGAGGCGCCGTCGCCATGTCATGTCCCACCCCGTCCCCTCCGGCGTCGAGCGGCACCGGCCACCGTGACGGGCGTTCACGGCGGCCGGGTTGAGCAAGCGGAAGTCCCCCGACCGCCCGACGACGCACCTGGGGTGGGCCGCTGAGCTCTACCGGCGCGGCAAGCGGCTGGAGCTCATGCACCGGGCGATGGGGTTCGCCACGCTCTCCCTGGTCACCCTGGCCCCGCTGCTGATCGTGGTCGCCGCGCTCGATCCGCTGCACCACGGCGGGTTCGCGTTGTGGCTGGTGGACGGCATGGACCTGTCCGGCCGGTCCGCCGACGTGCTCTCGGAGGTCTTCAGCCCGGCGCGCAAGGTGGCCGGGACCACCAGCGCGTGGGGCCTGGTGCTGCTCGCGGTGTTCGGCGTGTCCTTCGCGTCGAGCGTGCAGAACGCCTACGAGCGGGTGTGGCGACTGCCCGCCGGGCCCTGGCACCGGATCTGGCGGCAGGCCGTCTGGCTGGTCGCGCTCATGGTGTACCTGTACATGCAGGTGCTCACCCGGACGGTGTTCAACGGGACCTACCGCATGCTGCTGAGCGTGGGCGTCGGCGTGCTGTTCTTCTGGTGGGGCCCGCACTTCCTGCTCGGCAGCCAGGTGCGCTGGCGGCTCCTCTTCCCCGGCGCCGTCGCCACCATGGTCGGCCTGGTGGGCCTGCGCGCCTTCTCGTTCCTGGTGTTCACCCCGCTGATCGTGACCAACGCGGTCAGCTACGGCGCCATCGGCACCATCCTGGTGGTGGAGTCCTGGCTGGTCGGCGCGGGGTTCGTCGTCTACGGCGGCGCGCTGTTCGGCCATCTGTTCTGCGACCGCATGGGGCATCTGCTGGAACACCACGAGGGCCCCGTCGAGTGAGTCCGGGCCGGCCTCCGGGCCGGCGAAGGAGTCCCGGCCTCCGGGGATGGCCTGTCCCTGCGGGGCGGGGTCGCCGCGGGGCGGCCGGGCGGCCGCCCCGCCGGTCTCACCTGCTCCGCAGCGTCTCGAGCGTCGCGTCGAGCCGGGCCGCGCGCGGCCGGTTGTGGGGGAGCTTCCCGAGCAGGACGGCCATGCCGCAGGTGTCGGTGAGGGCGGAGAAGACCAGCCCGCCCGCCACGCCCGCCGGCAGGATCAGCAGGGCCGGGTGGACGAGCAGTCCGAGCGCCAGCCCGAGCAGCACCAACGATCCGGCCGTGAAACGCACTTGACGTTCCATGCTCCAGCCGGCCGGGGTGTCGCAGGCCGTCGGCCGGTGCAGCTCGTGACCCGCCGCTGCCCAGGCTCCCGTGCCGCCGGTGAGGGTGGCGGCGGCGACGCCCTGCCGGGCCAGGTAGACGCAGGCCTTGGCCGAGCGGGCGCCAGAGGCGCAGACGACGAGGACCTCGCGGCGCTCCGCCGCGTGCCGTATCTCGGGCAGGGCCTGCCCGACACGGTCCAGTGGGACGTTGAGCGCGCCGGGGAGGTGTCCGGAGGCGTACTCGCCGGGTGTGCGCACATCGATGACGGTCAGCTCGTCGAGCCGTGAGCGCGCCTGCTCGACGGCCAGGGGGACGGGGATGGAGGGAACGGTCACGGCGGAACGGGTCCTTTCCGGTCGGTGGAGTGGTCGACGTCGTCCCGAGGACGGACGTACAGTACCCCCAGGGGTATTTCGCAAGGAGTGATCGTGGAACTGGAGCTCGAGGGCACGGACCTCAAGGCCGTGCTGAACCGGTTGCGCCGGGCGCAGGGCCAGATCTCCGGGGTGATCCGGATGATCGAGGAGGGCCGCGACTGCGAGGAGGTCGTGACTCAGCTCGCCGCCGCCTCCCGCGCCCTTGACCGCGCCGGTTTCGCCATCATCGCCACCGGCCTGCAGAAGTGCGTGGCCGACATCGAAGCGGGGCGGACGAACGGCCAGGACCCCGCGCAGATGCGGGCCCGCATGGAGAAGCTGTTCCTGTCGCTGGCGTGAGAGCGGGCCGTCCCGGGCCCGGCCGGCCGGCGCGCATCAGGCCACCGCGTCGACGAGCATGAACGCCGCCACCGCCAGCAGGGCCGCGGCGAAGATCCGTTGCAACACCGCCCCGGACACCTTGGCGGCCAGCCGCCTGCCGTCCCAGGCGGCGAGGACCGCCGCACCGGCGAACGGCGCGATCACCGCCCAGTCCAGCCCGTCGACCGTCCCGGCGCGCAGCGCCAGCGCGGCCAGTGAGTTGACGGTGATGACCAGCAGGCTGGTACCCACGGCCTCGCGCATGCGCAGGGAGAGCGCGCCGACCAGGGCGGGGACGGCGAGGAAGCCACCGCCGACGCCGAGCACTCCGGTGACCGCGCCGAGTCCGGCGCCGGCGGCCGCGGCTCGCCCGCGCCGTACCGGACGGTCCTCCTGCGGCGCCGGACGCGGGCGCAGCATCCGGGCCGCGGCGACCGCCGCGACCAGCGCGAAGGCGGCGGCCAGCACGGCGTCCGGCAGCCGTCCGGCGACCGCGCCGCCCAGCATGGCCGGGCCGATGCCCGCGGCGGCGAACGACAGGCCGGTGCGCCACCGCACCTGGCCGTCGCGGGCGTGCGCGACCAGTGCCGTGGCCGAGGTGACGGTGACGACGACCAGGCTCGCGGTGGTGGCCGCGGCCGGGGTGAAGCCGAGCAGGTAGATCAGCGCGGGGACGGCCAGGACGCTGCCGCCGCCCCCGAGCGCGCCCAGTGCCAGGCCGACGACGGCCCCGGCGGCCAGGGCGAGGAGCAGAGCACTCACGCGATCGCGCCGTCCTCGCGCGGGCCGCCGGATCCGCCGCCGGTCCGGGCACGGCCCGTGCGTGTGGCGGCCTCCAGGGCGGTGATCCGGGCGGGAGCGGGGCGGACCGGACTCATCGGCACTGTTCCTCCCGTGCGGTCCGTACGGTGAGTCCGGCCTTCTCCGCGGACTCGAACCCGTCGTCCACCGCGACCACGTCGCGGCCCGCCGCGTCGAGCAGGGAGGCGGCCACGGCGGCCCGCATGCCGCCCGCGCAGTGCACCCAGACCTGGCCGCCGGGGACCTCGCCGGTCCGCCGGTGCAGCTCGTGGAGCGGGATGTGCACCGAGCCCTCGACGAAGCCCCCGGCGCGTTCGGAGTCGCGCCGCACGTCCAGTACGACGACGCCCTCCCCCGGGTGCCGCTCGGCGAGGTCCGCGAAGGTGGCCCGCGGGAAGGAGGCGGGCTCCTCGCCGGGGCGGAGCCAGGCGGACGGCCCGCCGGTGGCCGCGGCGGCCGGGCGGTCGATGCCGACCCTGGCCAGCTCCCGCTGCGCGTCGGCCAGTTGTGCGGCCGTCCCGGCGAGCAGCGTCACCGGCCGGCCCCAGGGCACCAGCCAGGCCAGGTAGGTGGCGAGCTTGCCCTCGGCCTCGAAGTTGAACGACCCGGCGACGTGCCCTTCGGCGAAGGCCACCCGGTTGCGCAGGTCGACGACCCACTCCCCGGCGGCCAGCCGGGCGGCTATCTCCTCGGGGTCGGCGACGGCGGGCGGGGTCAGGTCGACCGGCTCGGGGCCGGCGGCGTTGGCCGGTCCCATGTGCGTGTAGTAGGCGGGTATGTCGTCCAGGCCCGCGAGCAGGTCCGCCACGAAGGCGTCGACGTCGCGGGTGAGCGCGTCGTTGACCACGCGTTCCCGGCCGATGGTCGTGCTGTCGCCCTCCGTCTGCCCGGAGGAGCAAAAGCTGCCGAAGCCGTGGGTGGGCAGCACCGCGGTGGCGTCGGGCAGTGCGTCGGCCAGCCGGTGGGCGGAGGCGTGCTGGGCGCGGGCCAGGCCCTCGGTCAGCCGCGCTTCGACCAGGTCGGGGCGGCCGACGGTGCCGATCAGCAGGGAGCCGCCGGTGAACACGGCGAGGGCGGTGCCGGCCTCGCGCAGGACGTACGAGGTGTGGTGCGGGGTGTGTCCCGGGGTGGCCAGGGCGTGCAGGGTCAGCCGGGCGTCCTCGTCGACGGTCACCGTGTCGCCGTCGCGGACGGGGGTGCGCGCGAAGCTGACGCGGGCACCTTCCGGGACGAGGTAGTCGGCTCCGGTGAGCCGGGCGAGTTCCAGGCCGCCGGAGACGTAGTCGTTGTGGACGTGGGTCTCCACGACGTACGCGACGCGCACCCCGCGCCGGGCCGCCGCCGCCAGCACCCGGTCGACGTCTCTGGGCGGGTCGACCGCCACCGCCGTGCGCCCGCCTCCGGCCAGGTAGCTGCGATTGCCGAGTCCTGCCAGCTCGATGGTGTCGACGAAGAACACAGGGCGCTCCCTTCCTTGCGAAGAATTACCCCCGGGGGTATCTCGTACCGACAGTAGCACGAGTACCCCCGGGGGTATTTCCACGCCTCTTCGCGGTGGGGAGGAAGGGTCCGGGAGGGGGCCGGCGCCCTCACGGGTCTCCAGCCCGGTGAGGCCGCGCCGCACCAGGTCGAGGGGCCTTCCATGGCGGCGAGGCTCGGGCAGGACACGCAGCGCGCCGCCCGCGCCGGCACCGCGCGGTCACGCCCCCTGCGGTACGACGGCCACCGGGCAGTGCGCGTGGTGCAGGAGGGTGTGGGCCGTCCGGCCGAGCTGGAGACCGAAGTGGCCCTCCCTGCGCCGTACCCCGACGATCACCAGGTCGGCGGCGGCCGACCGGTCCACGAGCACCCGGTGCGCCGGACCTTCGACCGTCGCGGGACGCACCCGTACCGCCGGGTGTTCGGCCTCCGGTTCGCGCAGCAGCTCCTCGAGGACGGCGGCGGCATGCTCCTCGTGCCGCTGGGCCGGCTCGTCGGCGAGCTGCGGGTTGCCGACGCCCTCGTGCACGGGACGCCGCCAGGCGCGTACGACGTCGAGGACGCAGCCGCGCACCTCGGCCTCCCGGAACGCGAACCGCGCGGCCTCGTGCCCGGTGTCGGCCTCGCCGGCGGCGAGCAGGATCCGCTCGTGGGTGCCGGCCAGGCCCGCCGGGTCGCCGCGGACCACGACCACCGGGCAGTGCGCCCGGGCCGCCACGGCAAGGCCCACCGAACCCAGCAGCAGTCCCTTGAGCTGTCCACGCCCGCGAGAGCCGGTGATCAGCGCGGAGGCGTTGGCGGCCTCGGCGAGCAGGGCGGTGACCGCGTCCTGCGGAAGGACCTCCGTGGACACCTTCACCTCCGGGTCGCACCGCTGGGCTCGCTCCGCGGCGGAGGCGACGACGTGCTCCGCCATCACCTGCTCCGATGGACGTTCCACGGTCCCCGACGGCATCGCGCCCTCGTACCGCTCCCACAGGGACGCGTACACCAGGCGCAGCGGCAGCCCGAACCGGGCGGCCTCGGCCACCGCCCAGTCCACCGCTGTCAGGCTCGGGTCCGACCCGTCGACACCCACCACCAGGGGCAGTTCCATCGACCCCACCGCCTTCCACTGGGGCTGCCGCCCTCCTGCGGCAGCGTCTGCCACCTTCACCGTCGCATCCGGCACGGCTCGGCGCGAGAGCGGTTCGGTCCCTCAGCGGGCCGTTCGGCCCCCTGCCGTCAGGTCTCGGGGCCGGTCCCCGTCCCCGTGGCGCGGGGCGAGGGCCGCTCGTGGGCCAGATCGGGTTCCAGGAGGGGGCGGCGGCGTGGTCCCGTGAGGTCGTCGCACCGCACGTCCACCACACCCCCGACGGTGCGCGCCAGGCGGACGACGAGCGGGATCAGGGAGGCGTCCGGGAGCCGGCCGGTCAGAGTGACCACGCCCTCGCGCACCGCCACTTCCACCGAGTCCGCCAGAAAACCGGCGGCGACGATCTGACGGCGCACGTCCGCGGCGATGTCCTCGTCGCCGCGGAGGAACACCTTGAGCAGGTCGGAGCGGCTGACGATGCCGACGAGCACGCCGTCGTCGCCGACGACCGGGAGGCGCTTGACGCCGTGCCGGGCCATGAGCCGGGCGGCCTGGCCCAGGGTGGCGGCGGGGTGGACGGTGACGGCCGGGGTGTTCATCAGCTCCTGGGCGGTCACGGCCCGGGCCTTGGCCGAGCCCGGCCCTGCCACGGGCCGATGCAGCCCACCGGCCAGGTCCGGGTCCTCCTCACGCAGCTCCTCCTTGCGCAGCAGATCGGCCTCGGAGACGACGCCGAGCACCCGGCCCCGGCCGTCCAGCACGGGCATCGCGCTGACGCCCCACTCCTCCATGGTCCGCACGATCTCCTTGAACATCGCTCCACCGGCCAGGGCGACGACGGTCGGGGTCATGACGTCGCCGACGGTGTACTGGGAACCCTGCATGGCGTCCTCCGGCGGGCTCGAAGAAGAGGGGGCCGGCAAGGGGGCGGGTCGAGGACCGCTCGAGGGTCAGACGACGGAGTCCAGGCCGTACATGCTGCGTCCGCCGACGAGTTCACGGCCCGTGACCAGTTCCGGTTCGACACGGACGAACACCACCCGAGGCGAGGGCACCCAGGACCGCGGACCGTCGTGGAGCAGGCGCCGGTGCTCGGCCGGGTCGGCCACCACCGAGGCGGGGCCGGTGACGACGACGCTCCAGCCGGAGTGCGCGACCGCGTCCACCTCGTCGGCCTCGAAGGCGACCACCGCGCCGTCGATCGCGCGGACCAGTTCGGATGTGGCCGAGGTGCACAGCAGCACCGCGCCGTCGCCGTCCAGGGCGAAGTTGACCGGGAGTACCGCGGGCAGGGCGTGCCGCGTATGGACGATACGGCCCACCGGCACCTTGGCCAGCAGCCGGAGGCACTCCTGCCGGCCGAGCTCACGGAACCCGTCGTTGCGATACATCAGTCATCCGTCTTTTCCGCCTGGCGGAGCGCGTGCGGCCGTTCCGCACCGCGTCTCCTGGGTGTCTCCCGCGCCTCTCCCGCACGTCCGCGTCTCTCCCGCGCGCATGCTCCCGTCGTCCGGCCCATCGCATCGCCCGGCCCATCGCATCGCCCGGCCCGTCGCGTCGTCCGGCCCGTCAGGCCGCGGGCACCGGGACGACCTCGCGCCGCGGACCGCCGAGCACGACCTTCAGGGCCCCCGTCTCGGCGGCGTGGGCGAAGACGTCGTACGCCTCCTCCATGCGCTCCATCGGGAACGTGTGCGTGACGAGCTGGGAGGTGGGCAGCCGGCCGGCCGCCGCCATCCGCAGCAGGGTCGGCGTGGAGCGGGTGTCGACCAGGCCCGTGGTGATGGTGACGTTCCTGCTCCACAGGTCTTCCAGGTGCAGGGTGGCGGGCTTGCCGTGCACTCCGACGTTGGCCACGTGTCCTCCGGGCCGCACCATGCGCGTGCACAGCTCGAAGGTCTCCGGTACGCCCACCGCCTCGACGACCACGTCCGCGCCGAGGCCGCCGGTGAGGTCCTCGACCAGTTGCTCGGGGGCCTCGCGCGCGTCGGCGACGGCCTCGGCGCCGAGCTTGCGGGCGGCCTCCAGACGGGCGGCGGCCAGGTCCACCACGATGATCCGCTCGGGTGCGAACAGCCGGGCGGTGGCGATCGCCGCGAGTCCGACGGGCCCGGCGCCGACCACGACCACGGTGTCCCCGGGGCGTACCCGCCCGTTGAGCACTCCGACCTCGTAGGCGGTGGGAAAGACGTCGGCCAGCAGCACGGCGTCCACGTCGGTCACCGCGGCGGGCAGCGGATGCACGGAGAGGTCCGCGAAGGGCACCCGGACGAACTCCGCCTGGGTGCCGTCGACCAGGTGGCCGAGGATCCAGCCCCCGCCGCCGCGGCACTGGCTGTACATGGCCTCGCGGCAGAAGCGGCACCGGCCGCATGCGGTGACGCAGGAGACGAGGACGCGGTCGCCGGGCCGTACGGTGCCCACCTCGGCGCCGACCTCGACGATCTCGCCGACGGCCTCGTGCCCCAGCACTGTGCCGGGGCGGACCTCGGGCACATCGCCCTTGAGGATGTGCAGGTCGGTCCCGCAGATGGTCACGGCGTCGACGCGGACCACGGCGTCGGTGGCCTCGTCGAGGTCCGGGTCGGGGACCTCGTCCCAGGCGGACTGCCCGGGGCCGTGGAAGACGTAGCCTTTCATGCCGAACCTCACCCTCTTCGCTCCGGGACCGGTGGCCTTCGCGGACGGACGGCCGATCGTACGGCCTTCACGGTCGGACCGTCCTCCCGGTCGGCCGGCCTTCTTGATCGGTCGGCCGGGAGCCGGCGGTCCGCGGCCTGCGGGCGCGAGCCGCGCTCGGCGCGGCACATGGACCGGGACCGCCCACGTCTTCAGCTTCTCCGACGACCGGGGGTTCCGCATGGGCCGGTCGGCCCCATCGGCCGCCCGCGGGGGCGCGTACCCGCGGTGCAGGGGCGCCCACGGGCTCCTCGGCCGCCGCAGAGGGGACCGAACGGCCCTTCCGCGCACCCGGCCGGACCGGCTTGGCTGGCCGTATGTCCGAACGTCCCACCGGGCCCGCCGACAGCCATGCGGAACGCACCGTCGGCACCACGACCGTCGTGACACTGAACGGCGACGTCGACCTGGTCACGAGGCTGTCCCTCGCCGCGCGCCTCGACACGCTGACCGACGGGCCCCGGCCGGATCTGGTGCTCGACCTGCGGCCGGTGCCCTTCATAGACTGCGCCGGGCTCGGTCTGCTGTGCCGGGTCCGCAACCGTGTCACCGCACGCGGCGGCCGGCTGCGGCTGGTCAGCGGCAGTTCGTCCTTCCGGCGGATCCTGCGGCACACCGGCCTGACCGGTGTCTTCCAGGTGCTGCCGGAGTTCGGGGAGCCTCCGAGCGCCGGGCCGGTCCCCCGGCAGGGGGTGGTCGCCGCGGGACCGGGATGACACACGCGCCGAGAACATCGTGGTCGCCGGTACGGCGGCGGGGCGCGCTGGGCCAGGAGCTCGCCGGGCGGCGCGCCGACCGGCGGCCGGTGCGGGCCGTGCCGCTCACGGCCGCCCCAAAGACCGCGCCGACGGGTGACGCGAGCTACCGGGCACCGGCGAAGGTCCGCTGGACCGGCCCCCACGGCACCACCCGCACCGGGCACGCCCTGGTGGGCACGGACCTGCCCGCCGGGGCGGCGGCCGCCGTCCGGCAGGACGGCCGGGGCCTCCCGGCCGCCGAGCCGCCCGGCCCGGCGGAGGCGACCGCGCAGGCCGCCCTGTTCGGCACCGCGGCCGCGCTCGCCTTCGGCGGGCCGGCCTACGGGACGACGGCTCCGGTCCGCCGGCGGCTGGATGGGCGCCGCCGCGACCTGTGGGGCGCGTGGGACCTCGTCGGTCCGCGCCGGGGCCGGACGGCGAGCTGACCCGCCAGGACGGCGCGGCCCGCCCCGGAGGCGGGCGCACGCCGGAAGCGTTCGAATGGATTCGAGGCGGTTTGCCGCCGCGCCGCCGGGACCACGTACGAGGAGGTGGCGGCGCATGCGCTACAAGAACCGCGCGGACGCCGGACGGCGCCTGGCCCGGTGCCTGGAGTACCTGCGGGACGAGGACGTGGTGGTGCTCGGAGTGCCCCGGGGCGGCCTCCCGGTGGCCTTCGAGGTGGCCCGGCACCTGGGCGCCCCGCTCGACCTGGCCGTGGTGCGCAAGCTGCGCGTGCCCTGGCAGCCGGACCTCGGATTCGGCGCCCTCGGTGAGCACGGCGTACGCGTCATCGACCGGGCCGTCCTGAGCGAGAGCGGCCTCGATCCCGCCGGGCGGGAAACCGTCGAACGTGCCGAGCGCGCCGAACTGGAGCGCCGGCTGCGGCACCTGCGCGACGACTGCCCACCGCTGCCCGTGGCCGGGCGGACCGCGCTCGTCGTGGACGACTCGCTGTCGACCGGCGCCACCGCGGAGGCCGCCTGCCGGGTGGCCCGGACCCGCGGCGCCGGGCAGGTGGTACTCGCGGTCCCGGTCGGACCGGAGGCGGCGCTGCCGCATCTGCGCACGGTGGCCGACCGGGTCGTCTGTCTCCAGCCGCTGCGCCACCTCGGTTCGGCCGGCGCCTGGTACACGGACTTCGGGCGCGTCACCGACGCCGAGGTCGCCACGCTGCTCGCCGAGACCCGGCAGGCCACCACGATCGCCACGACCGCCACGACCGCCGCCGGACCGATCCCCGAGCCTGCCTCGGCAGCACCCTCGCCGGACCAGGAGGTGGAGGTGCCGGCGGGTCCGGTGCGCCTGGCCGCGCGGCTCGCCCTGCCGCACACGCCGCCGGTGGCGGTGGCCTACGCCCTCGGCGGCGGCAGCGGCCGGCACCGCCCGCCGCACCAGCGCGTCGCCGCCGTCCTGCGCCGGGCGGGCCTGGGCACGCTGCTGATCGACCTGCTCACCGAGGACGAGGAACGCACCCCGCACAACGCCTTCGACATCGTGCTGCTGGCCCGGCGCCTGCGGGCCGTGACCGACTGGCTGCGCCGCGAGACCGGCCTGCCCGTCAGTCACTGCGGGGCGGGTACGGGCGCCGGCGCGGCGGTGGAGGCCGCGGCGGGCGACGACATCCGTGCCGTGGTGTGCCTCGGCGGCCGCCCCGACCTGGCCCAGCCCTCGGCGCTGGCCCGGGTGCGCGCCCCCTGCCTGTTCGTCGTCGGCGCCCAGGACACACGGCTCCTCGGCCTCAACCGGCTCGCGGCGGACTGGATGTGCTGCGACCACCGCGTGGTCCCCGTCCCCGGCGCCGGCGACCTGTTCACCGCACCGGACACGGTGGAGACGGCGGCGGAGCTGGCCCGGGACTGGTTCACCGCCCATCACGCCCGGCCGGAGGGGGCGGCGAGGCCCCTGACGTCGGCGTGAGCGGCGCCCGTCGTCCGCGCGGCCGCCCGGGTGCGCCCACGCCCGCCGGAAAGTACGGTTTCCTGCTGTGACGGCCGGCAACCGGGCGGCGCTGCCGCGCAAGACCTACGAGAGCGAACTCCTGCGTCTTCAGACGGAGTTGGCCAAGCTCCAGGAGTGGGTGCGGGTCACCGGGGCCCGGCTGGTCGTGGTGTTCGAGGGGCGGGACGCGGCCGGCAAGGGCGGCACCATCAAGCGGGTGACCGAGCACCTCAACCCGCGCATCGCCCGGATCGTGGCACTGCCCGCGCCGACCGAGCGTCAGCGCACCCAGTGGTACTTCCAGCGGTACGTCGAGCAGTTGCCGGCCGCCGGGGAGATCGTGCTGTTCGACCGGTCCTGGTACAACCGGGCCGGGGTCGAGCATGTGATGGGCTTCTGCACCAAGGAGGAGCACCAGCGGTTCCTGCGCCAGTGCCCCATCTTCGAGCGGATGCTGGTGGAGGACGGAGTCCTGCTGCGCAAGTACTGGTTCTCGGTGAGCGACGCCGTCCAGCAGGAGCGTTTCCGGCGCCGTCTGGAGGACCCGCTGCGACGCTGGAAGCTGTCGCCGATGGACCTGGAGTCCATCACGCACTGGGAGGCGTACTCGCGGGCCAAGGACGAGATGATGGTGCACACGGACATCTCCGAGGCGCCGTGGTACGTCGTGGAGAGCGACGACAAGCGCCGCGCCCGGCTGAACATGATCGCCCATCTGCTCGGCACCGTGCCGTACCACGAGGTCTCGCCGACGGTGCTGCGGCTGCCCGAGCGGCCGGCGCCGACCGGCTACGAGCGGCCGCCGCGCGATCTTCAGACCTACGTCCCCGACCGCACGGCGGACCTGTGACCTCACGCCCGTTCGGGAACCACCGCCACCGGGCAGGCCGCGTGGTGCAGGGCGGTGTGGGCGACCCGGCCGAGCTGGAGGCCGAACCGTCCCGACCGGCGCCGGGTTCCGACCACGAGCAGGTCCGCGCCCGGCGAGGCGTCCAGCAGCACCCGGCGGGCGGGTCCCTCCGCGGTGCGCCGGCGCACCTTCACCTCCGGCGGCACGTCCCGCAGCGCCGACTCCAGGGCGTCGGCGGCCCGCTCCTCGTACACCCGCTCGGGCTCCCCGCCGATCAGCGGATGGTCGAGGGCCTCGTGCGCGGGGCACCGCCAGGCCCGTACGGCCTCCAGTTCGGCCGCGCGGCGCAGGGCCTCCTCGGCGGCGAAGCGCACCGCCGCCGCTGACCGGTCCCCGACGCCGACGACGACACGGCCGTGCACCGGGACGCGGGCCTGGTTGTCGTGGCTGCCGCGGATCACGATCACGGGGCAGTCGGCGTGCGCGGCCACCCACAGGCTGACGGAGCCCAGCAGCAGATCGACGACCGGGCTGCGGCCGCGGGCGCCGACGACCAGGGCGGAGGCGTTCCTGCCCTCCCGCACCAGCGCGTATTCGGGCGCCTCGGGCAGCGCGGCCCTGCTGATCGGCAGGCCGGGATGGCGGGCGCGGGCGCGCCGGGCGGCGGCCGCGACCACCTCCTCGGCCTCCGCCTGGCCGTCCGGCTTGCCGAGTTCGCGCGCGAGCGCGGCCCCCTCGTAGCGCTCCCAGAGCGAGCCGTGGACGACCCGTAGCGGCACCGCGCGCAGGGCGGCCTCGTCGGCGGCCCAGTCGGCGGCCCGCAGGCTGGATTCGGAACCGTCGACTCCGACGACCAGCGGCAGATCCATGGTCCTCAGCCTCCCTCTCCGAGGTCGAACACGATGCGGGCCTTGACCTGACCGCGCAGCACCTCGTCGATGGACTCGTTCACGGCGCCGAGCGGCCGGCTCTCCCGGATGACCCGGGTGCGGCCCTGCGCGTGCAGTTGGAAGACCTCGGCGAGGTCCTGCCGGGTGCCGACGATCGAGCCGATCACGGAGGTGCCGCCGAGCACGGTGTCGAAGATCGGCACCCGGACGGTGCCCTGCGCGGGCAGGGCCACCATGACGAGCTTGCCGCCGCGCCGCAACCCGGAGGCGACCGCCTCGAAGGCGGCCTCGTTCACCGCGAGGGCGATGGCCGCGTGGGCGCCACCGTACCGTCCGAGCTCCCGGCCGACGTCCTGGGTGCGGGCGTCGATGAGGATGTCCGCGCCGAGTTCGGCGGCGAGTTCGAGCTTGTCGTCGGTGACGTCGATCGCGGCGACACGGGCGCCGGCGATCCTGGCGTACTGCACGGCCAGGTGGCCGAGGCCGCCGACCCCGGAGATCGCCACGAGCTGGGCCGGACGGACGCCGGCGACCTTGAGTGCCTTGTACGTGGTGACGCCCGCGCAGGTCAGCGGGGCCGCGTCGAGGGGGGAGACGCCGTCGGGCACCGGCTGCGCGAAGTCCGCCCAGGCCGTCATCTTCTCGGCGTAGCCGCCGTCGCAGCCGTATCCGGTGTTGATCTGCCGCTCGCACAGCGTCTCCCAGCCGGACAGGCAGTGCTCGCAGCGACCGCAGGCGTGGCCGAGCCACGGCACGGCCACCCGCTGTCCCACGGCCAGATGGGTGACGCCCTCACCGAGTTTCTCCACGAGGCCCACGCCCTCGTGGCCGGGCACGAACGGCGGGTCCGGCCTGACCGGCCAGTCGCCGTGGGCGGCGTGGATGTCGGTGTGGCACAGCCCGCAGGCCTCGACACGGACGCGCACCCGGCCGGGTCCTGGCTCGGGGTCCGGGCGCTCCTCGATGACCAGGGGTTCGCCGAAGGTCCGTACGACCGCAGCCTTCATGATCCTCACTCCTCGGACGGGGCCTGTGGTGTTCGGTGGGCTGTGCTCGTGGTGCCGGTGCGCGGGTGCTCGTGGTGCCGGTGCGCGTGCGGGCCGGTGCTCGTGCAGGCCGGGGCGGTTGCTCGGGTGACGGTCAGGGGTGCGCGACGACCGCCACAGGGGCGGCGGCGTGGTGCAGGACGGCGTGGGTGACGTGCCCGACGCGGGCGCCCAGGGGGCTGCGGCGCACGCGCCGGCCCACCACGACGAGGGATGCCTCGCGGGAGGCGTCGGCGAGCAGTTCCGCGGCGCTGCCGGGGCGGGAGACCTCGGCGACCTCGACGTCCGGGTACTTCCGCCGCCAGGGGCACAGCGCCTCGGTCAGTGCGGCGGCCTCGGCCACCGCGGGCGAGGTGAGCAGTTCGGCGTCGGCGGGCACGCCGTAGCCGTAGTACAGCGGCGGGTACCAGCCGTGCACGACGCGCAGCGTCGTGCCGCGGCGGGCGGCCGCCTCGAAGGCGAACCGGATCAGGTCCTCGTCCGGGTGCGCGGTGTCGAGGCCCAGGACGACGGGCCGGCAGGCGGCCGCGGCGGAGGGGAGACCCGCCCGGTCCGTCTCGTGCTCGTCGGCGGCCTGTTCCCCGGCCCGTACCAGCACGACGGGCCGCTCGGCGTGCGCCAGGACGGACAGCCCGGCCGAGCCGACCAGGAAGCCGCCGATTCCGCCGAGGGCGCGCGAGCCGAGCACGAGCACTTCGGCGCCGGCCGCCTCCTCGGTGAGCACCTCGGCGGGACGGCCGGACAGGTGCTCGGCACGGACCTCGACACCCGGATGGCGCAACCGGAGCCCCTCGGCGGCCTCGTGGAGCACCAAGGATTCGGGGACCGGCTCCCCCACGTGGACGAGCCGCACCGGCAGCCCGAGCATCCCGGCCTCCCGCGCCGCCCATTCGGCGGCGGCCAGGCTCTCGGGTGAGCCGTCGAGACCGACGGTGACGGTGCGGGGCATGGACTGCCACCTCCTGAGGCGCTGCCGCGACGGAAACTTCGTTCATCCGCCGCTTGATCCGTTGATCCGCTTCCGAGAATCGCCGTCGGCCGGCGCGGCGGCCATGGGCCGCTGGTCCCGCACCAGGGCCGACCGGCCCCCTGACCGGGACGGCCCCCGGCTGGCACGGTCGCCCCGGGCCGGGCAGCGTGGACGTAGGCACAACGACTGCTCAGTGAGGTGGCCATGCAACCCTCCGCACCGCGACGCCGGGTGGTCGTCGGCGTGGACGGTTCGCCGTCCTCGTGCGCAGCACTGCGCTGGGCGGCGGAATACGCGCGGCTCGTCGGCGGTGTCGTGGAGGCGATCCACGCCTGGGACACGCCGTCGGCCGTCGGCTGGACCGGCCCCGCGATCGATCCGGAGTTCGACCTGGAGCAGGCCCGGGAACGCTTCGCGGAGGGTCTGCGGGGTGTCTTCGGCGACGACCGGCCGGCGTATCTGGTCGAGTACCTGGTCGAGGGCGATCCGTCGGAGGTGCTGATCCGCGCCTCGGCGGGGGCGGACGTCCTCGTCGTGGGCAGCCGGGGCCGCGGCGGCTTCGCCCGCGCGATGCTTGGCTCGGTCAGCCAGCGCTGCGCCCAGCACGCTGCCTGCCCGGTGGTCGTGGTACGCCCGGACCACGAGGTACGCCCGGACCACGACCGGCCCGGCTGATCCGTCCCACGTCCGTGCGGCGCGCCCCGGCGCCGGTCACTTCCCGGGTGGAACCCCGGGCACTCCCCTTGACGCCGCCCCGGTCACGCCTTCGACGAAGGGCGCGCGGCTCCCGCAGAGCCCACGGGCGCGTGCCAGACCAGCCTCGTGCCTCCGCCCTCGGGTGTGGTCCACTCAAGGCCGCCGTCCAGCCGGCGGGCCCGTTCGGCCATGTTGGACAGTCCGCTGCGGCGGCCCTCGGGGGGGATCCCCACGCCGTTGTCCGTGACCGTCAGCCGTACGCTGCGGCCGTCGGTCTCCAGTGCCACCTCCGCACGGTCGGCGTGCGCGTGCCGGGCGATGTTCGTCAGCGCCTCGGACAGCACCGCCACCACCTCGTCCGCGGTCTCCCGGGACACATGGGTGTCCAGCAGCCCCTCCATCCGCACCCCGGGTGCGAACCCGAGCACCGGCGCGGCCTTTCCGACCACCTGTACCGCCCGCGTCCGCAGTCCGGCGCCCGCCTCCTCGTCGTGCGCCCGCAGACCGAAGATCGTCGACCTGACGATCTTGATGGTCTCGTCCAGGTCGTCGACCGCGCGCAGCACCCGCTCCTTGGCTCCCGGATGGTCGATGAACCGGCCCGCGCTCTGCAGGGTCATGCCCGTCGCGAACAACCTCTGGATGGCGAGGTCGTGCAGGTCCCGGGCGATCCGGTCGCGGTCCTCCAGCAGCGCGATCTGCTCCGCGTCCCGCCGCCGCCCGGCCAGCTCCATCGCCACGGCTGCCTGCGCCGCGAATCCCTTCAGCAGCTCCAGCTCCTTGCTGGAGAAGTCGTTCCCGCCGGCCTCCCGCACGAGCAGGACGACCCCGCGCACATGATCGCCCGGGCCCCCGACCGGCACCGCCACCGCGGGACCCAGGCCCGCGAATCGTGGCGGGCCCGCCGTCACCCGCGGGTCACGCGAGATGTCCGGGCTGCTCACCGGTACGCCGCCGGTGAACGCCTCCCCGGTCAGCGTGCCCTCGACCGGCAGCACCAGACCCCGGTGCGCCTCCGCCTCCTGGCCGATCGCCAGTTCCACGCTCAGCGTCCCGGTCTCCTTCACCGGCGTCGACATGGCCGCCAGCGCCGCCCCCGTGATCTCCCGCGCGCGCTCGGCTATCAGCCCCAGGACCTCCGCCTGGTCGGCACCCGACATCAGGCTCTGCGTGATCTCCGCCATCGCCCGCAGCCAGCGCTCCCGGAGCCGCGACTCCTCGTACAGCCGCGCGTTGTCGATCGCCACGCCCGCCGCAACCGCCAGCGTGGCCAGCACCGACTCGTCGTCCTCGTCGAACTCCAGACCGCCGCGCTTCTCGGTCAGGTACAAATTGCCGAAGACGTGGTCCCGCACCCGGATCGGAACGCCGAGGAACGTGTTCATCGGCGGATGGTGCTCGGGGAAGCCGTACGACGCCGGATGCTCCGACAGCTTCGTCAGCCGCAGCGGCTCCGGATGCCGGATCAGCTCGCCCAGGATGCCGTGCCCTTCGGGGAACGGTCCGATCCGCGCGATCCGCTCCTCGCTCACCCCGACCGTGTGGAACGCCGACAGCCGCCTGCCGTCCGGTCCGATCACGCCCAGTGCCGCGTACTCGGCGTCCACCAGCGTCGCCGCGGCGTCCACGATGCTGTACAGCACCTGCTCCAGGTCCAGCTCCCGGCCGACCGCGAGCACCGCCTCCAGCAGACTGTGCACCCGGTCCCGGGTGCCCCGCGCCGCGTCAAGGCGTGCCTGCAACTCCCCCAGCAACTCGTCCAGCCGCAACTGCGGCAGCCGCAGACGGGCCTCCCCCGACTCCCCGGAACCACTCACCGGCGACCCTCCAAACCCCCGCGCACCACCGAAAGCCCTCACACCCACCTGCCAGCCACATTAACGGCCCCGGCAGGCCAGGGCACCGGGAGCCCGGCCGGTTCCACTGGTGCCGCGATGACGGCCCGTCCACAATGGTCCTCTGTGCCGCAGGGGAGGACCGGATGACCCGTTTCCTCATGGCCGGGATCGACGCGTCCCGGGAGAGCCTCGTCGCGGGCGAGTGGGCGGCCGAGGAGGCGGGCCGCCGCGGTCTGGAACTACGGCTGGTTCTCGCCGTTCCCGACCCCGCCGACGGCGTCGCCGAACCGGCGTTCGCCCTTTCCTGGCAGCGGTCCGGTGAGGAGGTGCTGGGGCGCGCCGAGGCCGCTCTCGCGGCGAGGCGTCCCGGTGTGGCGATGAGCAGCGTGCAGGTGACCGGCTCGGCCCCGGCCGCCCTGCTCTCCGCCGCCAGGACGGCCGAGCTACTCGTCGTCGGGGCGCGCGGGGACGGCGGATTCGACGGTCTCGCGGTGGGCTCGACGGCGCTGGCGGCGGCGAGCCGCGCGCCCTGTCCCGTGGTGGTCGTGCCCCGGCCGCCCGCCGCCGCGCGGCACGAGGCGGAGGTGGCCGTGGGAGTCGACGCCCGCAGGCCGGCCGAGCCCGCCGTGGAGTTCGCCTTCGACGCGGCTCGGCTCCATACGGACAGGCTGCGTGCCGTGCACGCGTGGGCCCTCACCGGCGCTCCGCCGTGGACCGCGCTCGCGGTGCCCGAGGAGGACCGGGCGGCGTGGGAGGACGAGGAGGTCCAGCGGCTGTCCGACGTGCTCCGGGAGCCGCGGGAGAGGTATCCGGACGTCTCCGTGCTGCCCGACGTCGTCCTGCTCCACCCGGCCCACGCGCTGGTGCACGCCTCGCAGCGGGCGGGCCTGCTCGTCGTCGGGCGGCGTACGAGCCCGCGGGCGGCCGAGCAGCGGCTGGGTCCCGTGGCCCACGCCGTGCTGCACCACTCCCACTGCCCGGTGGCCGTCGTGCCCCACGGCTGACCGTACGTGCGGTGACCGCGCGTACCGTGACCGCGCGTACGGTGACCGCGCGTACGGTGACCGCGCGTCAGGTGCCGAAGAAGACGTCGAACTCCTCGTAGAGCTCCATGGGAACCCGCTTGTTCGTGCCGGTGACGTCCGCGAGCGGTAGGCGGACGACATCCGTGCCGCGCAGCGCCACCATGGTGCCGAAGGCTCCGTCCCTGAGGGCGTCCACGGCGTGCAGTCCGAAGCGGGTGGCGAGCCACCGGTCGTAGGCGGACGGCGTGCCGCCCCGCTGGACGTGGCCGAGCACCGTCGTACGCGCCTCCTTCTGCGTACGGCTCTCCAGCTCCCGGGCCAGCCAGTCGCCGATGCCGGACAGCCGCACGTGCCCGAACTCGTCGCGCGACTCGTCCTTGACCACCATCTGCCCGGCCCGCGGGACCGCGCCCTCCGCGACGACGACGATCGGCGCGTAGTTGATCTCGAAGCGCCTCTCCACCCAGGCGCACACCCGGTCGACGTCGAACTCCACCTCCGGGATGAGGATGGCGTTCGCGCCGCCCGCGACGCCCGCGTGCAGGGCGATCCAGCCGGAGTGGCGTCCCATCACCTCGACGACCAGCGTGCGCTTGTGCGACTCCGCGGTGGTGTGCAGGCGGTCGATGGCCTCGGTCGCGATGCCGACGGCGGTGTCGAAGCCGAAGGTGTAGTCGGTGCCGCCGACGTCGTTGTCGATGGTCTTGGGCACGCCGACCAGGTCGACCCCCGCGTCGGACAGCGCGCTCGCGACGCCGAGTGTGTCCTCGCCGCCGATGACGACGAGGGCGTCGATCCCGTGGTCGCGGAGCGTCTCGCGGATGCGGTCGATGCCCCCGTCGATCCGGAGCGGGTTGGTGCGGGAGGAGCCGAGGATCGTGCCGCCGAGCGGCAGGATCCCGCGCACGGCCGCGACGTCCAGGGAACGGGTGACGCCCTTGACGGCGCCGCCCCAGCCGTCCGCGATCCCGACGAACTCCCAGGCGTACTCCTGCGCGCCCTTGCGCACGACGCTGCGGATCACCGCGTTCAGACCGGGACAGTCGCCGCCTCCGGTCAGCACTCCCACCCGCATGGTCACTCCCTCGCAGATCCCCCTCCAGCTTGGACCCGCCGTCGACATGCCGCACGGCACGGGAGGGGGCGTCCGGATCCACGGCTCCTCGGACGGCTCCCGTGGGGTCGCGGGGCGACGGGGCACTCGCACGGCGGTGACTTTGTCGCTATATGGTCTTGTATGAGCCTTGTGAGTGCCGGTGGCACCAGCCCGGCGCGAACGCCGAAGGCCGCAGGGTGAGGTCTGGGTGACGGACATGGGAGCCAGTGAACTGTTCACGGGGGTGCGGGGGCGGCCGAGGCGTGCGCTGGTGGCGCTGCCGTTCGCGCTGATCGCGCTGATCTCCCTCATCGACGCCCTGACTCCGGCGTACGTCGAGCTCGGACCGCTGCTGATGGCGGCACCCGCCGTCACCGCCGCGTTCGCCGGGCCCCGGCTCACCGCGCTGGTCGGTGTCCTGGCCGTGGGAGCCCGGCTCGCGGTCGCCTCGTTCCAGCACACGGCGGGGATCGCGAGCCGGGACGGGGAGATCGCCGCGCTGGCCGCCGGCGCGATCGTGGTGGTCGTCTTCACGGCGGTACGCGACCGGCACAGGCGCGTGCTGAGCCAGGTGCGCTCCGTGTCCGAAGCCGCGCAGAAGGTGCTGCTGCGGCCGCTGCCGGACCGGATCGGGCCGCTGACGGTCGCCTCCGTCTACCTCGCCGCCGAGGCCGAGGCGCAGATCGGCGGTGACCTGTACGCCGCGGCGCGCACCCACACCAGCACCCGGCTGCTCATCGGCGACGTCCGGGGCAAGGGGCTGGCGGCGGTCGGGGACGCCGCGATGCTGCTCGGATCCTTCTACGGGTTCGCCCACCGCCAGGAGAACCTGCCCGCCCTCGCTGCCCACCTGGACGGCAGCGTCAGGTGGGATCCGCACAGCGGCGAGGACAGCGGCGAGGAGCAGTTCGTCACGGCGGTGCTCCTCGACTTCCCCGACCACGGCGGCTGCGTCCACATGGTCAACTGCGGGCACCCCCCTCCGCTCATGCTGCACCGCGGCACGGTGGTGCCACTCGACCGCAGCCCGTCGGCGCCGCCGCTCGGACTCGGCGAGTTCAACCGCGGCGACTACCTCCTCGACAAGTTCCCCTTCGAGGAGGACGACCTGCTGCTGCTCTACACCGACGGTTTCGTCGAGGCCCGTGACAAGTCCGGCGCCTTCTACCTGCTGACCGAACGTCTCTCCGCGTGGGGGGACCGCGCGCCCGACGACGTGCTCCGGCATCTGCGTGGCGACCTGCTCGCGTACGTCGGGGGCCGGCTCACCGACGACGCGGCGGCCGTCGCGGTCATGTGCACGCCACCCCAGCGGCACGCGTCGGCCGCGGGGCACGCCCGACCGGAGTAGCTTGTCCGCCCGCCACTCACCGCACGTGCACCGGTGGCGCCGTCGAAACCCGGAGGTGTCGCGGCCCGGGAGAGTGGCACCCGGCGGTGGACACCTCACGACCGGCTCCCGCACCCCGAGGAGATCAGGTGGCCCGTACGCCCGACGACGTGAGCGCCGACGTCCACGACAGGCTTCGCGCGGCGGTCGGCGAACGGGCGGACCTGCTGTGGGACGTCGCCCTCAGCCTGCACGCCGAACCGGAGTACGCCTTCGCCGAGCACCGGGCCGCCGCCCTGCTGACGGGCGAGCTGGAACGGGCCGGGTTCGCGGTGGAGCGTGGGGTGGCCGACATGCCGACCGCGTTCACCGCCCGCACGGGTCACGGGCATCCCGCCGTGGCGCTGCTCCTCGAGTACGACGCCCTGCCGGGCCTCGGCCACGCCTGCGGGCACAACCTGATCGCGGCCGCCGGCCTGGGAGCGGCTCTCGCGCTGAACACGGTGCTCGACGGTTCGGCCGGGTGCGTGATGGCGGTGGGCTCCCCGGCCGAGGAGGGCGGCGGCGGAAAGGTAGTGGAGGTGGAGGCCGGTGTGTTCGACGGCGTCGACGCCGCGCTGATGTTCCACCCGGGGGTGTGCAGCTGGACGCGGGCGCCGCTGACCGCGTCGGTGCAGTACCGGGTGGCCTTCCACGGCCGCGCCGCGCACCCCACCGGCAACCCGGCCGAAGGCATCGACGCGCTCCTGGCGCTCGTGGAGCTGTTCAACGTCCTGACCACGCTGGGCAGGCGCCTGCCGGAAGCCTCCCATGTCCAGGGCGTCATCACCGCCGGGGGCACGGCCACCAACATCGTCCCGGAGTACGCGGAGGGCCTGTTCGGCCTGCGCGCGGAGACGAGCCGTGCGCTGCGCGACCTGACCGGGCGGCTGCGCGCGTGCGCCGAGGGCGTGGCGCTGGCCACGGACACAAGGGCCGAGATGGAACGCACGACGCTCCGCTACGAGCACTTCCGTGACAGCGGCGTCCTGTCCGAGCGGTTCGCCGAGCACCTGTCACGGGCCGGGATCACGCTGACCCCGCCTGTGCCCGGCGTCTACCTGGGTTCGTCGGACATCGGCAACGTCAGCACCCGCGTGCCCGCCATCCACCCCTTCGTCGCCATCACCGACGAAGGGTCCGACCACACCCCCGAGTTCGCCGCGGCCGCCGCCTCCCCACGGGCCCGCGACACCCTCGTCGCCGTGACCGGCGCACTGGCGTGCACGGCGGCGGACGTACTGTCGAGCGCGGCCCTGCGCGAGAAGGCGTGGACCCACCACCACGAGGACCACTGACCTCACCCGCACACGGCCGTGCGGCTTCGCGGCATCAGCGCCGCGACGCGGTCGAGCTGCGCCGGACCCTCCAGGGCGAAGCCCAGGGCCACGACGCTTGCCCCGGCGACGACGGCCGCCTCGAGCTTCGCGAAAACCGTGTGACGGCAGGAGGCCGGCCGGGCCCCGCGCGGCGGCGTGGTGAGCGGCTCAGCGTGGGGGCGTGGTGGGTCCCCGTTCGCGCCTGAGGCGGCTGGCGTACTCGGCCTGCAGCCCGTCCAGACCGCCCGCGGCCTGCGGGCCGCCGAAGAACACGGTGCCCGCCAGCGGTCCGCCGGGATTGGCGTCGTCGCACTGCGCGTAGTAGCCCGCGCGGCCTTGATCACTGGTTCGGGCACGTCCTCGAGACCGATGTTCCCGAGTCCGTGCCAGACGACGGCCTTCATACGGATGCTCCCTCGGCGACTCGGCGTTCTGGTCGGGGTTTCCTGCCGGACAACGCTGAAACGGCGGCCCGCGGACCGGCGGTCGCATGCCGGACGGCCGGACACGCACACACGGCTTTGCCATTCCTTTACAACCTGGTCCCGCCCCGCCTCGTCTCTCCGCTCGATCCGCAACCGCCCGCCGACCCGGCGGGCGCCGACGAAAGAGAGCGAATCGATGCGCCGAACCATCCTCACCGTCGCGGCAGTCGCCTGCACTGCCGTGCTGGCGGGAACCGCACCCGCTTTCGCACAGGACGCTCCCTCCCCGGTCCCCACCCGGGCCGCCACCCCCTCCCCGGTCCCGACCAGGGCCGCCACGCCCGCGCCGGCCGCGCCGGCCGACGAGCCGACCCGCGCCCCGGCCCGCGGCCAGGTCCGCGCGGTGCCCGCGGGCGCGCCCGACACCGGTGTCACCACCCCGGCCCAGGACTCCGGCTCCCGGGACGGCCTGATCGGCGGCGGCGCCGGCATGGCGCTCGTCGTGGCCGGCGGGGCCGTCCTCGTCGTCCGCAAGCGCCGGACGACCGGCGCATGACACCGCTCTCCAGGCGCGCGTTCGGCACCGCGGCGCTGGCCGGACTGCTCGCGGGCTGCGGCGGCACGGGGAGGGGCGGGTCCGTGACCTCCCACCCCACCGCCCATGGCGGCACCCCGGACACGGCCGGCACCACGCCGGCCGCCCCGGGTGCCACCGGCTCCCCGCGCCCCCTGCCGCGTTCCGTCCCGGTCCGGCTCCGTATCCCGGCCATCGGGGTCGACACCCCGCTGCTGAGCCTCGGGCTGGAACAGGACGGCACCGTGCAGGTGCCCCCGGTCACCGCACACGACCGAGCGGGCTGGTACCGGAACTCCCCCGCACCGGGCCAGCTCGGGCCGTCGGTCGTCCTCGGCCATGTCACGGTCGGCCCCTACGGCGACGGAGTCTTCCGTCACCTGGACCGGCTGCGGACCGGCGAGACGATCGTCGCCCGCCTGGAGAACGGCACACAGGCGCAGTTCGCCGTCACGTCCAGCCGGACGGTGGCCAAGGCGCGCTTCCCGACCGACGACGTCTACGGAGACGTGGACCGCCCGGAGCTGCGGCTCATCACCTGCGGTGGCCCGCGCGACGGTGACGGCTACCGCGACAACGTGATCGTGTTCGCCGTCCTCAGTGCCGTCTTCCGCTGACGGCGACGGCCGATACGGCCACAGCGGCCGGGCCGGCGGAACACTGCACCGCCGGCCCGGCATCCTTCCTCAGGAGCAGCCGCCCCGCCCGCAGCCCCCTCCCCCATCCACCCGTGCCCGAACCGGCACCCCGACCCTGGAGAGCGTTGAAACGGTCCCGCGACAAGGCAGCGGCCGAACTGTTCGCCGCCCTGTACCCGCGCCTCGCCGGCTGGTGCCGCCGGCTCGTCGACGACGACGAGACGGCCCACGAGATCGCCTCCGAGGCGTTCACCCGGCTCTGGGCCCGCTGGACGTCGGTGGAGGAGCCGCACGGCTTCCTCTATGTGACCGCGGCCAACATCGTCCGCGACCACTGGCGCAAGCAGGAACGCGAGCGCCGCGCCGTGCGCCGCGCCACCACCGAGGCCGCGCTCCGTCCCCACACCGAGCAGACGGACCCGTCGGTACGCCTGCTCGTGCAGTCCCTGCCGGAACGGCTGCGCGTCCCGATCCTGCTCCACTACTACGCTGACATGCCGATCCGGGAGGTGTCCGTGCTGACCGGACGCAAGGAAGGAACCGTCAAAGCCGACCTCCATGCGGCCCGAGAACTGCTCCGCGTCCACCTCAGGAGAAGCCTTGACCACTCGCTTTGACAACGACCCGGAGTTCGCGCCCGACGACCCGCTCGCGGTGATCCTGCGGCCTCCCGCCGACCGCCTCGGCCCGCCCCCGGGCCGCTACGAGGCGATCCGCCGCGCGGCCGGCCGCCGCAGGCTGTTGCGGGCCGCGGCCGGAGCGGCCGTGACCTGTGCGGCGGTCGCCGTCGTCGTACTGCCGCTGCATCCGTCGGCACCCTCCGCCCCCGTCACGCCCACGGTCCCCCTGGCTCCGCCGCCTCCGCCGCCCGCCGCGACCACACCGGCCCCCTGGCCCACGACGGCACGGACGGCTCGCCCCTCGGACTCCGCCACCCCCAGCCCCCGCAAGGACGCCGCGACCAGGAGGGCCCCCGGCGCACCGAGCCGCACCGCGGAGACCGGCACGCGCAGAACGGCCGGGCCCGACCCGGTCCGCACGATTCCGGCCGCCCCGGAGCGGTCCCGGGTCATTCCCACACCCGGGGCGGCGACTCCTCGCTGAAGGGCTGTCCCGTAACTGTTGGTGTCCCCGTCTCGGTGAGGGCCGGCCGACGTCTTCGGGGGCGAGCGGGCGCTGAGCGACAAAACCAGGTCGACGGTGGTCACCGCGATACCCGATCATGCGTTCATGCCTCTCGGAGACACCCTGGCCCGAGTCGATGCGGACCTGGTCGCCGGCCGGGTCCCCGTCGCGCGCCAGCGCCTGCGCGGCCTGGTGTCTTCCTTTCCGAACGACCTGATGCTCCGCCGGCGCCTGGCCGAGGTGTACCGCCTGTACGGAGACCCTGCGGAAGCGGGCCGCTGGATGTACCTCGAACAGGACAGGGACGCAGCTG
Organism: Streptomyces sp. NPDC087787; assembly: GCF_044743035.1. NCBI lineage: Bacteria > Bacillati > Actinomycetota > Actinomycetes > Kitasatosporales > Streptomycetaceae > Streptomyces > Streptomyces sp. NPDC087787. The sequence continues at coordinate 146,199 of NZ_JBIUVQ010000003.1, forward strand.
AGACCTCCGCCTTCGAGGCGAGGTACCACACAGCTGCGCGGCGCGTGCGGGCACTTGCGACTCAGGTCGCCGGTGACACCCGGCGACAAGTGCTGGCCGAAGCGCTGGTTTCCGCCAGCTTGTACCGCTCTGCCGCCTGGCACCGCCCTCGCCGTCGACACGGAGGGTCACGCAGTTGTAGCGACATCTGAGTCGTCAGAGCGTTTTGGGTCAGGCCGCCGTCGTAAGCGGGCGTCCGCCGCGGCGGATGCCCTTCTCACTGCGGATGCGGGCGCGGACCCGAGGAGAGGGTGTCCGGGGCCGGCTGTCACGACGGCCCCGGGCGTCCTCTCATGGCCGGTCACCAGCCGACGGCCACCAGCAGCCACTGCGGGTTGCCATGGGAGATGAACGAGGACTGGCCCGCCACGTCGTCGTAGGGGAAGCCGTAGGCGAGCCGGTTGATGGCGTTGTCGTGCCAGAACTTGGCGTAGTAGTTGGCCGGTGCCGCCTTGTAGTACTGGGCCGGGTCGGACTGCTGGGCGGCCGGGAGCGTGGCGACGTGCCGGTTCAGGGCGGCGCACATGTCGGGGTTGCCGGCCAGGGAGGCGGCACAGCCGAAGATGTCGGAGGTGGCCGCGTTCACGCCGGCCGACTGGGCGTAGGACGTGAAGTAGTTGGCGTTCGCGCCGCCCGCGCGGAAGCTGGGGTCGCTGCCAGGGGCGGTGATCCGGTAGGGGGCCTGGGTCTGGGCCAGGACCTTGAACTGGTCGGGAACGGCGCTGGTGAACCGCTGGAAGGTCGTGGCGCGGTCCTCGGCGAAGGTCTGCCGGTTCTCGCCGACCTCCACGTCGTAGCCGTCCTTGGAGTGCAGGCGCATGGCGAGCTTCAGGCCGAAGGCGTCGACGCGGGTCGTGTTGCCGTTGAAGACGTTGTTGCCGACGGTGAACTCGATGAAGTCGTAGTAGGGGCCGTTCGGCGAGCCGAGGTAGAAGTACATGCGGCCCGCCGAGTTCGCCGGCATGTCGAGGTAGGGCTGCTCGGCGATGGAGTGGACCTGGCCGTTGAAGCTCCAGTACACCTGGCTGTCGGGGTACTTGCCGTTGGTGCGGTTGAGGATCTTCACCTCGACGGCGTTCTTCGTGGCGGGAATGTCACTGGTGCCGCCCCAGAAGTCGTCCGGCGGCGTGGTGGTGCCGCCGGGTCCGTAGACCTGGAACTCCCACAGGGAGTAGCCATAGGGGGTGGCTCGCGCGGTTCCGTAGACGCGCACGTAGCGGCCGCTGCCCGTGACGGCGAGGTTCTGGGTGCCGCCGGTGGCGTTGGCGGTGGAGTGGACCGTGGTCCAGGTGTTCGCGTCGGTGGAGGTCTGGATCTGGAAGGACTTGGCGTACGCGGCTTCCCAGCTGAGGGAGACGCGGGTCAGTTGCTGGACGGATCCGAGGTCCACCCGGAGCCACTGCGGGTCGGAGAAGGCGGAGGACCAGCGGGTGCCGGTGTTGCCGTCGACCGCGGCGGAGGCCGGGAAGGTGTCGTTCTCGACCGAGGAGGCCACGGCGGGCCGCCCCTGGGAGAGCAGTTGGTCCGCGGCGTGCGCGGACGACGGTGTCAGAGCGGTGAAGCAGGCGGCGAGCAGGACGACGACCAGGCCGAGTGCCGCACGGGCACGGGCGGTGGTCGCCGGTCTGCGGGTGGGTACGCCGGAGAAGGGCTGCATACAGGTCTCCTCAAGCCGGTTCGGCGTGCGTGGGGGTGGAGCGGTAGCAGACGTGAGAGCGCTCTCCCCGGGTTGTATCCCCACCACCGACCGGCGTCAACAACTGAAGCCGAAATCCCAGGGGTTGGCGCCCGATGCCTTCACTACTTGATACGAGCCGTCCGGTTCGGCGGACGGCTCGTGGGAGACCCGCACCGGCGGCCGGGCCTGAGCCTGGCCGGCCGCCGGTGTGTTCCGTGGCGTCAGTCCTTGATGAAGTCCGGGACCACCTTCGGCGGCCAGACGCCGACCTTCAGCACGCCCATGGAGTACGCGCGGGACACCAGCGCCGCCCGGTTGGGCACCCGGAGTTTCCGCAGCAGACAGGTCACGTGGTACTCGATGCCCTGCCGGCTCAGGTGCAGCCGTGAGGCGAGCGGGATCGTGGAGAGTCCGGAGGCTATGCCTTCGAGGATCCGGGCGTCGATCTGGCTCAGGAGCTTCTTGCCGCGTCCGCCGACGACCTCCGAGTCGGACGGGTCGTTCTGCGCGCTGGGCATCATGACCAGGATCGAGGACTCGTCCGGGAGACCGCCGCGCACCATGAGGGCCGTCAACGGGACGGTGAACGTGGCGTCGTCCCGTCCCACCGCGATGACGTCGGTGGCGAAGCGGTCACGCCGGCCCTCGATCAGGCCGGTGAACTGCCGCATCAGCGGCTGCTGGACACTGGGGTGGACGAGATCGCTGAAGGTCCGGCCGCACAGGTCCGCGGACGAGCCTCCGAACTGCCAGAAGAAGCCCTCACTGGCCTGTTGGATGGTCAGGGAACGGTCGAGACGGGCCATGTTGAGGCGGCCCTCGTCGAGTGGCGCGGTCTGCGGCGATCGGCCGCCCTCCGGAAGGTCGCGGGCGGTCCCCCTGCCCGAAGCGGCAAGGGTGGACGTGAGCGTGATCGTCTCGCGTCGTGAGTTGGTGACCTGCGGCATAATCGCCCTTCGTGCGGTGGGGGGTGTACTCCGCGCGCGGTGGACCCGATGGGTTCGGGCCCGGCAAGACGGTTCGGCACGAGGGCGCCCGGGCGACCCCGCGTGGAGGGCGCGCGCCGACGAGTACGGCGGCGTGCAGTGCCTCACGCGTCTGACAACGTTGCCGGGCAGCGACCTCTCGTCACCGTCACCGGACCGTCGGTCTGCGCAGCGGTTGGTACTCATGAGATGGGTGAACAGGTAGCGGGTTCCCGTGGTCTTCCCGGTCGGAACAGTCACCGGTCCTCCAGGGTTTTTCCTCTTCTCCTTCCTCACGGAAGAGAAAAGCCGAGAAGCACTCGGTTCTCCCGACCATTCAATTCGCCACTACCACTGGAACCACACCAGGAACTCTAGAGAGTTGACGGCGACCGGGTCAACGTGAACCGGCCCGATCCCGCCGATTCTGTGGAGTTGCGGGAGAAGGTTCGGTCTCCCGCCCAGGCACCGCACACAAGGTTCGGTACGGTTGCTAAACCGCAGGTCAGAGAGCGCATCGATGGAACGCGGGGACCGAATGCCCGGTCAGCCGGGAGCGTGCACCCCGGTTTCCTGTACAACTGCGGCCAACTCTCGCCTGCCCGTAATGCCGAGTTTACGATAGGAGTTAGTCAGGTGCTTTTCCACAGCCCGGGCACTCACTTGAAGTTCAGCTGCAATTTCCTGATTGGTGAGGCCGTTGACAACGAGTGATGCCACCCGGCTCTCGGTCCGGGTGAGTGCCGTCCGTACGGCGGGGGCCGAGGGCCGGCCCTCCCCGGTGACCGGCCCGGGCAACCAGGGAACGCCGCAGGACTCCGCCAGTTCACCGGCCTCACGCAAGGACTCCCGGGCCTCGGCGCCGTCACCCAGCAGCCGCCCCAGATCCCGTACCGCCAGGAAGAGTTCGAGTTGGTTTGCGGAGTCGCGCAGTGTTCCCACCGCCTCCCGCAGCAGATCGACCCGCTCGTCCGCCCCGTCGGTGCGGGCGCGCAGCCGCAGTGCCCGGCCGATGGCCACCGGCGCCCCCCACTCCTTCGCCCGCGCGTACTCCTCCGCCGCCAGGGTCCGGGCCAGGTGATGGTCGCCGAGCTGGTGGGAGAGGGAGACCGCCCAGGGGCGCCAGGGGAACAGCACGGGATTGCGCCAGCCCGCGCACTCCAGCTGCCGGCCGCATTCCATGGCCGTCTCCAACGCCGCGTCGGCATCGCCCTGCTGGGCCTGCTCCGCCATCCGGAGCAGGCTCAGCAGCGCGGACGGGACCGGCCCGAGGCACCGGTCGGCCGCATCGCCCACGATGCGTGAGCCGAGGTGCATGTCACGGGTCGACAGCGCCAGCGCGCCCAGCACACCGTAGACGAAGCAGCGGCTCTCCTCGCGGATCGTGCCGGCCAGCTCGACGATGTGTTCCGCCTGCTCCCGGGCCTGGGGCAGCCGGCCGCGCGCGATGTGGAACAGCGCGCGCCGCGCGTGCGCCATGGCATCGGCGCCGTCGTCTCCGTGGCCGCCGCGCTCCGCCGCGTTCTGCCAGGACTCGGCGGCCTGCAGGGCGTCGGCGCCCACCAGGGAGAACAGCACGAGCTGCATCACCGAACCACCGCCCGCGGTGGTCGCCGGTTCCCAGTCGAGGACGGCGCGGGCCCGGCGCACGATCTCCGACGCCTCTCCGTCGGCGCTGAGCGTCGCCGCGTGCAGCAGCACGGCCAGCAGTTCCCTGCCGCCGCGTGAGCGGACCGGGGGTTCCAGGACGCGCAGTCTCGCGACGGCGTCGGCGAGTTGGGCATAGTCGTCCAGACCCGCGTACCGCAGTCTCGCCTCCAGGCCGAGCGCCTCCTCGCCTCCGGATTCGTCGCGCACGCAGGGGTCGACGAGGTCGTCGACGGCGCGCCTGAGCAGCGCGGCGCCCGACGGGGTCACGGGGCTGGTCACACAGGGCGAGAGCCGCAGCACCGCGGCGGCGCGGTCACGGGCCGTGGGAAGCAGGGGGAGCGCCTGCGCGACATGGGATTCGGCGGCCGGAGGGTCGAAGGACAGCTCGACAGAGGCCAGCTCGACCAGCAGTTGGGCCCTGGTCCGGTCCTGCTCCACCGTTTCCAGCAGCGCCCGGCGCAGATACCGGGCGGCCAACTCCGGCCTCCCCTTGCGGCGTACGCTGTCCGCCGCGCTGCGCAGTACCGGGACGGCCCAGGCGTACCCGGGCGTCGGGACCTCCATGAGCTGGGCGGCGACCTGCTCCGCCGGGAGCCCGCTGTCGTACAGGACCACCGCGGCGGTCTCCTGCCAGCGCTGCCGTTCGGCGGCGCTCATCGAGCATTCGACGGCCTCCCGTACGGACGGGTGGGCGAAGCGGGTCTCGTCCTCCTCGGCGGTCAGCCCCAGTTGGCGCAGGACGCGCAGCGCCGTCGTGAGGCCGACGTCGTCGAGTCCCGCGAGGCGGCCGAGGAGTGCGGGATCCTCGTGCCCGGCCAGCGTGGCGATCGCGGCCGCCGTGTCCCGGACCGGTTGGGGCTGGAGCAGCAGGCAGTTCACTAAGCGGTCGCGGAGCTGGGCGGGGTGCGCCGTGTGCAGGAGGCCGGTGCTCGCGGCCACGGGCGGACAGCCCGTGAGGGCGGCCTCGGACAGTACGGACCGGAGGAACAGCGGGCGGCCCCGGGAGAGTTCGTGGCAGGCGTGGACGAAGTCCTCGTCCGCGGGTTCCCCCAGGTGAGTGCGAACGAGTTGACCGGTGGCGGCCGGGGACAGGGGCTTGGGTCGCAGAACGCGGGCCGAGGCGCTCACCAGCTCCTGCACCAACGGGTCGCGTGAGCCGGGATCGCCGTCCCGCAGGGTGCACACGAGCAGCAGCCGCAGTCCGTCCAGCCGCTGGGCGAGACGGGCGAGCCAGCTCAGCGACCGGGGGTCCGTCCACTGAAGGTCGTCGATGAGGACGAGCAGGGGCGCCGCGGCGCTCAACGTGGCCAGCAGGCCGCGCAGATCGCGCAGAACCGTCCCGTCCGAGGCGTCGGGGCCGGGCACCACGTCGTCGCCGAGCACCTGCCGGGCGGCCCCCGCGCCGGCGAGCAGCCGTTTCCGCACCGGTCCGGATGCCGTGGTCAGCAGGCTGTCGAACAGCTGACGCACCACACCGTGGGCGAGCCCCTGTTCCGTCGGTGCGGCGCCGGCCCGCAGCACATGCACGGTGCCCTCGTCGGCGCAGAGCGGCAGCTCGTGCAGCAGCGCCGAGCGGCCGATGCCGAGGGGCCCGGCCAGCACCATGACGGAGGAGCGCCCCTCGGCGGCGGCACGCAGGGCCTGTCGCACCGCCGCGAGCTCGGCACCTCGTTCGAGCAGCATCCCGTTCAGTGTCCTTCCATCGCGCGGACCAGTTCCCGCAGTTCCTGGCGCCCGTTGATCCGCAGCTTGCGGTAGACGCGGGCGAGCCGGAGTTCGACCGCACGGCTGGAGATCTCCAGAAGCGCGGCGATGTCGCGGTTGCTGCGGCCGCGGCCGGCGAGGAGTGCCGACTGCTGCTCGGCCTCCGAGAGGGCGTCCCAGCCGGGGACCGACACCGTTCCGGTGGCCGCTCCGGCCAGGGCGCGGGCCCTGACCGCCATGGGGGCGGCCGGGTGAGCGGAGGTGAGCGCGCTCAGTTCGGCGAGCGACAGGGCGGCCATCCGCCGGTCACCGCCGTTCTCGGTCATCTCCAGGGCGGTGTACTCCGCCAGGACCCGGGCGTACTCCGGGCCGGTGGGCGCCGAGCGCACCGCTCCCATGGCCGAGCGGATGCCCGTCAGGCGGTCCTCCCGTCCGGCCACCAGCACAGCCGTCAACTGGGCCCAGGCGAGGGTGCTGCCCGTGCCCCAGCGCCGGGCGAGCGCCAGTTCCTGTTCGCTCAGCCGCCGCGCCTCGGCCGACTCGCCCAGGGTGTGGCAGGTCAGTGCCGTCAGCGAACGCCACGGTACCAGTGCGGAGTTGAGGTGATGGTGACTGAGCAGTCGGCGGCCGCACTCCCGGAACTGGTCGCGCGCCTCGAGGGGGTTGCCACCGCGCAGCGCGACCACGCCGCGCGCGAACAGCAGGCGGGGCCAGTGCTCGCTGCCCTCCGCCGCGGGTGGCAGGGGCGTGGCGGCACGCTCGCGTGCGGCGTCCTCACGGCCGCTCTCCACGTCCACGATGGCGCGGATGCCGTACACATGGGGCAGCAGGGCATCCGCTCTGCCGAGCCGGCTCGCCCCCTGTTCGGCCGCCTCCAGGTCGCGATCGGCCTCGGCATGCCTGCCTCGGCGGGTGTTGAGTTCGCCGCGCAGGGCGAGGATCTGGGGGGCGGCGAGCCGGAGCCTGCTGCCGTCGAGTGCGCCGAGCAGCCGGTTCAGGCCTGACTCGGCGTCGTCGAGCGCGTCGGCGAGGCAGAGGGCCTTGCAGGCGGCCAGGGCGGTCTGGATGAGCGGGCCGTCCGGCCGCCGGTCGTCGGCGAGGGCGGCCCGGGCCAGGCTCCCGACCTCCTCCAGGCTCTCGCCGTACAGGGCGAGTTGCCAGGCGCGCACGGCGGCCTGCGTGGGTGAGGCCGGGACCTGTGGCAGCGGCGGCACCGTGGGTACGGTGGGCGCGCCGATCGCCTGGCCGGTGGGGTCGGCGGCCCAGAAGAGCGCGAGCAGGTCGTCCCGTTCGGGCGCGGCCGCGGTGGTCAGCGCGTCGGCGAGCGACCGGCGCACCACGTCGGTCCCGCCACCGGTGAGGCCGAGGTCCGCGGCGTGCAGGCGTACGGCGGCGGGTGTCCGCGGTGTGCGGATCAGCCGCTCGATCCGCAGGTCGCCGGCCTCGGGTTCGGTGACCAGGTGGACGGCGGCCAGTTCGAGGCGGAGGCGGGCGCGCTCGCCGGGGTCCCGTTCCTCCTCCGCCGCACGCGCCAGGAGCACGGCGGCGCGGTCGTGCTCGCCCTCCCGTACGGCGTGGTCCGCTTCGCGTCGCAGGGTGTGGATCGCCCAGGCGGACCCGGTCGGACGCGCGGCGAGCAGCAGGTCGGCCACGGCACGGTCCTCGGCTCCGGCACGATGGGCGAGTTCGGCGGCCCGGACGTGCAGGTCGGCCCGTTCGCCGGCGGTCATCTCCTCCAGCACGCGGACCCGCAGGGCCGGGTCGACCACGAGGCGGCCGTCCGGCAGCGCCCGGATTCCGGTGGTCCGGGTCAGGGCCGCCCGCAGCCGGCGTTCGTTGAGTGAGCCGGCGTGGGCGAGCGTGCGCACGAGGGAGAAGTCGAGCAGGTCTCCGCAGACCGCCAGCACCCGCACCATCTCGCCCGCTTCGGCGCCGAGTGTCCGCACGGCGCTCATCAGGTGGTCGCCGAGCACGGCGGTGCCGGTCGTCCGCAGCACCGGCACCTCGGCCGCGGCCGGCCGGTGGCCGAGCGCGGCGAACCGCTGCAACAGGTCGTGCAGCACCGCTGGATGACCGCCGCTGATCCGGCCGGCCTCGGCCGTGAACGCCTCGTCCGCGCGTCCGCACACCCGGTCCACCTCGGCGGCGATCTCGTCCGGGGGCAGCGGTGCCAGGGTCAGGTGGTGGGCGGCCGGGCCGGGCACGGAGCCGAGGCGACCGGACCATCCGGGATCGACCGCCGCCGCGTCGTCACCGCCGCACACCACCGCGAGCGGTGTGCCGGCGGATCTTCGCAGCAGTGCCTGGAGCCAGTGCAGCGACTCCCGGTCGAGCCAGTGCGCGTCCTCGACGGCCAGGACGGTCGGACATGTCCGTGCCGCGCGCAGCAGCGCGGCCAGCCCCGGGAAGGGCTCGTGCCGCGTCGGCCCCGGGGACGCCGCCGGGAGGCCGAGCGGTTCGAGGAGCTGCGTGACCCCTGCGTACGGCAGCTCCGACTCCGACAGCGCCGCCCGGGCGCGCAGCACGCGGCGGCCCGACGCGCCGGCCCGGTCGGCGGCCCAGCGCACCAGCGCGGACTGGCCGAGGCCGCTTCGGCCCGACAACGTGACGAGCACCGGGCCCGAGGTGTCGAGCCCGTCGAGAACGGCCGTCATCATCGACCGCTCCCGCGCCCGGACGCGGGACGGCGGATCCTCGACGGCCGCCGCCGACCGTGTGCGGTGCCACACGTGGGGAGATGGTGTCCACCCCGTCATCCGTCCATCACCCTGTCTTCCTGCCCCCGTTCGTGTCTGCGGCGCCTGAGTCCCCGACAGGACGGACCCTCACGCCCCTTCCAGCACCGGCCGGCCCGGCCAGGAGCCGCCGTGCACGGCGCGCAGCGCGTCCGTGAGCTGGTCCCGTCGACGCACCCCGAGCTTGCGGTAGACGTTGGTCAGATGGGACTCCACGGTGCGTACCGTGACGAACAGCCGTTGCGCGATCTGGCGGTTGCTCGCCCCGGACACCGCGAGACCGGCCACCTTGAGCTCGGTGGAGGTGAGCAGGCCTCCGGTCGGCGCGTCGGCGGCCTGGCCCATGCGTCCCCCGGCGGAGACCAGCAGGCTGCGGGCCGACTCCGCCAGCGCGAGCGCCCCGCAACCCCCCGCGATACCGGCCGCCTGGCGCAGCCGCTCCCGGGCACCGGCCTCGTCGCCGTGCACCAGCAGGGCCCGGCCCAGCGCGTATTCGGCGCGGGCGTACGCGGACACCGCCGGCGACCGGGACAGTTCGTGGGCCGACTCGGCGAGCAGGTCGATCCCGGCCCGGCCCGGTGTGAGGGCGCCCGCGGCGAGGGCGGCGAGGCCGAGAGCGCGGGGCGTTCCCCAGCGGCGGGCGCGTTCGGCTCCCTGCTCGGCCAGTTCCCTGCCCTCGGCGGGGCGGATGGACGCGAGGATCAGGCAGCTGTCCACCCACCAGGAAGTCAGCACCGGGTTCAGCACACCGGCGGTCTCCTGCACGGCGCCGCACTCGCGCATCAGCCGCAGCGCCTGACGGGGGTGGCCGGTCGCCCAGCGGGTGCGGGCGCGGGTGTGCAGATACACCAGGTAGGCGAGGGCCGAGCCGGTCGCCTCGCCGCGCCCGATCCGGTCCAGCAGCCGCTCGGCCTGCTGCGGTTCGCCGCGGTCGACGAGCACCGACGCCAGCACCGCCCGTGCCGTCACCAGCCGGGCCTCGCAGTTCGTCCGGCCCACCGCGGCGATCGTCGCGCGGGCCTCCGCGGCGGCGTCGACGAGGGCTCCGTCACGGTGCAGCAGATGGGACCTCAGGGAGCCGGCGAGCACGCGGACCCAGGTCGTCGGTTCGTCGCCCGCGCTCCGCAGCATGGTGTCGAGCGCGGCGTGCGCCCCGGTGGTCTCGTCCGCGAGGACGAGTGTGGCGGCGGCGGTGAACCGCAGCCAGGGCGGCTGCTGGGGGGAGGTCGTCTCCAGCGCGCGCCGGGCGCCCTTCACGGCCGCCTCCCGGGAGTCGCCGGCCAGCGCGGTGCGCAGCGCGGCCAGCGCCTCCGTCTGGTGGCGGTCGGTGCGCAGCCGGTACGAGGCGGCCACCGTACCGCGGTGCTCCCGCGCCGCCACGCCGGTCCCGCGCCGTCCCATGAGCAGCAGTACGGCCGCCACCTGGTCACGCAGGTGGGGGGCGCGCTCGGGGCCGGTCGTCAGGGCATCCCAGGCGGTCTCCAGGGCGCCCACGATCTCCGCCCGGGAGGCCGCGGGAAGCGGTACGGCCAGGCAGGCCATGGCGAACTGGACCGCGATGCCGGCTCTCTCGTGCGTGTCGGCCGTGCCGGCGAGCGCCGCGCGGAACAGCGGAACGGCGCTCAGGGGGTCGCCGGGTGCCACGGCGAGCGCCAGCCGAAGTCGCGTCTCGGTGTCGTCGGGCTCGGCCTCCAGGACCCGGCGCAGGAAGTCGGCGGCCTCGGCGAAGGCGCCGCGCTGCTCGGCCCGGGCGGCGGCGTCCCGCAGGACCGCGGTCATCCAGGGTTCCAGGGCGCCCGGCATCCGCATCAGATGGCCGGCCACCTCTTCGGCGGGCCGGCCGGCGTCACTGAGCAGCAGCGCGGCACGGGCGGGCATGTCGGCGGTCCGCTCGGTGCCGAGCGGTTCGCCCAGCGCGGAACGTACGGCCTCGTGCACCAGTGCGGTGCCGTCGCAGGTGAGGGCTCCCGCGTGGCGCAGCACGGCGATCGCCTCGTCGGCCTGCGCGCGGTCCACCCCCGCCAGTACCGCGACGCGCTCCGGGGGCTGGGTGCCGCCGAGCAGCGCCACCGCCGTGGCGACGCCGCGGACGGCGGGCGACTCGCGGTCGAGCACACGGCGCACCGCCCGGGCGGCCATGCCGCCGCCGAGGTCCCACGCCTGAAGTGCTCCGGCCTCGTCCGGAACGGCGCCGCGTCTTCTGAGCTCGCGCAGCAGTCCTACGGCGGTGCGCGGGTTGCCGCCGGTGACCGTGGCGACGCGCTCGGCGAGCAGGGGGTGCACCGGCCCGCCGAAGACCTCTTCGGCGAGGCTGCCGACGGCGTCGGTGCCGAGCGGCCCGAGGTGCGTCACGGACACCGCGGGGTGGGCGAGGAGGTCGGCCCAGGCCCGGGGAGCGCGCGGTTCGGTGCCGGAGCCGCGGGCGAGGACCATGAGAAGCGGTTGCCCGACCGCCCGCCGCATCAGGAACTCCAGCCAGCGCAGGGAGTGTTCGTCGCAGTGGTGGGCGTCGTCGAGTACGAGCAGCAGTGGCCGCTTCGCGGTGAGCCGCAGCACGTGCCCGACGAGCCGGCGGAACACCGGGTAGGCCGTGGTGAGGGCGAACTGCTGGGCGTCCCCGGGACCGGGCAGGATCATGGCCGGGCTGTCCGTGCCCGGTGCCGGCTCCCGCCGGTCCGGGGCCGGTGCGCCCGCCGGCGTGAACAGCGCCCTCAGCCCCGCGTAGGCTCCGGCGCCTCCGGCCGCCTCGCCGCAGTGCGCCCGCAGCACCGTCACGTCCCGGCAGGCGGGGGCCCGCAGCAGGGCGTCGAGGAGAACGGTCTTGCCGTAGCCGGGCGGCGCGGTCAGGACCACGCACCTCGTTTCGCCGCGGCGTGCGGCAGCCGCCCCGGCGCCGAGTGCGGTCAGCTCGTTGTCGCGGCCGTGCATCACGTCGTACTCCGGAGGCGGTCGAGCAGATCGTCCAGGACGGCCAGGTCGTCCTCGCTGAACTTCGCGAAGGAGGCCCGCAGGTTGCGTACGTGCCCGACGGCGGCCCGGGCGAGGATGTCGTGCCCGGCGTCGGTGATGGCGGCGTAGGCGATCCGCCGGTCCCTCAGGCAGGGGCAGCGCTCGACGTAGCCGGCCGCCTGGATCCGGTCGATCAGCCTGGTGACCCCGCTGGTGGTCAGGGCGATCTGGTCGGCCAGCGCGCTCATGGACAACTGTCCTCTCTCCGCGCGGGCGAGCCGTATCAGCACCTCGAACCAGAGGTGGGGCAGGCCGGCTTCCGTCTGCATGGCCGCACCCAGGCGCCGCTCCAGATGACAGTGGGTCTCCACGAGGCGGCCGAACGTGGTGATGAGGGGGTGGTCGATCAGGTCCGAGGAAGGCACTCAAAGATTCTATGCCAGAACAGTTGTGCAGTCAGCTATTGCCAAGTCAGAGACATACGGTTCACGCGTGAATGTCCGACCGAACAGCATTACGCGCCGATGTCTGTGTTCGCACGAGTCGGACCCTCATGTCCAGCGCCTTGCTTTGCGAAAGTCAACGAATGCCCACATGGCCGACGGCGGGATGTCGCGCGGTGCGAGCGGGCCACCGGGACCGACCGGAAAACGCTCGCCGGCTCCGTCATTGACCGGGCACCGCAGCCCGGCGCCGACCCGGACGTCCCGCCGGCGAGAGGGCATCCACCGAACCGGAGGACGTGACCCGTGTCACCCCGCCAACGCGCCGCCCTTACACCCATTCACCTGCTCCGACCGCGAGCTCGACACTAGGGAATTTCCGGTGGTGCGCATGAGATCACATAGGGAGGCGATACACGCCGGGACCGGAAGGAGCGGGAGTCCGATGAGAACCACGGGATCGTCGAACCACCCTCGCTGCACTCGGGCTTCCGCGCGCGTCCACACCCAGAAACCCGAGCCAGGATAGACATCCAAGTTCCCGACAGTAAATACCTTCGCATGAATCGCGCGTAAAACAGCTCAATTTCGCCCACCCGGTTCCTCTCAGGCAGAGGAACAGCCTTGTCATGGTGTCAAGAAAAGGGACTGCCCGAGCGGCGCCCGCTTGATGACCGAATTGCACTCGGCCGGATTCGACGCACCTCTCCCACCTTCCGGAAACCGAGCCACCCAATCCGCAGCACGGGGACCGACGCATGCCCCGGTTCCGGCTGACGACGCTCTCCCTCCGACGCCCTGGTCCCGGTCCCCGCACCAGTGGAGCGAGGACCCGCGATGCGCACCCTGCTCGTCGACAACGACGATTCCTTCACCCACAACCTGTTCCACCGCCTCTCAGAGGTGAACGACAAGGAGCCCCAGATCGTTCGATTCGACGATCCCTCCTGGCGCCCCGGACTGCTGAGGGGCTTCGACAACGTGGTGCTGTGCCCCGGCCCGGGCGCCCCGCACGACCGGCTGGGCAACGCCATCAGTGCCGAGATCTGCCGTCAGGACCGGCTGCCCGTGCTCGGCGTGGGTCTCGGCCACCAGACGATCGCGCTGCTGCACGGCGGCGCGGTGAACCGGGCCCCCTGGCCGTGCCACGGACGCATCTCACCCGTGCGGCACACCGGTGCCGGGCTCCTGCGGCATCTGCCCAACCCCCTGGAGGTCGTCCGCTACCACTCGTTCGCGGTCACCGGTCTCTCCCCCGCGCTGGAGCCCACCGCCTGGGCGACGGACGACGGTGTGGTCATGGCGCTGCGCCACCGGAGCCTGCCGCTGTTCGGAGTGCAGTTCCACCCGGAATCCGCCGGGACGGACACGGGCCGTCAACTGCTGGCGGCCTTCGGTGAACTGACCGAGCGGCACCACGCGTCACGCCGCGGGCCCACCCTGTTCGCCTCCGGACCGTCCCTACTCACCGCCGGGCCCTCCCTGCTCACCGCCGGGCCACGCAAAGCCGCGGCGGTCACCGGTGCGGGAGAGAGATCGGCGGTCGCCGCAGGTACGAGAAGGGCAGCGGCGGTCACCGCAAGTGCCGGAAGGACGCCTGTGCGGCTCCCGGGCGCCGGCCGGTCGCGGCCGCCAGGCCGCCGGCTGCGGGTGCTGGCCGAACGGCTGGAGACGCGCTGGGAGGCGGAGACGGTCTTCGACCACCTGTTCCGTTCCGGTGACCATCCCTTCTGGCTGGACAGCAGCAGGGCCGACGGCGGACCTGGCCGGGTCTCCGTCCTCGGCAACGCGGACGGGCCGCTCGCCCGGGTGGCCACCGCGAACGTGGTCAGGGGCACCGTCTCCGTGCGGGCGGGTACGGCGCCGGAGGTGGTCCGCAGTCCGTTCCTGCGCCTGCTCGACGAGGATCTGCGGTCCCTGACGGTGGAGGTCCCCAAGCTGCCTTTCGACTTCGCGCTCGGCTGGGTCGGCTGCCTGGGCTACGAGTTGAAGGCCGAGTGCGGCGGCACACGGGCACACCGGTCACCGGCAGCGGACGCCGTCATGGTCTTCGCCGACCGTGCCGTCGTCCTCGACCACGGCACGGACACCACGTATCTGCTCGTCCTGGCCGAGGAAGGGGACGAGGGCCCCGCCCGGTCCTGGCTGACCTTCGCCTCGGCGCGGCTTGCCGCGCTGCCGCCGATGCCCGTTCCGCCCCTCCCGGGCGCCCGCTTCCCGGCACCTTCCCGGCCGGTTCGGTCGCGTCCGCGGCTGCGTCACGAGCGCGAGAGGTACCTCAAGCTCGTCGCCGCCTGCCAGGAGGAACTGGCCTCGGGGCAGGCCCATGCGCTGTTTCTCGCCAACATGGTCGAGGCCAGGACGGATCTCGACCCGTGGCAGGCGTACCGCGTCCTGAGACGGCTCGCCCCGGCGCCGTTCGGGGCGTTCCTCGGGTTCGGCGCGCTGTCCGTGCTCAGCTCCGCCCCGGAGCGTTTCCTGCGCGTCGACCGTCAGGGGTGGGCGGAGTCCACGGTCACCAACGGCTCCCGTCCCCGCGGGAGCACGCCGGAGGCGGACGCTCTGCTGATCGCGGACCTCGCCACCAGTGAGCCGGAACGGGCCGCGCATCTGACCCTCGTCGACCTGGCACGGCACGATCTGGGTTCCCGCGCCGAGGCGGGCGCCGTCACCGTCGATCCGCTGTTCGACGTGGTGACGTGCCCCGAGGGTCACCGTCGGGTGAGCACGGTCAGCGCGCGGCTGCGCCAGGACACCACGGCCGTTGCGGCGTTCCGTTCGGCCTTCCCGGGCGGGTCCGTGACCGGCGCCCCCCGGCCGGGGACGATGCGGGCCCTGGACCGGCTGGAGAGCGGGCCGCGCGGCATCCACACCGGGGCGATCGGCTACTTCTCCCTCTCGGGTGCGGCCGACTTCGGCCTCGCCACCCGCACCGCGGTGTTCAGCGGCCACCGGCTGCGCTACGGCGTCGGGGGCGCCGTCACCGTGCCGTGCGACCCGGACGCCGTGTTCGAGCAGACCGCACGCGAGGCCGGGCCACTGCTGTCCCTCCTGGGCGCCCGGTTCCCCGGCCATGGCACACCGGAGCCCTCCGGCGTCGGCTCGCGCGGCGCCGCTTCCAGGGCTTTTCCGGGTGCCGCGACGGAATACGGGCACTGAACACGGGCGCGAGGGGCTCCGCCGGCAGCCCCGTCCGGCACCCGGCGGGAGGTCTAAGGATCTTCCGGCATCCGGCATGAGATCACAGTGCGGGGCGATGATCGCCCAGGGAGTTGCTCCCCGACCCGCGGCCACCGACGAAAGGCGCAAGGCACTTGATGGAATCCGCCCGACGGCCGATCCTGTTCGTCAGTCTCCCCGAGTGCGGTCTGCTGAACCCACTGCTGGTGCTGGCCGGTGAACTCTCCCGCCAGGGCGTGGAGGACCTGTGGTTCGCCACCGACGAGCCCCGCAGGGAGGACGTGTGCGGGGCCGTGCGCCGCACGCCGGTCCGGTTCGCCTCCCTCGGCGAGGTGATTCCGGAGCTGTCGGCCGTGACCTGGCCCGACGACGTCTACCGTCAGGTCACGCAGCCCTCCCGCTTCCGGGCTCATCGGGCGGTCATCAGGCAGTCCTACAAGCCCGTCCTCCAGGCCGAGAAGTTCCGCCGGCTCCAGGAGATCGTCGACGAGGTCCGGCCGACGCTCATGGTCGTCGACTGCATGAGCGGCTTCGCGGTGGACCTGGCGGTCTCCCGGGACATCCCGTTCGTGCTGAGTGTGCCGTTCCTGCCCAGCAACGTGCTGACCTCGCACCATCCCCTCACCAAGGGGCACACCCCGCGTGACTTCCCGGTCCCTCACTCGGGGCTGCCGCGCCGGATGAACCTGGCGCAGCGGGTGGCCAACCAGCTGTTCAAGCTCCGCACCCTGGCCATGTTCCTCAACCCGGCCATGGGAAGAGTGATCCAGGAGGACGCCCGTATCCGCAAGAAGCTGGGGCTTCCGCCGCCCAACCCGATGACGCGGATCGACAAGGCCGAGCTGGTGCTGTGCAACTCGGTCGCGGAGCTGGACTATCCGTTCGACATCCCGGAGAAGGTGCGCCTCGTCGGCGCGGTGCTGCCGCCCCTGCCGGAGACCACCGGAGACGATCCGGTGCGCAAGTGGCTCGACGACCAGTCGTCCGTCGTCTACATGGGCTTCGGCACCATCACCCGGCTGACCCGGGAGCAGGTGGGCTCCCTGGTGGAGGTGGCCCGCCGGCTCGCGGACGAGCACCAGGTGCTGTGGAAGCTGCCGGCCGAACAGCAGCGCCTGCTGCCGCCGGCCGGCGAACTGCCGCACAACCTGCGCATCGAGAGCTGGGTGCCCTCCCAGCTCGACGTCCTCGCCCACCCGGCCGTCAAGGCGTTCTTCACCCACGGCGGCGGCAACGGCTTCCACGAGGGTCTCTACTTCGGCAAGCCGCTGGTCGTACGTCCCCTGTGGGTCAACTGCTACGACCAGGCGGTACGCGGCCTGGACTCCAGGGTCTCCCTGACCCTCGACCACCCGGAGACCATCGCCGTCGACGACGTCGTGGACAAACTCAACCGGGTCCTGACCGAGCCGTCCTTCCACGAGAACGCGGAACGGATCGGCGCGCTGCAACGTGCCGCGGGCGGCCGCACGGCCGCCGCCGACCTGATCCTCGGCCTGCCGGCCCTGGTCTGACGGACAGCGGCTCCCGACAGGACAGGGTGATCGACGGGTGGGTGTGCCCGGGTGCCGCTGAGCCCCTCGCTCCTGCCTCCTACTCGCCGACGGGAACTCTCGGCGACAGAGCGGGCAGCGCCTTCTCATAGCACACCGACAGCGGATCCTCGTCGTGCGGCGAATAGTTGGCGATCCTGCGGTACCCGGTCCGCTCGTACAGGCGCATGGCAGCGGGCTGCCGCACCCCCGTCTCCAAGCGGACCAGCCGGCCGCCGAGCCCCGCGGCGGGCTGCTCGGCCTCGGCCAGCAGCAGGTCCGCCACTCCCGTTCCCCGGGCCGCCGGGGAGACGAACATCCGCTTGAGCTCCCATGTCTCCGCACCGATCGGCTGCACCGCACAACAGCCCACCGCCTGGTCGTCCTTCCGAGCCAGCAGATACCGGGCCGCCGAAGCGAGCGGAGTGGGCTGGACGTCGGGAGGAAGCCCGTACACGGGAATCAGTTCCGCCGTCATCGCATCGACCAATGAGCGCAGAGCGGGGTCATCGGCCATACAGGAAGAAACGATCAACATCGCGCCATCCTCACACCACCCTCCGCTCTCCCGCTACGGACAGGTCCTAGCGGCCCAGCCGCGCGAATCTCCGTACTGCCAGAGGGAAGAACACCGCGAGCAGTGCCAGGGGCCAGGCGACGGCCGCCCACACGTGCCCCGGCTCGCCGCCGGGGCTGCCGAACAGGTCGCGTACGGCCGTGGCCGTGTGGGACATCGGGTTCCACTGGACGACCGCGCCGAGCCAGCCGGGCATGGACCCGGGCACGGCGAACGCGTTGGACAGGAAACCGACCGGCCAGACCAGGATCTGCACCGCCTGGACCAGTTCGGGCTTCCCCGCCACCAGCGCCAGGTGAATACCTATCCACAGCATCGCGAACCGGAACAGCAGGAGCAGTCCGACGGTGCCCAGGAATCCCGCCGGGCCGCCGTCGCCGCGCCGGCCGAGCGCGGCGGCGACGGCCAGGAGCACCGCCAGGCCGATCGCCGACTGCAGCATGTCGGCGGCGCAACGACCCACCAGGACAGCGCCGTTGGCCATGGGCATCGAGCGGAAGCGGTCGACGACGCCCTTGTTCAGATCCTGGGTGACGGCGACCATCGTGCCCTCCAGACCGAAGGCCATGGTGAGCGCGAGCATGCCGGGGACCAGGTAGTCGAGGTAGTCGCCGCTCACCCCCCGGCCGCCGCCGACCAGATAGCCGAACATCAGCAGCAGCATCACGGGGAAGACCAGGTTCACCACCACCGTCACCGGCTGCCGTCCCCAGCGGGCGAGTTCGCGGCGGGTCATGGTCCAGGAGTCGGTCAGTGCGTGGGCGGTCACGCGGTCTCCTTCATTCGGTCGTGTCCGGTGAGCCTCAGGAACGCCTCGTCGAGCGTCGGACGCCTGAGCGCGATGTCCTCGGCCTGGATGCCGGCCTCCTCCAGAGCGCGGACGATCCCGGCCAGGGCCGCCATGCGGTCGGCGACCGGGGCGCTCAGCAGTCGGCGGTCGGTGTCCACCGTGATCCGGTCCTCCGGTACGGGCAGCAGCGCGACGGCCGCGCCCAACTGCCCGGCGTCGCGCAGGACGACGTCGACCCGGTCGCCGCCGACGGCCGCCTTGAGCTCGTCCGCCGTGCCGTCGGCGATGACCCGGCCGGTGTCCACGACCGAGACACGGTCGGCGAGTTGGTCGGCCTCCTCCAGATACTGGGTGGTGAGCAGGACGGTGGTACCGCCGTCGACCAGGGAACGGACCGAGTCCCACACCTCCGCGCGGCCGCGCGGGTCCAGACCGGTGGTGGGTTCGTCCAGGAAGAGCACCTCCGGTTCGGTGATCAGCGAAGCCGCGAGGTCCAGGCGGCGCCGCATGCCTCCGCTGTACTGCCGCACCGCCTTGCCGCCGGTTTCGGTCAGGCCGAAGCGCGCCAGGAGTTCGTCGGCACGCGCGCGTGCGCGTCGCCCGCCCAGGTGGTGCAGGCGGCCGAACA
Organism: Streptomyces sp. NPDC087787; assembly: GCF_044743035.1. Taxonomy (NCBI): domain Bacteria; kingdom Bacillati; phylum Actinomycetota; class Actinomycetes; order Kitasatosporales; family Streptomycetaceae; genus Streptomyces; species Streptomyces sp. NPDC087787. The sequence goes on from NZ_JBIUVQ010000003.1 coordinate 165,069, forward strand.
GTTCCAGGTTCTGCCGGCCGCCGAGCTCCTCGTCGAGTGCCGCGTGCTGGCCGAGCAGGCCGATGCGCAGGCGTACCGCGTACGCTTCGCGCACCACGTCGTGGCCCGCCACCTCGATCCGGCCCGCGTCGGGCCGCAGCAGCGTGGACAGGATCCGGACCAGGGTGGTCTTGCCCGCGCCGTTCGGGCCGAGCACCCCGTGCACCGTGCCGCGCGCGACCGTGAGGTCGAGTCCGTCCAGCGCGGCCCTGCCGTTCTTCGTGTTCTTCCCGCCGTATGTCTTGCGTGCTTCCTCGACGACGATCGCCGCGTCGGCCACTGGGACCCCCTCGCTAGTCAAACTTGACTACAGGCGTCCGAAGGTAAGCGCGCCAGGTTCATCAGTCAAACTTGATCAACGCGGGACGAGCACCTCAGCGCTCGTCCCCCGGGTGCCGCTCCCCCGTCGCGTACGGGTTCTCCTGCCCCTCGGCCAGGACGCCGACGAACGGCTCGCCCTCCCCGGCGAAGGTGTAGGCACCGGCCTCGACCCGCCCGATCAGCCCCCTGGTCCACTCGGCCTCCGCGTCGGCCGCGTGCACCCACAGGTTCATGATCTCGCCGATGTGGCCCAGCGGTTCGGGGCCGCCCTCGGGCACGTAGTGCCCGGTGACCGTGGCCCGCCACTCGTCGATGCGCCGGATCCGCTCCTTGAGCAGCGCCGTCGCCTCGTGCCGCGGCAGGTCGACGACGAAGCCGATGGCCGCCGACTTCACGTCCATCTTCTGGTCGTAGGCGACGAGGGCCTCGCGCAGCAGCGTGAAGAACTCCTCGTCGCCCGCCGCGGTGATCTCGTACTCGGTGCGCGGGGGGCCGCCGGCCGTCGAGGGCGCGATCTCGTGCGCGTGCAGCAGTCCTTGCTTCGCCATCTGCTTCAGGGCGTGATAGACCGAGCCGGGCTTGGCGTTGGACCACTCGTGCGCGCCCCAGTACTCCAGGTCGTTGCGCACCTGGTAGCCGTGGGCCCGCCCGTGCTGGCGGACCGCGCCGAGCACGAGGAGACGGATCGCTGACATGCGGTCCAGCGTAGGACGCCGCAGCTCACTCGCCGGAACTGCCCCGCTCCTTGGCGACCAGTTCGAAGGCCGTGGCCCCGTCGAGGGATTCGCGGATGATGTCGGCGTGGCCGGCGTGCCGCGCGGTCTCGCGGATCAGATGCAGGGCCAGCCAGCGCATGGAGACGCGCCCCTCGGGCGGGAACCAGGGCTGGGCCGGCAGCGGGAAGGTGTCGTCGAGACTGGGCACCGCGCAAAGGAACGCCTCCGTCTCGGCTGCGACCTTCTCCCAGTGGGCCAGTTGCGAGGCCACGGTCTCGTCGCCGACCAGTTGGAAACACTCGTGCCAGTTGGACTCGTCCCGCTCGACCGCCGGCGCCTCCTGTTTGGCACGCGCGATCCAGCTCTGCTCGACCTCGGCCACGTGCTTGACCAGCCCGCCCAGCGACAGCCCGCTGGCACTGGGCCGCGACGCGGCCTGCTCCTCCGTGAGGCCGAGCACCGATCGGCGGATACCGCCCCGCTGCTCCTCGATGAACGCCAGCAGCGCTCCACGCTCGTCGCCGTACGCCTCGGCGGAAACGTGAGTGACCATGTCCGGCCGCCTTTCGTCGATTCGCGCCGGGACTTCTGCCCCGACCCGAACGACGCTACGGGCCATTGAGGTCAGATCCTGACCTCAATGGCAGATGACCTGGATGAAACCTGGATGACCTCGATGGCCTCGATGGCCTCAATGAGCCAATGACCCGGCACCGGAGAGTTCCGCGGACCGACCCCGCCTCCGCCCGGGCTCCGGCCGAAGCCGTCCTGGCCCCCAGAACCGGATGAGTAGCGGTACTCATCACGCCGCTACCGGCGCCGCGCCAGGATGAGGGCACCTGTCACGCTCCTGCCGCAAGGAGCGCCCTACGGCGAGGAGTCCGCCCATGTCCGCCCCGACCCTGCCCGCACCGGCACGCCCCACCCCCTGGCGCGTTCCGCCCCTCCTGCTCGCCGGGATCGTGGTGGCCGGGATGATCGTGTCGGGCTGGGCCCCGCGCGACCGCGTGACCTGGCTGCTGGAGACCGTGTGGGTGATCGTCGGGCTGCCGCTGGCCGTGCTGGCACGGCGGCGTTTCCCGCTCACCGACCTGCTGTGCTGCCTGCTCGCCGTGCACGCGCTGGTGCTGGCGACGGGCGGCCACTACACCTACGCGCAGGTGCCCCTCGGCGACTGGATCCGGGACACCTTCGGCCTCCAGCGCAACCCGTACGACCGGCTGGGCCACCTGATACAGGGCTTCGTGCCCGCCGTGCTGGTACGGGAGCTGCTCAGCCGCACGTCCCCGCTGCGCGGCAGCCGCTGGCTGGCGCCGCTCACGGTGTGCGCGTGCCTCGCGTTCAGCGCGCTCTTCGAACTGTTCGAGTGGGCGGCGGCCGTGATCGGCGGCCACGACGCGGACGCGTTCCTCGCCACTCAGGGCGATGTGTGGGACACCCAGTGGGACATGTTCTGCGCGCTGATCGGGGCCACCGTCTCGGTGTTGGTGCTCAGCCGCCTCCACGACCGCCGGATGGCGGCCCTGGAGGCCGCGGCGCGCTAGCGGCCGCGGCCACGAACACGCGCTTCCGGCCGATCAGTTGTAGTGCGCAGAGGGCTCGTCGGTGGATGAGCGGCGAGGGCGGGTCCGCGCCCATGTGGCCGGAGTTCCACCGGCGTTGAGGAACTCTCCATTTTCCAGGGGAAAGCGGGCGATGTCGCCCACGCGTCGCGGCCCCGGCACGTGCACCCGCACGGGGCCCCGGCATCGGCCTCGAACTCGTCGCGGGACAGCGACAGGAGGCCTGGGCCGGGCATGGCTCGGCCTGCCGCCGCACCCGTCGGATCGGGCTCACCACCGGTTATGCCGTCCCGCACACCGGCGTCGGGCGAGCCGGGTGCCGGATAACAGTTTGCCAAGTGTTGGTCCCGCAGCCTTTTTTCGGACGCATCTATGCGCGTAGCTTGACCGCGTGCCAGCCCCCGGCCGTCCACAGCGGACCCGGGGCGGTCGGCGCTTCCCCAGGCGCCCTCATGTTTTCCCGGCTCCCAAGGAGACCCTCCTGTGTCGAATTCCAGCGCTGAAACGCCCCGCCCGGCAAGACACCGCGCGACCCCGCTGCGCAAGCGGCTGATACCGCTCGCGATCACCGGCTCGGTCGTACTGGCCGGAGTGGGCGTCCACTCCGCCTTCGCCACCCCGTCGGCCGACGCCGTCATCTCCGAGGTCTACGGAGGCGGCGGCAACTCCGGCGCCACCCTGACCAACGACTTCATCGAGCTGGCCAACGCGGGCGCCGGTTCGCTGGACCTCTCCGGCTACAGCGTCCAGTACCTCTCGGGCAGCCCCGGCCCGACCACCAAGTGGCAGTCCACCCCGCTCACCGGCACCCTGGCCGGCAACGGCCGCTACCTGATCCAGGAGGCCGCGGGCACCGGCGGCACCGCCGCCCTGCCGGCCCCGGACGCCACCGGCAACATCAACATGTCGGGCACCACCGGCACCGTCGCGCTGGTCAAGGGCACTGACCTGCTCACCTGTGTCACCAAGGCCGACTGCGCCGCCGACCCCCGCGTCAAGGACCTGGTCGGCTTCGGCACCGCCGTCGTCCACGAGGGCTCCGGCCCGGCCGCGGGTGCGGGCAACACCGCCTCGGTCGCCCGCAAGAACCTGGTCGACACCGACGACAACGCGGCCGACTTCGCCGCGGGTGACCCCACCCCCGAGAACTCCGGCGGCCAGAGCGGCGACACGGGCGGCGGCACCTCCCCGTCGCCGAGCCCGACCGCGACGCCTCCCGCCGACGCGATCTCCGCGAAGATCCACGACATCCAGGGCACGAACCGGCGGTCCCCGCTGTCCACCAAGAACGTCAAGGACGTCACCGGCATCGTCACCGGTGTCCGCACCACCAGCACGTCCTCGACGTCCAAGGGCTTCTGGATGCAGGACCCGAACCCGGACAACGACCCCCGCACCAGCGAGGGCATCTTCGTCTACACCAGCTCCACCCCCACGGTGAAGGTCGGCGACAGCGTCACCGTCTCCGGTGTGGTCACCGAGTACTACCCGGGCGGCTACGACACCGGCATCCAGTCGACGACCGAGATCATGAAGCCGACGGTCACCGTGCTGTCCAGCGGCAACGCGCTGCCGGCGCCGGTCGTCCTCGACAAGAACAGCATCCCCGCCGCCTGGTCCCCCAAGGGTGACAGCACCGGCAACACCGAGTACCTCGACCTCGAGCCGACCAAGTACGCCCTGGACTTCTACGAGTCCCTGGAGGGCATGAACGTCCAGGTCTCCGACGTCCGCGTCGTCGACGCCACGGACGCCTACCACGAGCTGTGGGTCACGGCCGACCCCACCCACAACAAGACCAAGCGCGGTGGCGTCTACTACCCGGGTTACGACGACCCGAACGTGGCGCGTCTCATGGTCCAGGCCGTCAACACCACGGACCCGTTCCCGATGGCGAACGTGGGCGACGAGCTCACCGGTGTCACCGAGGGCCCGCTGGACTACAGCCAGTTCGCCGGCACCTACATCCTCGAGGCGCGCCAGCTCGGCACCTACAAGGACAACGGCCTCAAGCCCGAGGTCACGAGCCAGGCGAAGTCCAACGAGGTCACCATCGGCACGTACAACGTGCAGAACCTCGCGCCGAGCGACCCGCAGGCCAAGTTCGACCGGCTCGCCAAGGGCCTGGTGACCAACCTCCGCGCGCCCGCCATCGTCGGCGTCGAGGAGATCCAGGACAACAGCGGCGCCATCGACGACGGCACCGTGGACCCCGACAAGACGCTGGCCAAGCTCACCGACGCCGTCGTCGCCGCGGGCGGCCCGCGCTACCAGTACCGTCAGATCAACCCGGTCAACGACAAGGACGGCGGCCAGCCGGGTGGAAACATCCGCACCGTCTTCCTGTTCGACCCGACCCGGATCAGCTTCGTTGACCGGCCGGGCGGCGACTCCGTCACCGCCGTCGACGTCGTCGGCAAGGGCAAGGACACCCACCTGAGTGTCTCGCCGGGACGCATCTCGCCGACGGACGAGGCGTGGAACAGCAGCCGTAAGCCGCTGGTGGGTGAGTTCGTCACGAAGAACAACAAGAAGATCTTCGTGATCGCCAACCACTTCAACAGCAAGGGCGGCGACCAGAACGTCGCCGGCCGCGTCCAGGAGCCCGTCCGCAGCTCCGAGATCCAGCGCAACAAGCAGGCCACGCTGGAGAACGCCTTCGTCAAGAAGCTCGAGGCCGCCGACCCCAAGGCCCTCATCGTCTCCCTGGGCGACTTCAACGACTACCAGTTCTCCTCCGCGCTGAAGACCCTGACCGGTGACGGCAAGCAGCTCACCGACCTGATCAACACCCTGCCGGTGGACGAGCGCTACTCATACGTCTTCCAGGGCAACTCGCAGGTGCTCGACCACATGCTGGTCAACCCCAGCATGCTGAACAGCGTCACCTACGACGTGGTGCACATCAACTCCGAGTTCGCCGACCAGACCAGCGACCACGACCCGCAGGTTCTGCGTGTGAAGCCGTAAGGCTCCCGCAAGCCCGCCCGTCCCCGCGCTCAACGCAGCGGGGACGGGCGGCTTGTCTGCGTACCGGCCCGCTCCATCTCGGCGACCGGCCGGCCGCCGGCCCGCATCGGGGCCTGTCGGCCCTGGTGTACCGGGGATCCCGGTGGTGCGCTGGCAGTGGTGGGAAAGCCGGTCGCGCATTCGGCTGCTCGGCCTCTACGCCCCCTTCGGCAGCGGAGGCATGGCGTGACCGCAGGCACTCGGCCCTTCCGGGGAATTCGAGGAGGAGAGCATGCACAGCAGCCCGCACCGGGTCGGTGACGTGATGACGCGCGCCGTCGTAGCGGTGGGCCGCAAGGCCCTGTTCAAGGACATCGTCGAGCGCATGGAGCAGTGGAGGGTCAGTGCCCTTCCGGTACTGGAGGGCGACGGCCGGGTGATCGGGGTGGTCTCCGAGGCCGACCTGCTGCCCAAGGAGGAATTCCGGGACGACGACCCCGACCGGTTCACCCAGCTGCGCCGGCTACCCGACCTCGCCAAGGCCGGGGCGGTCTGCGCCGAGGAGCTGATGAGCACGCCGGCCGTCACCGTCCACACGGACGCCACGCTCGCCGAGGCGGCACGCATCATGGCCCTGCGGCACGTCAAACGGCTGCCCGTGGTGAACACCGGGGGTGTGCTCGAAGGCGTCGTCAGCCGTGGCGATCTGCTGAAGGTGTTCCTGCGCCCGGACAACGAACTCGCCGACGAGATCCGCCGTGGCGTCGTGGACGTCCTGTTCCCGGCCCCGGTCGAGCCCGTGCACATCATGGTGACCGACGGCGTCGTGACCCTGACCGGACGCGTCGGGGAGTCCGCTCGGATTCCGCTGGCCACGCGCATGGTCCGGGGTGTCGAAGGGGTCGTGGGCGTGGACTGCCGTCTCACCGCCGCCGACGCCGAATGACCCATGGGCCCTCATGGCACTCCCGGCGCGAGGCGCCCGCAAGGCGTCCCCGGCGTGGCGGCCCCTGGCCCGTCCCCGGTCTCCCGGCACACCCTGGAAGGGTCCGGACACTCCATCGAGGCCCTTACGGAGTCACCATGTACGGCACCTCGTACACCGTCAGCGATGTCATGTCCCACACCGTCGCCGCCGTCGGCCCTCGGGCCCCCTTCAAGGAGATCGTGCAGCTGATGCAGGACTGGCAGGTCAGCGCCCTGCCCGTGATCGAGGGTGAAGGCCGGGTAGTCGGTGTGGTCTCCGAGGCCGACCTGCTGCCCAAGGAGGAACTCCGGGACAGCCCCGACACGGGCTCTCTCCAGCGGCGCCAGCCGGTCCACATGGCGAAGGCCGGCGGCCTCACCGCAGGAGATGTCATGTCCTCCCCCGCCATCACGGTCCGGGCCGACGCCACCCTCGCCGAGGCCGCGCGCCTCATGGCGCGTGAGGGGGTCAAGAGGCTGCCGGTGGTGGACGGCGCCGGACTGCTGGCGGGCGTCGTCAGCCGGGTCGACCTGCTCAAGGTCTTCCTGCGCGGTGACGAGGACATCGCCGAGGAGGTGCGGCGCGAGGTCGTGTCGTACCTCTTCCTGCTGCCGTCGTCGGCCGTGCACGTGGACGTGCACGACGGTGTCGTGACGCTCACCGGCCGGATACGTGACACCGCCCTCGTCCCCGTCGCCGCACGGCTGATCAGGGCCGTCGAAGGTGTGGTGGACGTGGAGTTCGACCTCTCGCACGACAGCATGACGCGATAGCCGGAGGACATACCGCAACGTCCGGCCAACCGCGAGGACCCTGCGCACGCGCCGACGGCGGCCCCGAGTGGGCCCGCCATGGATCGTCGGCCGCTGTCACTTGCCGTGCCGGATCTCCACGTGCTTCACGTGCTTCGCCTCCGCCTTCTCGGTGCCCAGTGAAAGCGTGTGCAGCGGAGGGCCGGCAGGCCCGTCGCGGGGACCAATGGCCCCTGGCCGGTTCCGCTCCTCAGGGCGTTCCATGGAATAGGCGGCACCTCTCCGCGCCACCGCAGGGAGGAGGCGAGGGCGATGTCCGCTCCCGCACCAGCGAAGAACAACGACCGGGCCGTTCCGATCACCGGCACCGAGGCCGGCGTCCGGATGCGCGCCCGTCTCGGCGACGAGATCGTCGTACGGGGAACCACAGCCGGGGTCATCGCCCGGGACGGCGAGATCGTCGGTCTCCGCCATCCGGGCGGCGGCCCGCCCTACGACGTGCGCTGGGCCGAGAGCGGACGGGTGACCCTGTATTTCCCCGGCCCTGACGCGTACATCAGGCATCTGGTGACCGGAGGCGACGATGTCCCGGCCCGGTGACCCCCGGCCGATCGTGGTGGGCGTCGATCCTGATCCGGCCCACCGGACGGCACTGGCCTGGGCGGCCGACGAGGCCGTCCGCCGGGGACTGCCGTTGCGTCCGGTGCATGTCGAGGGCGTGCCGACCGGAGGCTACCGGCGGCACGAGGTCCCGGCGTCGTGGGAGAAGTGGAACGAGTCGCTGCACACGGCCGGGAAGCAAGTGCTCGGTGACGTCACGGACTTCGTCGCGGCCCGGTACCCGCGGCTGGAGGTGGAAGCCCTGCTGGCGGAGGGCGACCCGGTGTGGGTGCTGCGCGAGCAGAGCCGCGACGCCACCGCTCTCGTGCTGGGATCACGGCATCTCAGCCGGAAGCAGGAGGTGTTCGGCTCCGCGTCGGTCGCCCTCCCGGTGATGGCCCACACGCACTGCCCTCTGGTGGTCGTCCCCGAGCCGGAACACATCACCCAGGACCCCGCGTACTACGTCGTCGGCGTCGACGGCAGCGAACACTCCACCGCCGCGGTCGATCTGGCGTTCGAGGAGGCGGCCCTGCGCGGCGCCGAGCTGCGGGCCGTGCTGGCCTGGGAGCCGGGGCCGCTCAGGGTCTTCGACGAGCACGAGCCGCAGCAGGAGTGCCGCCGGCTGCTCTCCGAGATCGTGGCGGGCCGGCACGCCCGTTTCCCCGAGGTGGAGCTGCGCCACGAAGTGGTCGTCGGGCATCCGGTCCAGGTGCTCACGGACGCCTCGTCGCACGCGCTGGGTCTGGTGGTGGGGACCCGGGGCCGGGGAGGCTTCGCCGGCATGCTGCTGGGCTCGGTCAGCCAAGGCGTGCTCCACCACGCCATCTGCCCCGTCATCGCCGTCCCGGCACGCGGGTGAGCGGCCGGCCGTCAGGAAGGGAGACCGCCGTGACCGCAGAACCTCCCGGCGTGGACACCGTCGAGGCGCTCGTCGAGGCCGCCGCCGCGGCCCCCTCGCTGCACAACGCGCAGCCCTGGGCCTTCCGCTATCTGCGGGACACCGGTGTCCTGCGTCTGTACGCGGATCCGCAGCGCGCACTGCCGCGAACGGACCCCGTGGATCGCGGCCTGCGCATGGGGTGCGGCGCCGCGCTCCTCAACCTGCGCGCGGCCGCCGCCGCGGCAGGGCTGGCGCCAGTCGTCTCGTTGCTGCCCGACCCGACCCACCAGGACTTCCTCGCCGAGGCGGATCTCTGCGGCACCGGACCACCCGACGGGGCGCTCGCCGGGCTGGCCCCCGCGATCCGTCGCCGTCACTCCAGCCGCCTCCCCTTCCGTGACGAGGCAGTCCCGGCCGCCGTGCGGGAGAGGCTGTACGAAGCGGCCGGTGCCGAGGGGGCCCAGTTGTCGTTCCCCGGTGCCTGGCACGTGCGGGCGATCCTGGAGCTGGTCCGGGATGCCGAAGGCCGGGAGGCACTCGACCCGGAAGTACGCGGGGAGACGGAGCGCTGGACGCACACGGACCTGTCGGACGCCGCCGGGACGGCCGACGGCGTTCCCGGCGAGGCGTTCGGTCCTCGCCGACGCGGTAGCTCGGCAACGGTGCGTGACTTCGCCGCCGGCCGTCCGATGCCCGGGCGAGGCTGGGCGACCTTCGAGCAGGAGCCGAACATCGCCCTGCTGGGTACGGCCCACGATGAGCCCGTGGACTGGCTCCGTGCCGGTCAGGCACTGGAGCGGGTCCTGCTCCGGGCCACCACGGACGGGCTGGTCGCCTCGGTCACCTCCCAGCCCCTGGAATGGCCGGAGACCAGGTGGGCCGTCCGCGATCCTGTCTCGGCCATGGCCCACGTCCAGATGGTGATCCGGCTCGGCTACGGCCCCGAAGGCCACGCGAGCCCACGGCGGCCGGTGGCCGGTCTGCTCGACGTCCTCTGACGGACCCACCCGAGCGTGAGGAGCGGTCGCGTGAAGGTTTCCGAGGTGATGACCGCTCCGGCGGTGTGCGTACCGCCGCACGTCTCTCTGGCCGAGGCGTCCCGACGGATGGCCGAGTGCGCCGTGGGCTCCGTCCTCGTGGTCGAGGACGGAGCACTGCGCGGCATAGTCACCGACCGCGACCTGGCCGTACGTGGCATGGGCGGCGGCCTGGGCACGGAGGCCCGGGTGGAGACGGTCATGTCACCACGCGTCGCCACGGTCGAAGCGGCCGACGACCTCCAGGTGGCCTACCGGTCCTTCCGTCGCACGGGGGTGCGCCGGCTTCCGGTGCTGGATGCGGGGCGGGTTGCCGGCGTGCTGACGATCGACGACCTGTTCCTCGAGGTCTTCCGGCGACTCGCCGACCTGCTGGGCCCGGTCGCCTGGAGCGTCCTGCACGAGCCGCCCGGGCCTCCCTCGGAAACCGCGTCCCCGCATGAGCCCTGACTTCGCGGGTCTCCACGAGCCGGCCGACAGGCATCACGGCTACAGCGTCGCCCCGGGGGGAACCGGCGGAACCGCGAGCGGAGGGCGGTGAACCAGCTCGCCGCCGGCCGGACGGCGAACGGTCCTGCCGCCGAGGAGCCGGCCGAGCAACCGCCCGAGGGAACGTTCAGAGGCCGTGGATGCGGCGGCCGCTGATCTCCGCCGGGACGACGCGGATCCACAGGTTTCGCGCACCGCCGGCCCACGGTTCGCCGACGTGCTGTCCAGCGAGGCGTTGGACGGCTTCAGGTTCGGTGACGTGCTCCGCGGTGCCGGCGAGCAGGACGCTCCAGCCGACACTCCGGCTCTCCTCGACGTGATCGACCTGGAAGGAGACCTCGCTGCCGGGTTCGGGCACCGCGGCGCCTCGGGGATCCGTGCGGTAGACGACCGTCATGCCGTCAACGACGTAGTTGACCGGGAAGACCCCGGGCCCCGGATGGGGCCGACGGGCGGGCAGCGCGATACGCCCGATCCCGTGGGTGCCCAGCCGCGCCCAGCATTCGTCGGTGGTGAGCCTCACGAGCACAGGATGCTGTGCCGCTCCGCCCTGACCCGCGGGCGCGTCCCTCCGGCCTTCGAGCAACTCCCGGTAGGTCATCCCGAGAGCGACGGCTATCCGCAGGAAGCCACCGGGGTCGAAGTCGGCCCCGGATCCGATGAGGTGGCGGAAGTAGCGCGGCGACATTCCTGCCTGGCCCGCCAACTCCTCCTCCGTGAGACCGAGTTGCGCAAGCCGTACCTCAATGCGACGGATGAGATCGGGGTCGGCCCGGCCTGTGGTGTTCTCATGCACGAGCTCCTCCCCGGCGCCGAGGGAGCAATGGATCACTTGGTCATCGGCTCGGGTCCGGCTGGTCCGCTCCGGCGATGATCCCGACATCCAAGGATATCTTCTCGTCGTCCTCGGCGCCGTCCTCGTCGTTCTCGTAGTCCTCGTCGACGGCCGCCATCTTCGTCCTCGGCCGGCTGGGACCTCCGGAGGAGGACCGTCGGTCCCAGCCGCCACGGTGAACTGCGGCACGGTGGCTCACTTCCGCTCACCGTCCGTGCAGCCGGTCGTCGCCCCTGCCGTGCGGGGCCCGGACCTCAGGCCGAGCACGCGAGTCGTCCAGCCGATGGGTGAGCCTGTCGACCACGTCGACCACCCCGTCGATCTGCCGGGTCATCGAGACGGCGATCTCGGCGTCGCTCCGGCGTTCCGTGGCGCCCTCCAGGAGGACGACGCCCTCGGTCACCTCGACGGTGACGCCGCGCGGGGCCAGCCCCAGCGTGCGTACCAGCACCTCGCCGACGACCTCCGCACGGATATCGGCGTCCGGGCGAAGGAAGACCCGCAGCAGGTCGCGCCTGGTGACCATCCCGACGAGCCGCTCCTCCTCGTCCAGCACCGGCAACCGCTCCACGTGCCGCCCGGCCATGGTCCGGGCGGCCTCCACGATCGTGTCGTCGGCGTGCACGGTGACGGGCGGCTCGGTCATCAACTGACCGGCCGTACGCGCCTTCAGCCTCGCCTCCTGTCGGCGGGCGGCCCGGGTCAGCATGGCGCGGAACCGGTGCGCCGGCTCGCGCCGGCCAGGCAGGTCCGCCTGGCGCGTCATGAGGTCGGTCTCCGACACCACACCCATGACATGCTCGTCGGCGTCGATCACCGGCAGTCCGCTGATCCGGTGGCCTGCGAGCAGGCGGGCCACCTCCTTGACCGGGGTACCGTACTCGGCCCGGACGACCTCGGTGGTCATCACGGACCCGACCTTGTCGTGCTGCATGTCCGAACCCTCCTCGGCGAGCCGGCGTGGATGGCGGATCCCAGTGCTCTCCCGAGCGTGCGACACGTCATCGCCTGGACGCTTCAAGCGTCCGGCGTCGCGGGCCGCCGGCCCATGGGCTGTCCGGGGACGCGCCAGGGGCCGGTGGTCCCCGGCTGGGCAGAAGACGTCGCCAGGGGACGCCGGCCGTGGTCCATTGGTCCGCCCCGCCCCCGCAGCGTGTCGACGGCTCGGAGCCGTCGGCCGACCACGATCCGTGCGGCGGGTGCCCTCGGTCCGACCAGTGGCACGGCGCCGCACACCCGGCCCGCCACGCGTGACGGTGGGCTCAGCCATGAGGCACGACGGCGACAGGGCAGCGTCCGTGATGAATGGCGGCCTGCGCCACAGGCCCGAGGTGGGGCACCAGGCCGGCCCGATGCCGACGCCGGCCCAGGACCAGCACAGCGGCTCCCTCGCCGGCCTCCACGACGGCCTTGGCGGGACTGTCGAGACCGATGCTGTCCGCCACGTCCACCTGTGGGTACTTCTCCCGCCACGAGCGCAGCTCTCGGCTCATCCGCTCGTGCGCGTCCCGGCTCATGTCCTCACTGATGTGGTGGTCCACTCCCCAGGGCACACGTGCGTGGAACGGCACGGCGCGACCGTGGACGGCGAGGAGAGGGACTCCCCTGGCCGCTGCGGTGTGAAAGGCGAAGTCGAGCAGGTCGTCCGAGGATCCGTGCAGTTTCAGGGCCACCACGACACGGCTCGCCGACGTCGGTGTTCTCCGCCCCGGTGGCTCGGCGCGCACCAGCACCACGGGCCGCTCGGCGCGCGCCACGACAGGCATGCTGACGTCCCCCAGGAAGTAGCTCTCGACAGCCTCCAGCCCCCGGGAACCGAGAACGGTCATCTCCGACTCCGAGGCCGCCTGGAGCAGGGCGTGCTGGGCATCGTCGGCGACCAGGTCCCCGACGACGGACAGGCCCGGATGGCGTGCTTGCAGCTCCGCCTGCGCCGTGTGGACGAGACGCTTCGCCCAGTAGTTCTGATCGACTTCGGCGGGGATCCGGGTCGGTTCCGGTGCCAGCAGCGGCCACGCGTGCAGCAGCCGCAGCGCGAGCTTGCGTCTGACCGCTTCGTCCGCGGCCCAGCGGGCAGCGGCCAGACTCCCGGGCGAGCCGTCGAGGCCCACGGTGACGACTGGTTGCATGGCGGCGGCCTCCGTCTCGCATGAAGCTGGAGAGGACGGTGAACGTCCGACCGGGTGTGCGGTCGGGACGTTCGCCTGCAGACCGGACGCGATGAGCTTTCCTTCTTCGAGGATCCCCCGGCCCCGAGCGCGGCGCATGCGGACCCGCGGAGGAGGGATCGGAGCCATGGAATCCGACACGAGAGGAGAAGGGCGCGTGAGGATCCCCCTGGTGGTGGGCGTCGACGGGTCCGAGGCGAGCCTGGAGGCAGTCGGCTGGGCGGCCAACGAGGCGGCCCGGCACGGAATCCCGCTCCATCTCCTGCACGCGGCGGCCGGTGAGCAGGAAGCGTCCGACGTGATCGGCTCTGCTTCGGCGCGTGCCAGGCAGGACGCTCCCGCGGTGCGGTTGTCCAGCGAGGTCTCGCACGAGGACGCGGCCTCTGCTCTGCTCGACAGGGGACGCAACGCCTTCGCGCTGGTCCTGGGGTCCAGGGGGCACGGGGACCTTTCCGGCATGCTCCTGGGCTCGGTCAGCCTCGCCGTGGCGGCACACGCAGACTGCCCGGTCGTCGTCGTCCGAGGCAGCCAGGAGCATCGCGCCGCCCGGTTCGGGAATGTCGTCGTGGGAGTCGAGGACGGTGAGGGAAGCGGCACGGCGGTGGACTTCGCGCTGCGCGAGGCCCATGTGCGGGGTTGTCGACTGGTGGCGGTGCACGCCTGGAGCGCACCGTCCGGTGCCTGTACGACACCGCGGGCGCCGTCGTGGTTCCTGGAAGCCCACCGGCGTCCGCCGGCGCAGGTGCTCGACGACGCCCTGCGCCACCCTGCCGAGAAGTACCGGAACGCCGCGGTGAGCCGGCAGTTGATGGAGAAACCGGCGCGCCGTGCCCTGTTGGAGGCCGCGTCCACGGCGGATCTGCTGGTCGTGGGCGCCCGGCGGCGGCTTGGGCATGCGGGCTTGCAACTGGGCCTGATCAATCACGCGCTGCTGCATCACGCGCCGTGTCCCGTCGCGGTCGTGCCGCAGATGTGACCGCCACGGGACAGGAGACGGTCAGGTGCCGGTGGGTGCGTTCCCGGGGCCGTCCGTGCGGGGGGCAAGGTTCCCGGAAACCGACACGACGCCGTCGACGCCACGGCACAACTGCTCGATGACGGGAATCAGACTCCTGTATTCCACGATGCCGGTGAGAGTGACCCGCCCGTCGCGCACTTCCGCGGTCACGTCCCGTGGATCGAGCCCCAGGGTGCGCCGCAGCAGATCTCCGGTGATCTCGTCGCGGATGGCCTCGTCGCGGCGTAGGAAGATCCGCAGCAGGTCACCACGGCTGACGATGCCCAGGAGCCGGTCCGCCTCGTCCACCACGGGAAGCCGTTTCACGTGCTGGGTCTCCATGAGGCGGGCGGCCTCCACCACTGTCCACTCCGGCCGCGCGCACACCGCGGGAGCGGACATCAGTTCCTCGGCCCGTGAACCCTCTGCCTTGGCCCGCTCCCATGCCTCCAGGTGCGGGATCGGGGTCCTCCCCGACGAGTCGGCCTGGTCGGTGGTCTTCCGCAGCAGGTCGGCCTCGGAAACCAGACCCATCGGGCGGTCCAGCTCGTCCACGACGGGCACGGCGGTGACGTCGTTCTCCTCCAGCAACCTGACGAGCTCCTTGAACGGCGTGTCACGCCGTGCCCGGACGACGTCGCGGGTCATGAGTTCCTCGACCGTTCGGTGGTGCACAGTGCCTCCCGGATACGGACCGCCCACCTGGCGGGCAGGTCGGCTACACCACCATTCTGAGAAGAGCCCGGCGCTCATGCGACTCCACCTCGGCGACCGACTGGTCGTCGAGAGCCCGGTGACCTTCGCCGCGAGGCGCGACGGCGGCGTCGTCAGGCTCCACTGAGCCGGGACTCGACGTCCACCACGCCCTCCAGCCCGCGCACAAGGCGCTCCGCAACCCAGATCAGCGACGTGTCGTGGACGGGTCCGTGGAGCGTGACGATCCCCTCCCGCACGGACACATGGATGGCATGGGCGTGCAGAGGGAACAGGTAGGACACCACCGTGCGGCGGACCTCCTCCTCGATGTCCTCGTCCGACCGCAGGAACGTTTTCAGAAGGTCACCGCGGCTGACGATGCCGCACAGTGTGTCCTCGTCATCGACGACGGGCAGCCGCTTGACACGGTGCACGGCCATGAGGCGAGCCGCCTGAGCCAGGGTGGCGTCCGGGTGCACCACGACGGCAGGCCGGCTCATCACCTGCTCGGCTGTCATCGCCTCCGCCTTGGCCAGTTCGGACCGGCGGCGGATCCGCTCGACTCGGGTGGGCCCACGGTCCCGGAACTCCTCCTTGGGCAGCAGGTCGGCCTCGGACACCACACCGACGACCCGGCCTTCCCCGTCGACGACCGGGACGGCACTCACATGCAGCTCGTCCATCGTCCGCACGATCCGTTTGAACCGCGCGTCGCGTCCCACGGCGACCGCGGGTGCCGTCATCACATCACTCACGATGTGCGGAGCATTCACAGGCATGCCCTCGGTCCCTGACGACGTGCCGGACGAGTTGACCGGGCCATCGCCTCCAGCATCGCCGCGACCGGGCCCGCCGCAAACCTGCCGGAGACAGCGGACCCGAGGGCGTGTCGCGGCGCCGGGCAGGCAGTGGGACGGTGTTCACAAGAGGGCGCGGCGGGATCGCCGGTGGTCGCGGACCGAGGGCATACGGGGGATGGAGACAGGAGGCGCATGTCGGAGTGGACATGGGAGTGGGCGGGCTTCGAGCCCGCTGCCGAGCGGCTGCGTGAGTCCCTTTGCACGCTCGGCAACGGCTACTTCGCCACGCGGGGAGCGGTGCCCGAGTGCCGGGCCGGCCCGGTGCACTACCCGGGAACCTACGTGGCCGGATGCTACAACCGTCTGGAGTCGGCCGTGGCGGGCCGCCACGTGGTGAACGAGGACATGGTGAACCTCCCGAACTGGCTGCTTCTCCGTTTCCGTACGCACCGGCCCCGGCAAGTGTGGGGTCCGTGGTTCTCCCCCAGTGCGCGTGCGCTCCTCGACCACCGGCACGTCCTGAATCTTCGGCGCGGCACGCTCACCCGGTCCTTCCGCCACCGCGACGACCGGAACGGGGTGCTCAGCGTGGCGCAGACCCGGCTGGTGCACATGGGCGATCCGCACCTGGCCACACTGCGTACGGTCTTCACGGCCGAGAACTGGTCCGGGGAGATCGAGATCGAAAGTTCACTGGACGGCGAGGTGACCAACGGGAATGTGCACCGTTACCGCGCCCTCGACCACCACCACCTGACCCATGTCCGCACGGGGGCGGAGGACCCCCACACGGTCTGGCTCACCTGCCGGACCAGCACATCGGACATCGTCGTGGCCCTGGCCGCCCGTTCGACGGTCGCCGGCGACGGGATTCCGGCATCGTCGGTGCTTCGTCCCGCCCGCCACCGTGCCGTTCACCACCTGGTCGTCCCGATCACTCCTGGCCGGCCCGTCACCGTCGACAAGACGGTCGCGGTGCACACCTCACGGGACACGGCGATCAGCGACCCGCTCGGCGAAGCGGTCGACCGGGTGTCCGCGGCGGCGGACTTCCGCGGCCTGCTGGACTCGCACGTCGCAGCGTGGGAGCGGTTGTGGCGCCGGGCGGACGTACAGGTGCCCGGCGAGGCCGGCCGCATTCTGCGCTTCCATCTCTTCCACGTCCTCCAGACGCTGTCACCGCACACGGCCGACCTGGACGTGGGCGTCCCTGCCCGAGGGCTGCACGGCGAGGCGTACCGGGGCCATGTCTTCTGGGACGAGCTCTTTGTCCTTCCCTATCTCAACCTGCACTTCCCGGACGTCTCCCGGGCACTGCTGAACTACCGCTACCGGCGGCTCCCCCGGGCCTGCGCAGCGGCGGCCGCGGCCGGCCGGGCCGGGGCGATGTATCCGTGGCAGAGCGGAAGCAACGGCCGTGAGGAATCCCAGGAATGGCATCTCAACCCCGCCTCGGGCCGCTGGCTGCCGGACCGCTCCCGGCTCCAGCACCACGTGGGCTCGGCGATCGCCCTCAACGTCTGGCGATACTGCGAAGCCACCGGTGACACGGAGTACCTGCACACCAGGGGCGCGGAGATGCTGCTGCAGATCGCCCGCTTCTGGGCGAGCCTCGCCGTCTTCGACTCCGGCACCGGCCGCTACCGGATCCGCGGTGTGGTCGGCCCCGACGAGTACCACGACAGCTACCCGGGTGCCGCACACCCCGGGATGGACGACAACGCGTACACCAACGTCAGCGCCGCCTGGGTCATCACCCACACTCTGGAACTCCTACGGCGGCTTCCCGCATGGCGCCGCGAGGAACTGTTCCACCGGGTCCGGCTGAACGCCGACGAACTGCCGGCGTGGGACGAGATCTCCCGCAGCCTGCGGGTGCCGTTCCATCAGGGGGTCATCAGCCAGTTCGAGGGCTACGACGACCTGACCGAGCTCGACTGGGACGCCTATCGCGCCCGCTACGGCAGCATCCGTCGCCTCGACCGCATCCTTGAAGCCGAGGGCGACACGGTCAACCGTTACAAGGCGTCCAAGCAAGCCGACGCCCTCATGCTCGGCTACCTCTTCTCGCCCGCTGAGCTGCGCGCCCTGTTCCGGCGTCTCGGCTATGACCTCGACGACGACGTCTGGCGCAGAACCGTGGACTACTACCTACGGCGCACCAGCCACGGCTCCACCCTCAGCGGGCTCGTCCACAGTCTGGTCCTCGCCAGAGCCAGACGAGCCGAGACATGGCAGTACGTGCAGGAGGCCCTTGAGGCGGACATCGCCGACATTCAGGGCGGCACCACTGGCGAGGGCATCCACCTCGGGGCGATGGCCGGAACACTTGACCTGGTCCAACGCGGCCTGACGGGACTGGAGACCCGCGAGGACGCCCTGTGGCTGGACCCGGTGCCGCTGCCTGCCCTCTCCGAGTACGGCTTCACGGTGCACTACCGCGGTCACTGGGGCGTCGGCGTGCGACGCCGGAGCGGGCTGCTGGAGATCAGCGTGCCGGATTCGGAGGAGTCACCGATTCGTGTGGCGCTGGCTGACCGCACGGTGACCATCGCACCCGGGGAGACGTGCGCGCTCGTCCTGCCGGACGGTTGATCCGGGAGTCACGGCTCCGGTCCCTCAGGTCCCCCGGTTCTGTTCGCAGGCCTGTCGCACGGAGGCGGCGGCGCGGTCGACCAGTTCGGGCAGCGCTGATCGCACGGCTTCGCTCAGGCCCGTGCCGAGTTCGATGCCGGCCACTTCCACGGCGTGCACCACGAGCGTCGGCGGCAGTCGGCCGAGGGCCTCGGCCAGCGCGAGGCACTCTCCGAGGCCGAGCGCATGCGTGCTCGCCGTACCCGCCGTGCGACCGGTCGCCTCCGCCGCCGTGAGAGTGTGCAACTCCCCCGGCCGGGCCGACCGGGCTCGGAGGGCTTCCAGCAGGACCACCGTCTCCGCGCCGTTCCACAGGTCGAGCATGCGCGCGGGTTCGCCGTCGCTGACCGCCAGGACGACGCCGTCGGGAACGCGGCCCCGCAACGCCTCCACCGCCGCCGGGCCGACTCCGTCGTCACCGCGCAGCGCGTTGCCCACGCCGATCACCACGATCCGGCCGCTCATGGGCGTTCCACGGTCACGTCGAGGAAGTGGGCGGCGCAGGAGATGCAGGGATCGTGATTGCGAATGGTCCGTTCGCACAGGTGGGTGAGCTCCTCGTCATCAGCGGCGGGCCCGGCCGCGTCCAGGCGCGCCTGGACGGCCCGGCAGACGTCCTCCTCGATGGCGTTCTGGTTCTGGGCCGTGGGCGGGACGATGCGGGCCTCGGTGAGCGTGCCGTCCTCCGTGAGGGCGTAGCGGTGGTACAGCAGGCCTCGGGGAGCCTCGGTCGCCCCGGCACCGGCACCACGGCGGGGCGGGACCTCGACGGCCGGCTGGGCAGGTCGTTCGTATCCGTCGATGATCCGCAGGGCTTCCTCGACGGCGTGTACGACTTCGACGGCGCGTACGACGATGCTCCGGAAGGGGTTGTCGCAGACGGCACCGGTCAGCGGGTCCCCCAGGCCGGCGTCCTGCGCCGCCGCGGCGGCCACGGGGTGCAGCCACCGGCCGTTGATCGCGTAGCGGGCCAGCGGGCCGGTCAGGTGGCGGCGGCCGTCCAAAGTGGCGGTAAGAGCGGTGGAATGCGGTACCTGCCCTTCCCGGACGTGCTGCTCGAAGTCGGCCACGGGGAACTCGCGCAGCGCCCGGCCGCGGCCATTCGCGGCCATGACCGCCGGCGTTCCGGAGTCGATGGCGTAGCGGCCCGGGTCGCGCAGCGCGAGAAGGTCGTGGTCGCACACGGCGTCGGGAAAGTCGAACGCCGCGACCCAGCGGACGGTCTCCAGCGCGTCTTCCCGGGCCTGCAGCAGCCGTGCCGCGAGCGGGCGGAGTTCTTCCGGTGCCGGCGTGCGGTAGAAGCCGCCGACCCGAACGTTGACAGGATGGATGGGGCGGCCGCCGAGCTGCTCGAGGATCGCGTTGCCGGTCTGTTTGATCCTCAGTCCGCGTTCGACGGCGGCGCGTTGGTCACGGGCCAGCTGCACGATGTCCGCTCGCCCGAGGAAGTCCGGGGCGTGCAGCAGGTAGATGTGCAGGGTGTGGCTCTCGATCCACTCGCCGCAGTACAGGAGACGGCGCAGTTCCGCGAGGGGGCCGGCGACCGTGACACCACAGGCGTTCTCGATCGCCTGACAGGCGCTCATCTGGTAGGCGACCGGACAGATACCGCAGATACGGGCGGTGATGTCGGGCGGCTCGGTGTGGCCCCGGCCGGTCAGGAAGGCCTCGAAGAAGCGCGGCGGCTCGTAGATGCGCAGCCGCGTCTCCGTGACGGTGCCCTCCTGGATGCGCAGGTGAAGGGCCGCCTCGCCCTCCACCCTGGCCAGCGCGTCCAGGCGCAGGACGCGGGTTCCGCGATGGTTCATGCGGGCCTTTCCTGGCGGGATCCTCGCCCGGCACGAGAGCTGTGCTGCTCCTCGGCCACGAGGTCGGGTACGGGGGCATATTCCGGCGACGCGGCGTTGAAAGTGCGGAAGACACGCTGGATGTCCTGTTCGCTCATCCCGTCGTGGCGCAGCTGCGCGACCATGGAGCGCAGGTTGGGTCGGCTCGTGGGTCCGAAGCAGCCGTAGCACCCGCGTCCGTAGGCGGGGCAGATGGCTCCGCACCCGGCCTGCGTGACCGGGCCCAGACAGGGGGTGCCGTGGGCCACGGTGATGCAGGTGGTCCCGCGCCTCTTGCACTCGAAGCAGACGCTGTGGCCCGGGATCCGGGGCTTGCGTCCAGCCAGGAAGGCGGTGATGACTTCGAGGAGCTGGCCGCGGTCGATGGGGCAGCCCCGCAGTTCGAAGTCGACCCGGACATGAGCCGAGATCGGTGTCGAGGTCTCCAGTGTGGCGATGTACTCCGGCTGGGCGTACACCGCGGTGAGGAACTCGTCGACGTCGGCGAAGTTGCGCAGTGCCTGGATGCCGCCCGCGGTGGCGCAGGCTCCGATGGTCACCAGGTACCGGGAGACGCGTCGTATGCGCTGGATCCGCTCGGCGTCCTCGGCGGTGGTGATCGATCCTTCGACCAGGGAGAGGTCGTACGGCCCCTGGCCGTCCGGCCGCGCGCGCTCCCCGTCGGCGCCCTCGACCGGGGTCATCTCCACGAAGTGGTCGATCCGCACGCGCTCGGTGAGGTCCAGGAGTTCGTCCTCGCAGTCGAGCAGGGTCAGTTGGCAGCCGTCGCAGGAGGCGAACTTCCACACGGCCAGCGCCGGCCGTGCGTCGGGGGCCGATCCGGGCTCCGTGACCATGTCACAACTCCCTCACGAGGAGCAGGTGTGCCACGCGGTCGTAGCCGACGACCGGCCCGTCGCGGCACAGCAGGAGCGGGCCGAGCTGGCAGTGGCCGCAATGGCCGGTGGCGCAGCGCATGTTGCGTTCCAAGGACACCTGAACGCTCTGCGGGTCCAGGCCCCGGGCCAGGAGGGAGCGTGCGGTGTGCCGCATCATCACCTCGGGCCCGCACACGAACGCTCGGGTCCGTTCGGGGCGCAGGTCGAGGCGGTCGAGGAGCGTGGTGACCACGCCCACCGCACCGCGCCAGCCGGGCCCGGGGCGGTCGACGGTCACCTCCACCCGGGCCGGGCCTCGCCAGCTCTCGATCTCGTCCCGGTAGATCAGATCGGCAGGGGTACGGGCGCCCACCAGGACCGTGAGCCGGCCGTAGACGTCCGGCCGGTCCAGGACCGCGTGTACGACCGGACGCAGCGGAGCCAGCCCGATGCCGCCGGCGATCACCAGTACATCGTGGCCGACTGCCGGGCCGAGGTCCCAGCCGGTTCCGTACGGCCCGCTGAGTCCGACGCATGCCCCCGGGCGCAGCCGGCACAGGGCGGTCGAGACCGCGCCGACCGCGCGCACGGTGTGCACGAGTCCCCCCTGAGGGCCACGCAGGGCACTGGCCGAGATGGGTACCTCGCCGACCCCGAAGGCGTAGATCATCGCGAATTGCCCCGGCGAGAAGGGCGCGAGTGCTCCTGCGGCCGGTGTCAGCTCGATCGACCGGGTGTCGCCGGTCTCGGCCCGGGTGTCGGCCACGCGGTACGGCAGCGGGGGCAGCATGGTGGTCATCGCTCCTCCGGTTCCGATGACGGTACGCCTGACCGGGTCCAGTCGTGCAGGGCGGCGGCTTCCTCGGTGATGTCGATGCCGACCGGGCACCACACGATGCACCGTCCGCAGCCCACGCAGCCGGACGAGCCGAACTGGTCGTACCAGGTGCCGAGTTTGTGGGTCATCCACTGCCGGTAGCGGCTGCGCGCCGAGGCGCGGACCGGGCCCCCGTGCATCTGGGAGAAGTCCAGGTCGAAGCAGGAGTCCCACAGCCGCCACCGCTCCGCGTGGTCGCCGGTGAGGTCCGTGACGTCCTCGGTGGTGGTGCAGAAGCAGGTGGGACAGACCATGGTGCAGTTGCCGCAGGTCAGGCACCGCCCGGCGACGTCGTCCCAGCGGGGCGCGTCGAGAGTGCCCGCCATCAGCTCCCGCAGGTCGGTTTCGGGCATGCTCCGTCCCATGCGGCTCGCGGCGGCCGTGACGTCCGCGCGCGCCGTTTCCCGGGTTTCCGGGTCCGCCGGACGCGTGGGCAGTTCGGCCAGGATCTCCTCGCCCTCCTGGCTGCCGCCGCGGATCCAGAAGCGGTGCCCGTCCTCGTCGGCCACTTCGGTCATCACCAGGTCGTAGCCGGGACCGGCGGCGGGCCCGGTGCCCATCGAGACGCAGAAGCAGGTGGCGCCGGGCTCCGTGCACTCGACCACGATCAGCAGGGCCCCGGAGCGTCGCCCCTCGTAGACGGGGTCGCGATACGTCCCACCGGTCAGCACCCGGTCCTGAATGGCGATGGCCCGAAGGTCGCAGGGGCGGACCCCGAGGAAGGCGTATCGAGGCGGTGCGGCCTGCTCGGCCTTGAGGACCAGTTCGCCCTCCACGCGATCGGCGCTCCACTGCCGCACCCGCGGCGGATGCAGGAACGGCTTCCACGACTGGGGGCCCGCCGCGTTGGCGAAGGCGGCACCGTCCGGCCGCTCCCGCAGCCGGTACCGCCCGGCCTCCAGTTCCACGCCCCACCCGTACGGCAGCTCGTCGGCCGACCGCAGTTCGGCCAGCACGATCGCACCGTCCCGCACCGTGGGGCCGACCACGGTGAATCCCCGCCGCATCAGCACGTCCACGAGCGCGGCCACACCGTCCTTGCTCAGGACGAGCCCGTCGGGCCCGAGGGCCGGGGAGACGTTCCCTTCGGCGTCGGTGTCCACGACCGACCTCCTTCGGCACCGCGGACAGCGCATGGGGCCTGCTGTCCTTCGAGGCCTACGATCGCAGCATTCCGGCCAGGTCGGCGTGCCGAAAGAGCCATGCGGGCAAACCATGGGGTCCATTGGCCCTGTTCGGTCCCGTCGGCCTCAGCAGGTGATCAGCACCCCCTCTCCCTCGGCGACAACCGTGGCTGTGAGTCGTCCGGCCGGGTACCGGGGCCGTTCGGCCCAGGGCGGGCGGGGCGGACCGGACGGAGGGTCGGAGAAGGCCCGCAGGAAGGAGCGGCGGCCCTGGCCGCCGACCACCGGGCCACGGACGGTGCAGCAGGGGCGCGCTGCCCGACGGCGATCGGCCGACTGCCGCAGAAACCGGAGGAGCTGGAGTCGGATGAAGCCCCTGGACAACGCGGAGGCCAGGACCGTCATCGAGGAGTCGGTCAGCCGGATCGTTCCCGACGCGGACTTCACCCTGGTCGGCCGAGCCGCCGGGGCGGCGGGGCTTTCCTGCGCGTCAGTTTCCGCCGAGGTCCTCCAGCACCTCCCGGGCGGCTCGCGCGCCGGAGGCGAGGGCGCCCTGGACGGAACCCGTGCCGCGGTGATCCCCGCAGACGTAGCGGCCCGGCCCGGTGCGGCAGGTCCGGTTCAGCGGCCAGGGCGGCGGCATGGCCGGCAGCGCGTTCTCGACGGTGCGCGCGACCAGCAGGTCCCAGGCGGTGGCGTCGGCGCCGTACATCTCGGACAGCGCCGCGACCACAGCCGCCCGGACTGAGTCAGTGTCGCCGCCCAGGACCGAGGTCGCGATGAGGGCGCTGCCGTGCGGGGCGTACTCGGGCGCGACATCGCTGAGGACGCAGGTGTTCAGCACGCGGCGGCGGGTGTCGACCAGCAGGACGGGGCGGCCCAGGGGGGAGCGCGGGGCGACGTGGTAGTACGTGGTGACGGTGCGATGGGCGGGGACGTCCAGGCCGGGCAGCAGCCGTGCGGCCGCGGCGGCGCCGGCCGCCACGACGACGGCGCGCGCCGGCAACTCCGCGCCGTCCGCCGTGACCACGCCCCGGCCGGCGAGCCGTGACACGGGTGTGCCGAGCCGTAGGGTGCCCTCGGGCAGGGCCGCGGCCAGGGCGCGCGGAACGGACTGCACGCCGAAGGCGGGCAGGCACAGCGCGCCGCGCAGCATGCTGCGCCACACGAGGTGGAACACCCTGCTGGAGGTCTCCAGGGAGTCCTCCAGGAAGACTCCGGAGAGGAACGGCCGGAAGAAGCCCTCCACGAACGGGGCGGAGAAACCCGCGTCGGCCAGGGCGGCGCGGGTGGTGCGCTCAGGCGCGTGCTTGAGCGCACGGGCCGGGGCGAGCGCGTCGCGGGCGCCGAGCGCGGCCAGCGCCACCAGGTCGCGCGGCCGGGCGAACCGCGCGGACAGCAGCGACGCCACCGCGTCGGGGCGGCGGCGCGGATCGGCCAGCAGCACGCGCCGGTCACCGGTGTGCACCAGGACGCCCGGCAGGAAGGGGCGCGGGTCGAGGAACCGGGCGGGCAGGCGGCGGCGCAACTGCGGGTAGGCCGGGTTGACGACCTGGAAGCCGCGGTCCACCGTGAAGCCGTCCAGGCGGTCGGTCCGCATCCGCCCGCCCGCCGCGTCGCCCGCCTCCAGCACCGCGACTCCCAGCCCCGCGGCGGCCAGGTCGCGGGCGCACGCCAGCCCGGCGACCCCGGCACCCACCACGACGACGTCCGCGACCGCCGTTCCATCCGCCACGGCCACCACCTCTCCTCGCTCCTCCAGGGCCTGCTGCCGGGCGGAACCTGCCGCGCTCCCCGCTGCCCCGAGGACGTCAACAGGGTCCGGCGTCTTCACCGGGTACTTCCCCGCCGGCCACCGCAGCGGATGCGCGCGCACCCGAACGGGCGACCACCGGCGGCCCGCCGTGTCCGCCGGGGCAGGCGGTACGCCCCGGACGGAGCACATGTACGGCGCTGGGCGGAGGAATTGGCGGACGTGAAGCGGGCGCTCGTGCACGAGCCGTGGAACCTTCCGGCACAGGAGCGACGCCCGCCGGGCCGCCGGGCACCCCGCGCAACACCTCGTACGTGTACGCCGCCACACCCGCATCGCACGGAAGGTGCCCCTGCCATGACGACCCCGCACTGGATCTTCGGCGACCAACTCGGCCCGCACTTCCTCGTCCCCGCGGGCGAGGACGGGCCCGACCGCGGGGCGCCCGTGGTGATGATCGAAGCCAGATCGGTCTTCCGGCGGCGCCGGTTCCACCGTGCCAAGGCGCACCTGGTGCTCTCCGCGATGCGGCACCGCGCGGCGGAACTGGGCGGGCGGGTGACCTACGTGCGGGCCGAGACCTACCGGGAGGGACTGCGCCGCGCGGTGGGCGGCGCGCCGGTCACGGTGTGCCACCCCACCTCGTACGCGGCGCTCCGGCTGGTGCGGTCCCTGCCCCGGGTGCGGGTGCTGCCCGCCCGGGGCTTCCTGGTGACCCGCGAGGAGTTCGCCGGCTGGGCCGGGGAGCACGGTGGGCGGCGGCTGCTCCAGGAGGACTTCTACCGCTGGGTGCGCCAGGAGCACGATCTGCTGATGGAGGGCGGCGACCCGGCCGGCGGCCGGTTCAACCACGACCACGACAACCGCGAGCCCCCGCCGGGCGGCGCCCGGGAGCTCGACGTGCCGGGCCCGTACCGGCCGCGGGAGGACGACATCGACGCCGAGGTGCGCGACGACCTCGACCGGTGGGAACGCGAGGACGGGGTGCGATTCGTCGGCCGGGACGGGCCCCGCCGCTTCCCCGCCACCCGGCGGGAGGCGCTGTCGGCCCTGCGCCGCTTCGTGACACACCGGCTGGCGTCCTTCGGGCCGTACGAGGACGCGATGCTCACCGGTGATCCGGTGATGAGCCACAGCCTGCTGTCGTCCTCGCTGAACCTGGGCCTGCTGCACCCGGCGGAGTGCGTGGAGCGAGCCGAACGGGCCTGGCGGGAGGGCGCCGTCCCGGTGAACAGCGCGGAGGGCTTCGTCCGGCAGGTCGCGGGCTGGCGGGAGTACGTCTGGCAGCTGTACTGGCACTTCGGCGAGGACTACCGGCACGACAACGCGCTCGGGCACACGGAGAGGCTGCCGGAGTACTTCGCCGGACTGGACGCGGACGCGGTCACCGCGCGCTGCCTGGCCACCGTGCTCGCCCAGGTGCGCGACACCGGGTGGACGCATCACATCCCCCGGCTGATGGTGCTGGGCAGCCACGCCCTGCAGCGCGGCTGGGACCCGGCCGCGGTGACCGACTGGTTCCACCGCTGCTTCGTCGACGGCTACGAATGGGTGATGGTGCCGAACGTGGTGGGCATGTCCCAGTACGCGGACGGCGGCCGGATGACCACCAAGCCGTACACGTCGGGCGGCGCCTACATCCACCGCATGAGCGACCTGTGCGACGACTGCGCCTACCGGCCCACCGAGCGCACCGGTCCGCACGCGTGCCCCTACACCGCCGGGTACTGGGCCTTCCTGCACCGGCACCGGCGGCTGCTGTCCGGCAACGCCCGCATGCGGCGCCCGGTACAGGGTCTGGACCGGCTCGGCGACCTCGACGAAGTGCTGCGGCAGGAGCGGCGGCGGGCGGGCGAGGTGCCGTGAGGCGGCGGGCGCCTCCTCCTCGTCGAGGCGGGCGGCTTTCTCGGCCGGCCCTGGCTGCCCGTACGAAGTCGGCGATGTGGCCGTCGTCGCTCACGGTCGTCCGGCGCGAGTGCTCACGGTGCGCCGGCTGCTCCTGGACGCGTCGGCCGGCCGACTGCCGGACCAGCCGCACGGGGAGGCGGCCCGGCCAGGAGCAACTGCGAGAGCCGCTGTTGCATGCTGGAGTGAACGTATTCCTGGCCGACGGTGAGGCCGCCGATCAGACGGTCTTCCACCTCCACGTGCACGTCTTTCCCCGCACCGCGGACGACCGGTTCCGCTTGGAGGTCAGATGGCAGGAGCGATCCCGTGCCGCCCTCGACCACGACGCCGCACTGATCAGGGCGCGTCTGGACCGCGGCGCGGACCGCCGTGGATCCTCCTGACGTGCCGGACGGCCGGGCGGGCCGCCGCAGCACCTGCCAACACCGAGATGTCGGGGCAATGCCCCCGTGTTTCCGCGGCCGGTCCGGGCAGTTTGGTCAGGAAGTGTGTTGTTAGACTGGGAGAGACGTTGATCGTTTGTTGAGGAGCCCAGACATGGTGGTGGACGACGACATCTCCGGGTGATACCCGGACCAGAAAGGCCACCGGACCGGTGCGTGGAAGCGCCGCCGACGTGGCCTCGTTGTCGTCTCCTCTTCCCCCCTGTCTGCCGCCGGGGCAGAAGTGTCTTCCCTGCCCCCTCCCCACGAGGTCACCTTCATGTCCGACGCCTCCGTCGTCTGCTCGAACCTGTCCTTCACCTGGCCCGACGACACTCCCGTCTTCCAGGACCTGTCCTTCACCGTCGGCCCCGGCCGTACCGGCCTGGTCGCGCCCAACGGCACCGGCAAGAGCACGCTGCTCAAGCTCATCGCCGGTGAACTGCGGCCCGGCGCCGGGTCGATCTCCGTGGCCGGCACCCTCGGCTACCTCCCGCAGAGCCTTCCCCTGACCGGCGACCTCACGGTCGCTGAGGTGCTGGACGTCGCCGCGATCATCCGGGCCATCGACGCCGTGGAGTCCGGGGACGTCGACGAAGAGCACTTCGTCACCATCGGCGACGACTGGGACATCGAGGAACGCAGCCGCGCCCAGCTCGACCGCCTCGGCCTGGCCGGCCTCACCCTGGATCGCAGCCTGAGCACCCTCAGCGGCGGCCAGGTCATCTCCCTCGGTTTTGCCGCCCAGTTGCTGAAGCGGCCCGACGTGCTGCTGCTCGACGAGCCCACCAACAACCTCGACCTCGACGCCCGGCGGGGGCTCTACGACGTGCTGGACGACTTCAACGGCTCCCTGCTCCTTGTCAGCCACGACCGCGGCCTGCTCGACCGCATGGAACGCATCGCCGAACTCGACCGCGGCGAACTGCGCTTCTACGGCGGCAACTTCACCGCGTACGAGGAGGCCGTGCGGACCGAGCAGGAAGTCGCGGAGAAGAACATCCGCAACGCCGAGCAGGAGCTGAAGCGGGAGAAGCGGGAAATGCAGCAGGCCCGCGAGCGCGCCGAACGTCGGCAGAGCAACGCCGCCCGCAACCTGAAGAACGCCGGTCTGCCCCGTATCTTCGCCGGCAACATGAAGCGGGGCGCGCAGGAGTCCGCGGGACGGGCGGGCCAGATGCACGCCGGCCGGGTCAGCGAGGCGAAGGCCCGGCTGGACGAGGCCGGGCGTGCGTTGCGCGAGGAGCAGCGCATCACGCTGGACCTGCCGGACACCGACGTGCCCGCCGGACGCAACCTGTTCCTCGGCGAGCAGCTCCGCGTCCGCCTCGGCGACAAGGACGTGTTCGCCGGCCAGGGTGTCGACCTGGCCGTCCGGGGGCCCGAGCGCATCGCGCTGACCGGTCCCAACGGTGCCGGCAAGAGCACGTTGCTGCGTCTGCTCGGCGGCGACCTGACACCACGGAGCGGTGAGATCAGGCGGGCCGACGGCCGCATCGCCCACCTCTCGCAGCGCCTCGACCTGCTGGACCCGGGCCGCACGGTCGCCGAGAACTTCGCCGACTACGCCCCGGAGCGGCCGGAGGCCGAGCGGATGAACCTGCTCGCCCGCTTCCTCTTCCGGGGGCCTCGCGCCCATCTTCCCGTCGGGGTGCTCTCCGGAGGCGAACGGCTGCGCGCGACCCTGGCCTGTGTGCTGTGCGCGGAGCCGGCTCCGCACCTGCTGCTCCTGGACGAGCCGACGAACAACCTCGACCTGGTCAGCGTGGGCCAGTTGGAGAGCGCCCTGAACTCCTATCAGGGGGCCTTCGTCGTGGTCAGCCACGACGAGCGGTTCCTTTGCGAGATCGGCGTGGACCGGTGGCTGCGGCTGGCCGACGGCAAGCTGGAGGAGACGGGGGCCCCTGAGGTGTGAACCGCCGACGTGTCGTCCTGGCCCGTGTCCGAGGCATGCCGCCCCGCGGGCCGAGCACCGATCACGTTGGACGGACCTCATGCCTCAGACCGCTCTGCTCGCCCACGACCTCGTCCACACCCTCGGCGACCGACGGCTGCTCGACGGTGTCTCCCTGACCGCCTCGCCCGGGCATCGCATCGGGCTGATCGGGGAGAACGGCGTCGGCAAGTCGACCCTGCTGCGTCTGCTGGCCGGGATGGACGAGCCCGACGCCGGCAGCGTAACGCGCCCGCCCGACCTGGGCTTTCTTCATCAGGAGATGCCGTACGACGCCGACGCGACGATCGCTGACGTGCTCGACGACGCTCTGCGCGAAGCCAGGGAGGACCTCGTCGAGCTGGAACGGCTCGCCGGGCGGCTCGCGCGGACCGCGCAGGACGCGCCCGAGTACGCCGGCCTGCTCGACGCGTACGGCGTCCGGCTCGAACAGGCCGAGGGGAAGGAGGCCTGGGACGCCGACCGGCGTGCCGCGCTCGTGCTCGACGGCCTCGGCCTCGACGCCTTCGCACACGACCGGACGCTCGGGTCTCTGTCCGGCGGGCAGCGCGGCCGGCTCGCGCTGGCCGCGCTGCTGGTCCGGCGGCCCTCCGTGTTGCTGCTGGACGAACCGACCAACCATCTCGACGACGGTGCCGCCGCCTTCGTCGAGGAGCATGTGCGCACCCTGTCCGGGGTCGTCGTGGTGGCCAGCCACGATCGGGCCTTCCTGGACGCCGTGTGCACGGATCTGCTCGACCTCGACCCCGCGATGGACGGGCCGGTCCGCTATGGCGGCAACTACAGCGCCTACCTGGCCGAGAAGCGGGCCGAGCGGGACCGCTGGGAGCGGCGCTGGGCCGAGGACCAGGAGGAACTGGCGGCGCTGCGGGTCTCCGCCGGGATCACCGCGCGCCGCGTCGCACCGGACCGGGGACCGCGCGACAACGAGAAGATGGGCTACGGGCACCGCGCCGGGCGGGTGCAGAGCCAGATCTCCCGGCGAGTGCGCAATGCCGCCCGTCGCCTGGAGGAACTGGAGCGCTCCCAGGCCGGCGAGCCGCCGAAGCCGCTGCGGTTCGAGAGCACGGCGCTCGCCGCTCAGGCGGCGCAGGGCGACGGTCCCCTGGTGTCCCTGGATGAGGTGCGGGTGCCGGGCCGGCTCGCGCCGGTGAGTGCGGAGGTGTCGGCGACCGACCGTCTGTTGGTCACCGGTGGGAACGGGGCCGGGAAGTCGACTCTGCTGGCCGTGCTCGCCGGGCGGCTCGCGCCCGAGGGCGAGGTGCGGCGGCGGCGCGGACTGACCGTGGGCCTGCTCGCCCAGGACACCGTCTTCGACCGGCCGGGCCGGTCCGTCCGGGACACCTATGAGCTGTCGCTGGGCGCCGAGCGGGCCGAGGCGGTGCCGCTGGGTTCGCTCGGTCTGATGCACGAGGCGGACCTGGACAAGCCGGTCGGCCGGCTCTCGGTCGGACAGCGCCGGCGGCTCGCGCTGGCGCTGCTGGTGGCGCGACCGCCGCAGTTGCTGCTGCTCGACGAACCCACCAACCACCTGTCGCCGCGCCTGTGCGACGAGCTGGAGGCGGCGCTGGGCACCGGCCCCGGCGCGATCGTGCTGGCCAGCCACGACCGCTGGCTGCGGGAGCGCTGGCAGGGACGGGAAATCCGGCTCGGCTCCGACCGCGAGCACCCGGACAGCGCACCGATGAGTCGCTGACCGCTGATCTTACGCAGGCCTCGTCCCTTCAGGGCGGGGCGAGCGCACCCTTGTGCGGGTCGATCGCCCCATATGGTCCTGAAGGCCGTCCGGCCTCGCGAAGGCCGATCACTCCGCTCCGGCCTCCTCGACGTGCGCCCGCAGTTGCGCGGCGAACGCGAGGACGTCCCCGGGGCGGAGGCGGTGCGGCCGGTCCGGCAGAAGAGGGGCACCGTTGACGCGGCTGGCGTTGGTCCCGCTGACATGGCGGATCCATGTGCCCTCGGCGTCGGACCAGAGGATCGCGTGGGCACGGGAGACGTTGCCGTAGTCGTTGCCCGCCCAGCGGCCGTATTCGAGCATCCGTTCCGCGAGCTCGCCCGCCTCGGTGACGGAACGGCCGACCACGAGCGGTGCGGAACCGATCGGATACCTCCCCCAGGGAAAGACCACGACCAGGGTGTGTCCGGGGCCACCGATCCGGACGGTTTCGCGCGGGCCGTCCCCGGAAGCGGGCACGGCCCTCCCGTGAGGCGGGGAGCCCTCCCCGTCCCGCAGGTCATCACCCGACGGACTCCGGCCCGAGGAGTCATGACCCAACGGGCATGCGCCCTGGTGGAGTTCGAGCTCGCAGCCTGGCTCCGCGCAGACCTCCAGCGC
The DNA here is from genome assembly GCF_044743035.1 of Streptomyces sp. NPDC087787. Classification (NCBI taxonomy): domain Bacteria; kingdom Bacillati; phylum Actinomycetota; class Actinomycetes; order Kitasatosporales; family Streptomycetaceae; genus Streptomyces; species Streptomyces sp. NPDC087787. The sequence continues at coordinate 196,591 of NZ_JBIUVQ010000003.1, forward strand.
GGACGCCGTGGGCCGGGGGCCGTGCGGTGATCCGCCGCCCGCGGCCGGCCCGGCGGCTGCGCCTGCGCAGACGGGAGCCTTGCGCAGATACTCTCCGCAGTGCGCGCAGACCGTGCCGTCGCCGGGCTCCTCATGACCGCGCGGACAGATCAGGGCCGCCATGTCACACCGTCCAGCGATATGCCCTGTGCCGCCAGGGCCTTCTGGATCCGGACCGGATCGCCCGGGCGCGGCACCCCAATCAGGTAGAGCCGGTCGTCCTCGACCTGGAACTGCATCTCCGGCGGGTGTCCCGGTCCCACACCGTCGCCCGCCCACCGGCCGAAACGTCGTCGTCCGAGATCGGTGAGCGGCACCAGACGTTGGTTCGCGGATCCGCGCCAGCGCCCGCCGCCGGCCTCGGCGACCCGGTACGGTCCGGTGATCAGCCCATCGAGCAGCGCGTACGCCTCCGGGCACCGGTCCGCGAAGGCCTCCTCCTCCAGGCCCGTCCAGCACAGCAGGTCCCAGCCGTGCCGTTCCCTGCGCTCGGCCAGCCCCGTAAGCAACTCGGCCAGGGCTGCCGGCTGTTCGGATGGCTCCCCGCCGCTGATGGACACCCCGTCGATCCCGTCGGGGTCCGGCCGGTCACACCACTCCAGGACCACCCGGGTGTCGACGGCGTGCTCCGGTCCGGCCTCCCAGGTGTCCCGGGACAGACAGCCGGGGCACGCCAGGGCGCAGCCCTGTGTCCAGACGCCCAGTCGGGTGCCGGGGCCGAGCGCGCTGACCGGCTGATGCAGCCGTGCGAGGTGAAGGATCATTCCGTCTGCAGCTTCCAGTTCTGTCCGTCCTGTTTCAGACCCGTGATCCTCAAGCCGCTGCCCGGAGTTCTGGGATTCAGGAAGAGCTCCCGGGCCAGCGGGTTGACCAGCACGGCTTCGACCTCCGACACGATTCCGCGACCGCCGTTGCGCAGGTCGAAGGTGGCGAGGTCCCGCAGCCGCTCGCGGGCCTCCTCCGTGTAGTGCACGGAGACGCCGTGCACCCGCTGCACGGTCTCGGCGACCCGGTCCAGGGCGCGGTCGGCGATCTGCCCGGTGACCGGAGGCCGCAGGAAGTCGAAGACGACGATGTTCTGCTGGATGCGGTTGTAGAGCTCGGGACGCCCCAGCAGGTACCGGAAGTACAGCTGGAGGTGTTCGCGGACCCGGCTTTCGATGGTCTCCAGATCGTCGTCCGGGGTGACGTTCTCCTTCGGCTTGCCCTCCTCGTCGGCCGTGATGACGCCGAGGTTCGTGGTGAACACCAGCAGGGTCTCGGTGAAGAAGACGGTGGCGCCGCGTCCGTCGGTGAGCCGACCGTCGTCGAGGATCTGGAGGAACTTGTCCATCAGCCGCGGGTGGGCCTTCTCGATCTCGTCGAAGAGGACCACCCGGAACGGCTGTTCACGGACGCCGTTGGTGAGTTCGCCGCCTGCGTTGTGGCCGACGTAGCCCGGGGGTGCGCCGATCAGCCTGGCCTCGGAGTGCTCCGCCGAGAACTCGCTCATGTCGAAGCGCAGATACGCCTGTTCGTCACCGAAGAGCAGACCGGCGAGCGCCTTGGCCAACTCGGTCTTGCCCACACCGGTCGGGCCCGAGAAGAACAGCACACCGCGCGGCTTGGTGCCCGTACCTCCGCTCTGCGCTCCGGCGAGGCCGGTCACCGAACGGGCCACGATGTCCACGGCACGCCGTACCGCGTCCGGCTGGCCGAGCACCCGGTGCCCCAGCGACTCCTCGGCGCCGGCCAGCCGGGTGCGCAGGGTCGGATGCTGCCAGGGGTTGTCGGGCACTCCCACCCGGAAGGTGCGTACGGCGTCCTCGATGCGCGCGGCCGGGATGTCCGCGGCGCGGGCCAGTTCCACCACGTCGCGCATCTGCCGCAGGCGCATGCCGTGTGTGGCCTCGGCGAATCTCCGGGCGAGGTCGCTCCGCTGCCCCGGATCGGCCGGCGCGTTCAGCATTCGTGGGGCGTACTCAGCCGCCGCGCGCTGCCTGGTGCCGAGGTCGGGCTCGGGGATCGCGGTCACCCTCAGGGTGTGGTTCCCCGTGGTGAACCAGCTGGGCAGGTCGTTGATCCGGTCGAGCACCCAGAAGACCACGGGGTATCCGGCTTCGGACGGGATGGCCCGGTAGGCCAGTCGGTCCGCGACCGAGAGGAAGAGCCGCTCCTCGGCCGTGGCCTGCTCGCCGGAGAGCAGCCGGGAGGCATCCGTGATCACGAAGGCGACCGGTGCGGACCTTGGCGGATGTTCTCCGGCGACGGCGGCCACGACCTCCCGCAGTTGCCCCAGCGACAGATGGTGTCCCAGGTCGGCCTGCGCGCGGGCCAGCACCTGCTGTACCGCGTCCGGTCGGGTGCCCTCGGGCCACGCGAGGTCGAGGCCCTCCCCGCCGGCGCAGCTCAGCAGCCCCGCGTAGCCTCGCTGCGCGAGGACGGTGGCCAGCACCTCCACCAGGTGCATGTACCGCGGGCGTCCGTCGAGTTCGGGGTCGGGCAGCAGGTACTGGTCGTGCACGTTTCCGGTGAGCAGGATCTGTGGGTGCGCGCTGACGGCGAGTTCCACCTCCCGCACCCACGCTGGTCGCGGATCCTCCGTGCGGCCGGAGCGCTCGGGATACGGCTTCCCGGTCCGTCCGCCGGCCGTCGCATACGTGTCGGACATGCCTATGCCTCCCGTTCTCCACCGTGCTCCCGGGCCTGCTCCTGGTCACGCCGGGGCACGGTGCCCGCGGCGACCCTGGGCACCGGCCGCCTCCCCGGTTCCTCCCGCTGTGTCTCCTTCAACTGCACGTGGTGGCGGCCGAGTCCGTTGCGCAGGGCGCCGAGTCCGTCGCAGAACGCCTGCTGCGCCCGCCGGTCGGCGTGCTCTCCCCCGTCCGCTTCCACGTCGCGTACGACGATGTGAGCCAGTCGGCTGCTCCCCCGGTCGAACAGGACCTTCAGCCCGTATCCCGGTTCGCCGGGCAGTCCGACGACGGCCGTGCCCTGGTCGACGAGCGCGGTCTCGAACCCTTCCGCGACGTGGTAATCCAGATCCACCAGTACCCTGGCGAGAGCCTGGGCGGCGATCCGGCGGGTGCGTGCGGCATCGGCGTCGGCCACCGCCTGCTCGACCTCCGCGGCGAGGGCCCGCGGCACCTCCTCCTGCCGTTCCTCGATCACCTCGGTGAGCCTGCGGGCCAGTTGAACGGCCTGCGCCCCCGGCACGTCCCGCAGGCGTGCCACGAGCACCGCGGCCTGCTCGGCCGCTGCGTCGACGGCCCGCTGTGTGCGTTCGGCGGCGCGGACCCGGTCCTCCAGCGACGCGAGAACGAGGCGCGCCCGCTGCTCACTGGCCGAGGCGATCTCGGCGGCGTCCGCCCGGCAAGCCTCCCGCAACTGCGCGGGCGCGGCGGCGGGCAGCCGGGCCAGCAGGACCGCGGCCCGCTCCGCCAGTCGCTGTACGCGGGCGGCGGACTCCCGCTCCTGGCGGAGGCGTGTCTCCTGGGACTGTCGGGCACTGCTGGACGCCGTCGGCGCGCGGCGGGCGACGCGCGGGGCGGGGCGGGTCGCCATGGCGAACAGCGACATCCGGAACGCCTCGGTCAGTTGGCCGTCGAGGACAGCTCGGGCCTGTTCACGCTCGGCGTCCAGGCGCGCGGCCGCCGCTTCCAGGTCGTCCGCCGAGGCGTGCGGGGACGGTTCACCGGCCCGCCGGACCGCGGAGATCGCCCTGCCGTACGAGGCGCGGTAGGCGGCGCTCTCGGTCACCAGCGCCGCGTGCCGGACCGCCGCGAGGTGGTAGCGCTCGCGGGCCGCCCGTCGCCGTCCGGCCTCGATCTCCTCCGGGGTCTCCACCCGGTAGGAAGCAGCTCCCATCGAGCTCAAGACGGCACCTCGTCCGGCCGGTCAGTCACCACAGCTCCTTCGTCTCGGCGGGTACGAGATCCGTCGGCCACCAGTCGAAGGCGGGACCGACCAGCATCGCCACGACCACCAGGGTCGTCACCGCGCGGGCCCAGACCGTCCACGTCGCGGATGCGGTGAAGCGGCGTGCGGGACGTCGGCCCGCCCATTTGCCGACGCCGAACAGCAGGACCAGCACGATCACGGCGGCGACGCAGGCGGTGGTCCCGGGGTGGTCGTGGACGCCCGGCAGGGTCTCCAGGTCCAGCAGGGAGTCCTTGAAGTTCGCTCCGGGCAGGTAGGGGAAGCGGATGTCACCCCGATGACCGTGCCACAGGGTCAGGGCGGCCGCGACGCCGGACGCCGCGACGCACCAGGCTCCGGCCTTGGCCGCCGGAGCGGGATCACGCTGGAGCAGGACGAGCGAGAGCAGCACCGCGGCCAGCGGAACGCTCAGGGTGTACTGGAGCTGCGCGGCCGTCGTCGCGTACTTCCCGAGGTCGGTCTCGGGGCGGTCCCCGGACCAGGTGAACCAGGCCACGACCGCCGCGTACAGCGCGAGCAGCGAGGCACAGAAGAGCAGGGCCGCGGTGAGGAGGTCGCCCGACAACCGCTTCGCGTGCGTCCGCACGCGAAGCGCGGTGTTCTTGGCCCGGGCGCGCCGGCGTTCCCTGGCTCCGCCCGGCCTGCGCAGCTCCATGGCCCCTTCGGCCTTCGCCTGCGGCAGCAGAACCCGGGCGAGCAGAAGGAGGGTTGACGAGTCCTGGTCGCGCAGGGCCTTGGCCGACAGCTCCATCCACCAGGCGCAGGACCGCAATCCGGACCGCGCCCTCTGGACACGGATGCTCGCTCGCAGCCGCTGCAAAGTCGCCGGGTCGAGCACGCCCCGCAGGCACAGGACGCGTAGTTCACGGTCCTGGTGCAGTCCGCGCAGGGCGTCGGCCAGGCCCGCCGACGCGGTGCTCCCGACCCGGGATTTCAGGCCCCCGATCTCGCGCCTGAGCCTCGCCTCTTCCTCCGGCAACGTCTCGGCGGCGCGCGCGAGGACCCGGCACCCTCCGTCGCACCGCCGGTGGCCGGGTGCGGTCGGGGTGGCGCAGGGGTAGGACGCGAAGATGTGCAGCAGGTCGCCGCTGATCACGGCGATGGCCTGCCGGTTCTCGGGGGCGGAGGCTGCCGCCAGCGCGGTCAGCCCGGCCGCGTCGGCATGGTGGCCGGCGAATCTCGGCAGGGCCTCTTTGAGGACCGCCGCCCGGAACGCCGCCGCCCGCACGGCCGCGGCCCGCGCGTCCTGGGCCGGGTGGTCGACGAGTTCACCGGGGACGCCACCGCCGTTGAATTCCCTCTCCAGCCAGGCGCGCAGGGCGGTGAGCCATTCGGCGGACAGGAACGGGCTGTTGGCCACGGGCCAGGTCGCCTCCGCCATGGCCTCGGCCAGGCTCTCCAGGTCGTAGTAGGTCTCACCGCCGACCCGCAGGGGCTTGCCGCCCGGGGACGCCGGTGCGCTGTGCACCTCGGGGCTCCCGCCGTTGAGCCAGGTACGCACCTGCGCGTGACCCCAGCGGTGTTCGGGCGCGCGGGTCAGCAACCCCGCGCAGAGCAGCCGCCAGCGCTGGTCCTCGACGCCGCTGAGGTCGACGTCGTGCGTGGTCAGATGCTCGAAGAGCCCCTGCGGTCCGGACCAGTCCCCGGCGCCGCCGTCATTGGGGTTCCGTCCGGTGAGCATGCGGACGACCAGCACACCGAGCGACCACCAGTCCTGGGCGGGGCGCCGGTCCGGCCGGTAGAAGGTCTCCGGTGCCTGGTACATCCAACTGCCCGCCGCCAGGTCGGTCTGCCGGGTCTCGCGCGTCTCCGCGACGAGTCCGAAGTCGGCCAGGGCCACCTCGATGGGGCCGTTCTGGCGGCGCAGCAGGATGTTGGCGGGTTTCACGTCCCGGTGCGCCGCGCCCCGGCGATCGGCGACGCGCAGTTCGGTGTGCAGATAGTGCAGTGCCTCGGCAGTCTGCGTCAGGACCGCGCGCACGTCGTCCTCGGGGAACGCGCCGTTCTCCCGCAGCATCACGTCGAGCGAGCCGCCGGGCACGTACTCCAGTACTTCCCAGGGCCAGTCGGTGCCGTGCGTGTCCCGTGACGTACCGAAGTCCCGAACCCGGACGACGTGCGGGTGGTCCGCCTCCTTCAGCGCCGTCATCACCGGGGTGTTGCGGCGCAGCGAGCCCCGGTAGAGCTTCACCACCCACTCCGAGCCGTCCAGGCGGTCCCTGGCGTGCAGTACGGCGAGGGTCTCGCCGCCGGGGCGCAGCGGCTTGACGACCTCGTAGCGCTCCATGATGACGGCCGGCACGTGCATCCAGTTCGCCGTGGGGTCCGCGTCCGTGCGGGACCCGCTCCCGGCGGACCCCTGACGCCGGGTGTCGACGCGCGTGGCGTCCCCTGCCCCCGTGCCCGCGGCGGGATCGACGTCCCGTCGGGTGGCGTCGGTACGGCCGGCCCGAGCACCCACACCGTCCACGGGATCGTGCCGCGTGGCGTCCTCCGGGGCGACGGCCGGGCCGTCCTCCCGGGACCTCCTTGCCGATTCCCCGTCCGCTGGGCCTGATATGGCGGCCATGGTCCCCCCACCGGCGCTCGTGCGTGTGCCGCTCTTGCGATGTTGACATCGTGACGCGCCTTCCGGGGCCGCACTGTAGCGGCGTTCGGGGATGTATTGTCCTACGTTCCTCAAGAACTCACCTTCTGGGCGGCAGAGTTCGCGATTCCGGTCACACCAGGGCGACTCCTGGCGATACTTGATGGTTCCGTGTCTGTCGTCGGCCGCGCATGCGCTGAGAGGGACCGAGGTGGACCTGGACCGGCTGCTGAACGAAGAGGTTCCGTGCGAGCGCGTACCGGAACTGTTGCGCCGCGCACGAGCGGCGCTGCCCGGCCCCGACGCGTCGAAGCTGCGACACGCGGTCGCCCGGACGAACCTGAGCCAGGCGCATCTGGCCGCGTACCGCTGCACGGGAGACCGGAGCCACTGGGAGGACGCGGTACAGGCAGCCCGTGACGCGCTGCGTCTCGTGCCCGAGGGGCTCTCGCAGCGGCGTACGGCGAGCCAGAACCTCGCGGGCTGTCTCTCCTACGGCCGCACGGCGCGGGACCAGGAGGAGGCGGTGGAGGTGTGGCGGGGTCTGCTGGACGGCCTGCGTGAGGGGTCCACGCGGCACGCGGACATTCTCGGCCGTATCGGACAGGCTCAGCTGGCCCTGCACGAGCTCCGCCACCACCCGGACGACCTCGCAAACGCCTTGGACCACCTCGGCCGGGCGCTCGAGGTCCCGCTCCCGGACAAGGAACGCACCCCGTTGGCGATGGCACTGGCGACCGCCCTGCTGGAGCGCAGCCGCCGGGTCACCGGAGACCCCGCGGACGCCGCGCGGGCGGTGGATCTGATGGAGGAACTGGCGCGGACGGACGGTGACTCCACCATCGTCGGCTTCACCGCCGCGCTGGAGACCAACCTGGAGGCGGCACGCCAGGAGGTGATCCGGGTCGGCACGGACCCGACCGCGCTGGACACCGTGCCGGAACCCGCGGGAGGGCCCGACGGCCGGCTGTCGCCCGGCCTGGCCTCGTCCGGTCTGTCCACCCAGCTGGCGGCTACCCGGTCCGCCCTTTCGGTGGCTCTCACCGGACGGCTGTCGGAGGCCGACCGGGCGATCGCGCTGGCCGAACGGAACCTCCGGGCCATGGCGCCGGACGACCCGAAACGGGCTCCGATGCTCTGCGACGCCGCGCACCACCGCCTGGCCCGCGCCCACCACCGGCGGCGCGCCCAGCCGGAGCGCGCCGACCAGGACGTGCAGGAGGCTGTGCGGTTGGCCCGCGAGGCGCGGCGTACGGCCGTCGGCCTGCACGAGGCGGGGGCCGCGGTGACGCTGGCGCAGTGCCTGTACCACCGCTACGCGGAGACCTCCGAACCCGATCCGAGCGACGTCGACGAGGCCGTCCGTCTGCTGGAGGTTGTCCTGCGCTCCCCCGGTCAGCGGCGGGACATCATTCCCTCGGCACGCCTGCGTTACGCGGAGGCACTGGTGCTGCGCGGGGTCAGGGACGGCCGTGCCGAGGACTTCGCACGGGCGCTGGAGTTGCGTACGGCGGACACCGAACGGCTGCGGAAGGGAACCGCGAAGCGGGCGCACGCCGAAGCCGGGCTCGCCCAGATGCTGCACATGCGCGCCGCCGTGACGGGCCTGAGCGACGACTGGGCCGAGGCGTCGAACCGGTCCCGGCAGGCCGTGCGGACCCTGGCCCCGATCATGCCCACGACCGCGCTGGACGCCGCCCGCAACTGGGCCCAGCGGGCCTGGGACAGCCGTCGGCCTCGCGAGGCAGCCGAGGCGTACGACTGGATGCTCCGCCTGCTGCACCAGATGTCCGTCACCCAGATCGCCCGCGCGGACAAGGAGACCGTGCTGGTCGAGGCCGCCGCCGTCGCGCGGCGGTCGGCCCGTGTCCACGCGGCGACGGGCGACCCGGAGCACGCGGCCGTCGTCCTGGAGACGGTGCGTGCCGTCATCCTCGCCGAGGCCCTGGACCGCGGGCGGTTCGCCGTGGACACGCTGCGCACGGCTCGCCCCGACCTGGCCAGCCGCTACGAACGGGCCGTGCTGCGACTGGAGCAGGCCACAGGAATGTACGACGGGATCGGTGACCAGGGCGTGGCGCCGACAGGAGGGTGACCCCGTGTCCTGCGACGGCCAGGCCGAGGAGATCCGGGCCGCGCGTCGCGAGTTGGACGACGTTGGACGACGTGGTCAAGGAGATCGTGCGGGGCGCGAACGTGTCGATGTCCGTGTCGACCGCGATGAGAGCAGTGGTGTCGGACGCGGGCCGCTCCGTCCCATCCGTGCGGTGCCGGTACCCGGAGGAACCGGGGACCACGGTGAGCCGGGCCCCGATGCCCAGCAGGCTGTGCGTCCGAGTCCAGGCCGGTTTCGGCCAGATCGGAGACGAGCATGTCGCCGATCCTCGGCGAGTTGGGGCTGGAGGACCGTTCGTCGCGGAACAGCGCGTGGCATGCGTCGCTCACCATCCGGTCCAACGCGTCCGGGGTGTGGTGAGCGGGCCGAGCTGCAAGCGACCCGCGCTCGCCCTGCGCCTCGTCAGCGCTCCGGCGGCGTCATCCGGACGCGTCCGGCGGGCGGGTGACGGCCATGAGGGCGGCATCGTCGTCCAGGTGTCCTTCGGTGTACCGGGTCAGGTCGGCGAGGAGAGCGTCCAGGATCACACCGGGGTCCGCCGGGAGGGGACGGGACAGGAATGGCACGGGGTCGTAGAAGGTGCCGTGGCGGTCGCGTGCCTCCACCAGGCCGTCAGTGAACAGCACCAGGGTCGCGTCGTGCGGCAGTGTGTACCGATCGACCGGTACCCGGTTGCGGCCCAGGTTGCCCAGGCCCAGGGGCAGGGACGGGGCGGCCGGCTCCAGTGGTCTCGCGCGGCCCCGGTGGACGAGGAGCGGCGCAGGGTGTCCCAGATTGATCACGTATATGGCGGAGCCGTCGTCGGGGACGTCGATGAGGACGGCGGTGGCAAAGGATTCAAGGCCTTCCTCCGTCTCGGCATTGACCCTCTGCATGAGCTCCTCCAGCCGGTCGACCACGTCGGTCAAGCCGGGGATGTGAGTCGCGGCCTCGTAGAAGGTGCCGAGCAGCCTGTTGACGGTTTGGACCGCCCCCAGTCCCTTCCCCCGCACGTCGGCGATCATCATCCGAACGCTGTCGGGTGTGGGATGGATGGCGTAGAGGTCGCCGCCGATGGCGGCCTCCTTCGCAGCGGCCCGGTACCGGGAGGCCACGTCCAGCGGCCCGACCCGGTCAGGGGAGGCGGGGAGCACCGCTCGCTGGACGGCCTCGGCCACCTCGCGGGTGTCCTTCAACTGTTTGCGGTCTCTGGCCATTACCTGGTTGAGGATCGCGGCCAGAAGGGTCAGGACCGCGATGCTCGTGAACTGGACGGCGTAGTCGGTAAAGGCTACGTCCCCCTTCTTGGAGTACGTCAGGATTGTCCCGATCAGCTCTGCCGCGATACCGGTGGCGATCGTGCCCGCCAACGAGTACACGGGGGCGGCCAGTACGGGGGCTGCCGACAGCAGCGGAAACACACTGAATTTTGACGGGGTCAGTACGTCGACGACGACCGCGACGAGGAGCACCGCGGCAGGCACGAGAAAAGGCCATCGGCTCCAGCTGACCAGAGGTGCGCGATCGCGTGTCATTACCCTGCCGTTCCTGTGCTCCTGGGCGGGGCGTCGGCGAGCTCTCATATCCAGTCTCCGACGCATCCCGCCCCACAGCGACCGGACCCCAAGCCCGCCGACACCCCGGTGGCGGAGGGTCAGCGTTCACGCCGGAGGCGATTCCCTTTCCGGTCAGCATGTGCGACGGATGTTGAATAAGCGACACGCGTTGAATAACTTGGGGGCATGAGGCACATCGAAGTGTGGGCGGACGTGGTCTGCGCCTGGGCGTACATCGGCAAACGGCGGCTGGCAGTGGCGCTCGAGGAGTGGGACGGCGAGCCCGTAGAGGTGGTGTGGCGGCCGTTCCGGATCGACCCGATGGCGCCTGCGCGGGCGAAGCCGCTGGAGGAGGTGCTGCGGGATCCGGTGGTGGATGCGGCGCTGCAAGGCTGCGCGTCCGGGATGACCGCAGCCGAGAACCGGGTCAGGGTCTCGGAGATCGCCGCCGCCGAGGGGCTTGGACCGCGCTGGGGCGCCGCGTGGCGGCCCTCGAGTCATGATGCGCACCGACTGATCGCCCTGGCGTACGAACAGGGTGGAGCCGCCCTTCAGGACGTCGTACTGGAGGGGGTGCTGCGGGCCCACTTCGTGGAGCAGAGGGACATCAGCCTGGCGGAGACGCTCTATGAGATCGCCTCCGCGGCCGGGTTCGCCGAGGGGGCCCGGCTTCTGGGCGAGGGCGGGGCGGAGCAGTACGTACGGGAGACCCTGCTGCGGGGCAAGGCGATCGGGGTGACGACCTCGCCGACCCTGGTGATCGGCGGGGAGGCGCTGGCCGGGGCGCACGCACCCGAGGTGATCGCGCGGTTCGTGGCGCGGGCCGTGGCCGAGCCGCGGCGTGAACTGCCGGCCGAGGTCGAGCGGCTGAGGCTGGCCGAGGCGCTGCTCGACAAGGGCGATCCGCTGGGCTGCCTGACGCTGTTGGGCGCGCTGATGGCGGAGTACCCCGAGGAGCGGAGCGTACGGATGCTCGCCGCGCGTGCCCACTTCCACTCGGCGCAGCTGTCGCGGGCACGCAGCGGGCTGGAGACGCTGGTGGCGGAGAACCCTGACGACGCGTACGTCCGGCTGCTGCTGGGCCGGACCCTGGAGCGTCAGGGGGCGCGGGAGGAGGCCGCGCCGCATCTGCGGATCGCCGCGGCGATGAATCCCGAGTACGGCAGGGCCGGCTGACCTCCGTCGGCATTCGCCCGGTGACGTCGTCGCGTGAGCCCACGCCCATGCCGTCTCGTGCGCGCGCGGAAAAAGGTTCGGACCGCGCCGGCGTAACGGACGCAACGCGTCGGGCAAGAACAGGGCGGCACCATCGATCAACTCCATGGTGCCGCCTTCTGCGCCGTCCCGGTGCCCGTGCGGTCATCGGCGAGGACGGCGCCTCGGCGATCGGCACCCCGGTCGACCGCGCCGCCCGCTGCGTTGCGCTCCCGCACCTGCCCCTGGCCGCACCCCGAACCCGTCCGCGGCGCCCTGGTGGAAACCGCCGGTGAGGTGCCGGGGCCGCCCGGGTGTTTGTCAGAGGCGTTCGACGATGGTGACGTTGGCCTGGCCGCCGCCCTCGCACATGGTCTGCAGGCCGTAGCGGCCGCCAGTGCGTTCCAGGTGGTGCAGCATCGTGGTCATCAGCCGGGCGCCGGTGGCGCCGAGGGGATGACCGAGGGCGATCGCGCCGCCGACGGGGTTGACCCGCTCCGGTGCGATGTCGATCTCACGCTGCCAGGCCAGGACGACGGAGGCGAAGGCCTCGTTGATCTCGACGGCGTCGATGTCGTCCTCGGTGAGGCCGGCGTCCGCGAGTGCCTTGCGGGTGGCGGGGATCGGGGCACTTGAGCATCATGATCGGGTCGTCGCCCAGGACGGTCATCCGGTGGATACGGGCCCGGGGGGTCAGGCCGTGCTCGCGCACTGCCTCCTCGGAGGCGATGAGCAGGGCGGCCGCACCGTCGGAGATCTGGGAGGCGGTGGCGGCGGTGATCCGTCCCGCGGGGTCCAGGGTCTTCAGCTGCGCCATCGACTCGAGACTGGTGTCACGGCGGGGGCCCTCGTCAACCGCGAGGGCGTGCTCGCCGTCGTCGTAGGGCTCGATCTCGCGCTCGAACCAGCCGGAGTCGACCGCCTGGGCGGCCCGGCGGTGGCTGGCCAGGGCGAACTCCTCCATCTCCGCGCGGGAGATGTCCCAGTGGCGGGCCATCAGCTCGGCGGCGGGAAACTGGCTGACGGTCTGGTCGCCGTACCGCTTGCGCCAGCCGCGGGAGCCCGAGTAGGGGTCCGGGTGGCCGAACTGGCCGCCGACGAGGGCCGCCGCGGTGAGCGGGATCTGGGACATGTTCTGCACGCCGCCGGCGACGACGAGCCCCGACAGGCCGCTCATGACCGCGTGCGCGGCGAAGTGCACGGCCTGCTGGGAGGAGCCGCACTGGCGGTCGACGGTGACGCCCGGCACGTTTTCCGGCAGTCCGGCGGCCAGCCAGCTGGTGCGGGCGATGTCCCCGGACTGCGAGCCGAGCTGGTCGAGGCAGCCGAAGACGACGTCGTCGACGGCGGCGGGGTCGATGCCCGTGCGGTCCATCAGGGCGTTCAGGACGTGGGCACCGAGGTCCGCGGAGTGGACGCCCGCGAGGCCGCCCTTGCGGCGGCCGACCGGGGTGCGTACCGCGTCGACGATGTAGGCCTGGGATATCGCGCTCATCTCGACTGTTCCTTGTCAGAGAGAAGGGAGGAAGGTCTGCGGGGATTGCGCACGGCCTGGCGCGGCCGACTCTCCCCGACTGTACGACACATGTCGCTTAACAAACAGGCGTTGCATTTACGTCACGCGATGTGGAACCGTGGCCCCATGGCGAACAACTCGAGCACCCGAGGCACCTCACTCGACCCTCGCGCCCGGCGGACCAGGGCGCTGCTGCGTACCGCCGTCCTGGACCTCTCGATGGACAAGGACCTGGACAGCATCACCATGAGCGACATCGCCCAGCGCGCGGAGGTGAACCGGGCCACGGTCTACCTGCACTACAAGGACCGTGAGGACCTGCTGCTCGACGCCACCGAGTCGACGATGGAGGGTGTGGTCGAGGCGGCCCGCGCCTGTCGGCTGCTCGCGGACGAGCACACCCTGTCCGACACCGCTCCGGTGCATCTGGTCAGCCTGTTCACACAGATCGACAATCACCGCGCCGTCTACCGCCGGATGCTCGGCGAGGACGGCAGTCCACGCTTCGCCGCCCGCCTCGAACGCCTGCTGGCGCAGGCCTGGTTCGAGCAGCTGCTGACCGAGACCCCCGCGGGCGCGTTCGACGAGACGGCGTTGCTGGTGCGCGCGCACTTCCTCAGCGGGGCCATGCTGGCGGTCATCGGCCGCTGGGCCCGTGGCGAGTTCGACGGCGAAGGCGAGGACGGCATGAGCGTGGCCGAGGTCGCGGCCCTGACCTGGGCGCTGATCCGGGACCGGGGATGACCATGCCGCAGACGCAGACGCAGACACAGACGCAGGCCGTGGCGCCCGGACCGGCGCGGACGTCGGTGCTCGTGGTGCTCGAGAACGAGTTGGTACGGTGCGGGGTCACCAGCATGCTGCGCACGGTGCCCTCGGTCCAGGACAGCTGGGCGTGCAGCGGACCGGTGGCGGCCCGCGAACTGCTCGCCGAGCACCGGCCCGACATCGTGCTGTGCCGTGGCAGCGGCGAGCTCGCGCCGGCGCTGATCGCGGGCCAGCAGGGCGAGCCGGTCCGCCGGGCGGGTCAGTCGCGACCAACGCGAGAAGTCCGCCGGGTCGAGCACGCGGGCGGCCAGCTCCCGTTCCCTGCGCACCGGGCGGACCCGCTCGATGTCCACGCCCAGCGGGCCCGTTGCCGAACAGCCCGCCAGAACGGCGCCCTTGGTGTGGGACAGGCTCAGTCGCAGCCAGGGGGCGGCGGGTACCACCGGTCGGCCGACGGCGTCCCGCGCCATGTGCAGGCGATGCGGTGCCACCCTCAGAACCCGGGCCACACCGAGGCGGAGCAGGGCGTGGGCCGTGACGTACGGGGAGCGCGCCGCATGCGGCATCGCGGCATGCCGTTCGCGCTCCGCGGGGGTGAGCAGGTCGAGGAGGGCCTCCTCCTGCGCCGCGGGGCGGTCGGTGCGGGCCGACCGCCCGGGCGTCGAGGTCCACTGAGCCCTCGCCGTCTCCGAACGTGCCGGCCGGGGGCGCCGGCGTGACGCTCCCTGTGCGCACTCGCGCCGGCCGCGGGCGGGAGTCCGCGGGCTTGACCGTCTGACGGGGCGGGACAGGGCGGTTTCGCCGGTACCTCCACGTCGCGGGCCCGGTGCCGCCCACGATCCGGTCTCAGTCCCCGAACGGGCCCTGGCACCGGACGGCCGAGCAACTCGCCGGCGAACGGACGGCGGCCGCGCCGGCTGCAGCGCGAGTGGCGGGCCCCGCGGTGCCGCCGGCCCCGCACCGTGGGCCCGGCGTGGCCGGGGACGCGCCGCCGCCGGAGTACTGGCGCACGCCGGTGCGGGGCAAGCGCGGCCGGCCACGACGCCGCCCGGGCGTGGTGCCGGACGACCGCGGCTACGACCGGGACAAGTACCGCCGCCTGGTCCTGGATCTCGGCGTGAAGCCACTGATCGCCCGCCCCGGCACCGCGAGCACGGCTCCGGACTCGGCGCCCAACGCTGGTTCGCGGGGCTTGGTTCCGCTAGGAGTACCTACTCGACAACGAGGTCCACCGGGATGTTGCCGCGGGTGGCGTTGGAGTACGGACAGACCTGGTGGGCCTGCTCGACCAGCTTGCGGCCGGTGGCCTCGTCGATGCCGTCGGGCAGTTCGACGCGGAGGGTGACGGCGAGCGCGAAACCCTCGCCCTGCTTGCCGATGCCGACCTCACCGGTGACCGCGGCATCACTGACATCCACCTTCGCCCGCCGGCCGACCACGCCGAGGGCACCGGCGAAGCAGGCGGCGTACCCCGCGGCGAACAGCTGCTCGGGGTTGGTGCCCTGCCCGGAGCCGCCCATCTCCACTGGGACGGCGAGCTGCAGGTCGAGCTTGCCGTCGGAGCTGACGGCGCGGCCGTCCCGGCCGTGAGTGGCGGTGGCGACGGCGGTGTAGAGCGTGTCCATGGGGGACCAAGTCCTCTCGAAGCGAGACGAGAATCGATTGCGCACACAAGTAGAGCACACAATTGAGTTGTGCACAATCAAATGGCGTGGTGTCCGGTTATCCTGGCCGTATGACTACCGAGGTTCCGCCCAGCGCCCGGCCGGACGAGGAGTGGCTGCGTCTGGACCGCCAGATCTGCTTCTCGCTGCATGCCGCCTCGCGCGCCTTCAACGGCGTGTACCGCGTGATCCTGAAGGAACTCGGGCTGACCTACCCGCAATATCTGGTGATGCTGGTGCTCTGGGAGCACGGCGACACGCCCGTGAAGCGGCTCGGGGAGCATCTGCGGCTGGACTCCGGCACCCTGTCCCCGCTGCTCAAGCGGCTGGAGGCGGCCGGCCTGGTGCATCGGGAGCGCAGCGCGCGCGACGAGCGTTCGGTCGAGGTACGGCTCACCGAGGAGGGCGCTGCACTGCGCGAGCGCGCGCTCCGGGTGCCGCACCGTATCGGCGCGGCGACCGGTTTCACCCTCGACGAGGTCCGCGAGCTGCGCACCCGCCTCGACCGGCTGACCATGGCCCTCGACGCGGCGGCCCTGGAGGAGGCTCCCGACTCGTGTGCCGGGCGGTAGAACCGTCAACCGCCGAGGCGGGGTCCCCCGTCCTGTACCTGGCCTGCGTGTAGTGGGAAGTCGGAGGGCCTGCGTGGCTCGGGCGGCAGGCCCTCCAACTACTGCGGAGAGGATCGCTCATGGCCTCGGACCACGACACGCTGTGGCGTCGCTGCGCGTACCTGGGTCGCGCCCTGCTGCCACTGCTGGACCAGGAGCCGTGGCGCCAGGACCGCCGCCGAGACCGGCTGCACCTCTGGGGCATTGACGTGGCGGTGGGGGAGCGACTCATGGAGGTCTTCGCGGCCTTGGCCGCCCACGCTGTCGCGGTGGACACTTCCTCGTCCGCATCAGAGTTCGAGACCCTGCCCCTCAGCGCCGTGGCCGACGCGGCGACCGGCAAGCAAGACTTCGAACTACTCGCCGGGCTCCCGGAGACCTTCGCCGACGACCGCGACGAAATCGCGGTCAAAGTCCTCCGCCTGCACGCTTACCAGGGCGGCCGGGCCAGCCTCCGACTCCTTCGGCTGGGCACGGAAGTACGCCATACGCTGACCGTTCTTGCAGCCCGCGAGTCGGTGCCCTCCCCCACGTGCGGAGACATCTTCCGCGAGGCGGCCAAGGCCAACCTGCCGCAGTAGACACGGAGATTGCGGTGTGAGACCGCTGGGCGGGCGACTGCTGACCGACGAGCCGACGATGACGCAGACGCCCAAGCACACGCGGCACGACGCTGCCGCAGTGGCGATCGGCGTCTACACCACCCACCGCGCTGCCACGGGCAGCAGTGGCGTCAGAGCGTTCTGCCACTCCGCGACCACCTTGCCTTTCTCGGACCCGCGCCGCTCTGTGCTGCTACAAGCGACTGCCGTGGCAGTGGACGCTGATCTTCCTGCGGCGGTGCTCCGTTCGGGTGCATTGTGGTTACGTGCGGTGTGCCGGGGCGTTGGGCCGGTATGAGCAGGAGTCGCAGATTGCGGGAGCTGTCGGGGCCGGCAGCGTTCGATCAGCTGCGAGCGCAGTTGGCTCGGGCTGCTGCCGGGGTGGCGAAGGCGGAGAGGCTGCCGCGGCGGAAGTCGTTCGAGGAGGCGCCGCATCCGACATCCGCGGAGCCGGACGACGGCAGGACATCGCCGCCGCCCGGCTCGGGCTGAAGTCACTCCCGCAGCAGTCGGCGTCGGCAGCACGGCCGCCGCGCTCACCGCCTCAATGGCCGATCGGTCGATGCCGCTTGCCCGCCATGCAACAGGCGCCACGGACGGGCCGTCGAACGTCGTGCCGGCCACGCCTGCCGCCGTGGAACGCTGTCGGCACCCTCGGTGAACAGGCCGGTCCTCACGGTCCGTGGCCAGGGGTGGGATGCGAACACCTGCGGGAGGTTTCTGCGACAGTGCGGGCGCGGTCAGACACCCTCAGCGGTCGTTACGCGCCGGGAAGGATTCCCAGCGGTCCCGGTTCGGCCCGGCGTGGAGCGAGAACGGGATCCGTCGACCGCGCCGGCAGACGACCTGAGGCTTCATGGCCGGCCGGGCTCCACCACTACTGAGCGGGCCGTCGTGCGGACGGGTGCGAGCACGGCAGCGGCCATGCGGCTACCTGTCGAGGCCTTCGACCGGCTGGCGCAAGATGGTCCTCAGCTTCTCGGGGGCGGTCTTTCGGGGGTCGCTGAGGTAGATCTCGTGATGCAGGCCCGATGGACGCAGGCCGTTGGCGTCGAGGTAGGAGTGGTGGAGTTCGTGCAGCACGGGTGCCTCGTCGTCGTAGGAGCCGATGTGCAGCACCTGGGCGCTGGGGCCTTCGTGGAGGGTGAGGTGCCGGAGCTGGGAGATCGTGGGGATCTTCTTCTTGGCCAGCGCGGTCTGCTTGGCGTCCTCGATCATCCCCTTGGTGATCCAGGAGGGCATGCTGATGAGCATGGTCCAGTTCCAGGCGTCCTTGGCTCCGCTGGTGAAGGCTTCGGGCCGGTCAGCCCACCACAGCCCTTCCAGCGGAGCGACGACGAAGTCACCGCCCGCTGTGCGCTTGCCGGCGAACTTGAGGGTGTAGGCGACCGTGTAGAGGGCCTCGACCGCGTGGGCGTAGGCGGGAGCCGTGTTGGGGTTCCCCGCACCGTCGACGGCGATGAACTGCTGCTCAGGAACGTCCACGAGGGCCCACTCCGTGTTCTTGGGCGCGTAGAACTCCTTCCGCTCTCGCTTCACGTCGTACGGCGCCATGGGTGCCTCACTTCCGGGGAGATGCGCATCGCCAGGCGATGCCCGCGTACGGCCTTGGGGCGGTTGAGAGGGGCTGACGGAACGTCAGTGGTGGTCGGCACCATGGAGATGTGACACTGCTCCGAATCTTGCCGCCCCGCCCCATCCTGCATTCACGGGTATAACAAGCCAACACTTCGCCGAGCTCGTCTTCGAGCTACGGGCGGCCCTTCCTGCGGCACGACGGCACCCGGCTGCACGTGTCCCTCCGCATGGCGGTTCGTCGGCTGTTGTCAGGCGCAACGTGTGCGGGCCGTGGGTCCCCGCCCTTCGGGCGTCTCGACGAAAGCCTCCACGTACACGCAGCCGGCGGCCGTGGACAGTTGCTGACCGTAGCTGTCCACGCTCTGCCCGGCGAAGGAACTGGTCACGACGATGTGATCCAGGGGGCGGCGCACGCTGATATGCACGCGGCGCTGGGCGTTGTGCGGCCCCTTGACCAGCCCCCAACTGGTGCGGCAGCGCGGTTGGTGGCGCAGCAGGAGCCGGCCGAAGTCCATGCCGTTGGACAGTCGCAAGGGGACTTCGTCGAACGTTATGACCTGTGCCACGACGTTGGGTGAGCCGCAGCCGGTCTCGATGGGGTCGGTGGCGTCCGCGGGAGAGCCGGGGGTGGACCGTGCCTCCGGCAGTGTGCGCCACTCGTTACGGATCGCGCCCTCGTGCCGGGCTGACGAAGACCGCTCCGCCGCCGCGTCTGGATGGCCCAACGCAAGACTGGTAGCCACGGCGGCGAGAAGCGCGGCGACCACCTCGATCGACGTGAGACTGATCCGGCGTCGCCGGGTGGATGCGGAGCCGGGGGAAGGCTGCCCGACCGAATCGGAGAAGGCGGTTACCGCGACGGCTGCGCCCAACCAGTCACCGGACACCGGAAAGGAAGCGTCCGTTGACGGCGTCGTTGGCGGGCGGGGCGAGCCGGCCGGAACGCCGTCGCTCTGGGCTGCTTCCCACAACGAGCGCCACAGCAGGGGCTCTTGCCCCAGCGCCCGGACGAAGGACGCCGTCACCTCCCAAGTCGGTGCCCTGCGCCCGCTCTCCGCCGCGGACAGGGTGGCCGGGGAGTAGCCCGTGCGCTGAGCCAGCGCCCGCAAAGTGACTCCCGCGCCGTCCCGCAACTCTCGCAACCGGCATGCGAGGTCTGCCCGAGGACCGTCTGAAAACACGGCCGCTCTCCTCTTTCCGGCCACGGCTCTCCTCGCATCCCGCCCAGTGGTGTTCAGCATTGTTCACCTGCCCACCTCCTGGCTGGAGAGTGGATCACGCCACTGTCGCTACCGCGGTTGAGAGCGAACGGCTTTGCACGAAAGACGACGGTGCCCTCTGCACGAGAGAAGACAGTAAAGAGAGGTGAGCACAAACGCCATGGTGTTCAGTGCTGTTCACCGGTCGCTTTTGTCCGTCGAAGGGCGAGATACCTCAGGCTATACACGTGCCGGCGGCCCGACTTCGCGGACCACTGCCGCCCATCAGCTTCCTGGAGGCAGAGTGAAACGTCCTTCACCACGCACCGTTCTCTCAACCAACCGCAGAGGACACGCCGCAGAACGGGCGGCAGCGCCTGGCGCGTTCGCGCGCCTGGTCGCACGCCTCGTCCTGGCCGTGGTGCTGACGGCCGCGGTCGTCGGGATCGTCTCGCCCGCCCAGGCCGCCACCTATCAGGTGACCGGAGCGGACAGCCAGGGCCTGGCCGTCCAGAGCGAACCGCATGTCAACCATGTGCTGCGCTACGTCCCCAACGGCACATCGCTGAACGTGGTGTGCCAGGTCAACAACGGGGACCAGGTGGACGGCAAGGTGTACAACGGCAAGCCGTTCACCACCTGGGACCAACTGGGCGACGGCACATGGGTCTACGACTGGTACATGAACACCCCGACGGTCGGCGCCGACGGCTACAGCCCGGGCATCCCGCACTGCGGCGCGGGCAGCCTGCCCCCGCTTGCGGCCGGCTGCGTGGACTGGCCGTCAACCAAGTACCTGCAGACTCCGCTCACCTCCGCGGCCAACAACCGCGCCGGTTACGCCTGGCAGAACGGCAGTTACTACGGCGAGGGCTACCACGTCAACTGCAGCACCGCAACCAAGATGAACCAGTACTGCGCGATCGACCTCGGCATGAACCAGGGCGACCCCGCGCTGTCGCCGGGAGGCGCCGGCACGGTCCTGTATGCCGGCTGGGCACCGAGCGGCTGGGAGACCTGCGGTCAGTACGTGATCGTCGACCACGGCGGCGGCTGGTGGAGCGTGGTGTGCCACCTCAGCGCCATCTACGTGAGCAAGGGACAGAACATCACCAACGACACGGTGATCGGCGCCGTGGGCGGCACCGGCGGCTTCGCACCGCACCTGCACTTCTCCCTGGTGCACAACGCGTCCCTGACAGCGGCCGGCGGCGTCTACGGCGGGCAGAGCGCCCGCCCCCGTCACCTGCTGCACCTCGGCGGCGGGCAGGGCTACTACGACACAATCACCAAGGGCCAGCAGGTGTGGTACTGACCCGCAGGCTGCTGCGGCGAGCGTGACGGCGTGCGGTGGTCGGTCCAGCCCGGTCACCGCGCGGCCGTGTACCACCGTTCGGCCCGCGCATGAAAGAAAGGGGCCCGCTCCTGGTGGGTGTGCCCATATCACGGCGCTGAACGAGGCGGCTTCGGACGACCCGAGCGGCTGAGTGGCTGCGCCGTGCCGACACCGACGAGGGCACCAGGCCCGCAACGACGTCGGGTGAGTCGGCCGAGTTGCGCGAGGCCCGCAGACGGATCCGGCTGCTGGAACAGGAGAACGAGGTGCTCCGGCGGGCGGCGGGCTATCTGTCGCAGGCGAACCTGCCGGCACTCCGAACTCGACAGGTAGCTCTGTACTCCCGGAGGGGTGTAGGCCCATGTGGTTGCCAGGGGTGGCGAGGTAGGCACAGACCACGTCGGAAGGGCGTTCGATGGTGATCGCCAGTTCGTTCCTCAAGATGTTCGCCGGCACCAGTATCTGCGCTGTGGAAGTGGAGGTTTGGGCACGGCCGGCGGGGCTTGCGGGACCCCCGTCAGGCGAGCGTCGTCGGCGCCTGGTCCAGCAGCACCGTCTTGCTTTCCAAGTACGGGCGCAGCCCCTCGACGCCGCCTTCGCGGCCGATGCCGGACTGCTTGAAGCCGCCGAAAGCGATCGTCGCGTCGGTGCGGACACCGTTGTGGCCGACCGTTCCGGACCGCAACTGCCGCGCGACGGTGTAGGCGCGGTCGGAGTCCTCAGATGCCTCCGGCGGAGTACGCCGCCCGCTGGCGCGTGCACGTCGTGGCCCACCGGTTGCTCACCGGCGATCACCGCATCGCGGAGATCGCCTCGGACCTGGGATACAGCTCTCCGTCCGCTCTCAGCGCGGCCTTCACTCGGTACATGGGCCGCTCACCGGCCCAGTACCGCGGAAGGTACCGGTGAAACCGTCCGGCGCCGGCCCAGGTCGGCATGTGGCACAAGAGCCCGAAGACCGCGGTGAGCCCGCACGCCATTTCTCCCCGCACCACCGCGCCGACGGCGGCTGAAACAAAGGTGGATCGGTCCTGGCTGCCGTGGCTGGCGCGGGAGTTGAACTTCTGCAGAGGCTGCGCAGGTAACGGCAGAACTGAAGGAACCTCGTCCGGTTCTTCCTCGGCTTGATGCGGCCGTAGAGCCAGTCCCGGGCCAGGTCGTAGGCGGCGAACAGGTGCCGGACCCCGTGAGGCCGGGTGCAGGTCGCCCGACGGCCGCCCGAGCGCCAGGACCGCGCGCGCTACGTCGACGGCCTGCGTGCCGTGACCGCGCCGGGCGGGCAGTGCTGCCTGCTCTCCTTCCGCGACGAACCGCCGAACCGCTCCGGGCGCGTGCACCGGGTGACCCCTGACGAGATCCGTGCCGCGTTCGCCGACGGCTGGCTGATCCACGCCATCGACCCGGTGACGGTCGACAGCTCCCTGCCCGCCCTGGCCGGCGGGATCCGCGGCTGGCGCACCTGCCTGACCCGCCTGTGACGCAGTGCCCCGTACCTGAGAAAGGAGCGGTCATGCCGACCGCCGAAGCCCACCTCGCGACCGACCGCGCGAGCCGCTACCTCGTCCAACTCTGCCGCCATCTGGTCCAGATGACCCGCATGAGCCACCGGCCGCTCGGCGGTCACGGCGGGGGCCGGATGATGCCCGCGGTCCAGCATGTCGACTACACCGACACCCACGGCACCGTCCGCTTCACCGACGGCCAGTGGACCTTGGACGCCACCGCGGATACGCTCACGCTGCGCGTCGACGCCGACGACGAGGAGGCCCTGCGGCGCCTCCAGGACGGAATCGCCGCACGGATCGAGAAGATCGGCCGACGTGACGGACTGCAGGCGCACTGGCAGCGAGTCGGGACCGAAACCCTGCCGCAGGCCGAGCGCGACACGGAAGGCGGAACCCCCAGCGCGGGCGGGATCCGCGGCCCGCGGGGAACCACCTTGGGCCTGATGGCAGGCGGGGCACTGATCGTCGCGGTACACCTCGGGATCGGCGGCGCGACGCTGGCCGGCGCGCAGTGGACCGGCTGGGCCGCCAACGCCGTCCTGGCCCTCATCCTGCTGAAGCTGTTGCTCGTGGGCGGCCACCTGTTCTTCGGGCGTGCCGCGCTGCGACGCGGCATCGTGTCCCGGCACCGGAGGAAGCATCGCGAGCGGGCCGGTGCCGACGCCACGGGCTGAGCTGATTCCATGACAGGCCGCATCCGCAGGCTGACCGCGCGGCCCCGCGGGCAGCGCGCGGTCGGCTCAGCGGATGTTGGGCAGCCAGGTGGCCGGCACGGTCTCGGAGATGAAGCGGGAAGCGTCCGCTCCCTCCGGGCGCGCCCATCGATCGCCAGTCGATGAGCCCGCCCGGACAGCGCACGTCGACCGTCAGGCCCGGTAGGCCACGTTCGCCATCATCCCGGCCTCGCCGTGGTACGCGTTGTGGCAGTGCAGCATCCACTGGCCGGGGTTGTCGGCGTCGAAGAAGACGGAGATCTTCCGCTTGGGCAGCACGATCGCGGTGTCCTTGCGCGGCCCGGACGTGCCGATCTGGTAGGTGTGGCCGTGCAGGTGCATCGGGTGCCACATGTCGGTGTCGTTGACGAAGTCGAGCCTCACGCGCTGGCCCTCCTCGATGAGGATGGGGTTCGCCTCGGGATCGGCCATGTCGAACGGCTTGCCGTTGATGGCCCAGTCGTACTTGGCCATGCCGCCGGTGAGGTCGACCTGGTGTGTGACGTCGGTCTTGGCGGACGTGAACCGTACGTCGTCGGCGGCACGGAGTTGGGAGGCCGTCATGATCTTTCCGTCGAGTTCCTTCGGGCGGACGGTCGCGGACGGCTTGCTCCCCGAGCCGGTGCGCACCAGGGCCAGGCCGCCTGCGTCCTTGCCCTCGGCCAGGGCGACCAGCGGGAAGACACCGTCGCCGAGGGTGACGAGGACGTCGTAGCGTTCGCCCATGCCGATCAGCAGCGCGTCCACCTCCTGGTGCCGGACCGGGAAGCCGTCGGTGTGGGTGATGGTCAGCTTGTGGCCACCGAGGGCGACCCGGTAGGCGGTGTCGCCGCCGGCGTTGATGATCCGCAGCCGCACCTTCTTGCCCGGCTTGCCGGTGCAGACGGCCGGGTCGGTCGCCACCCGGCCGTTGATCAGGTGGTGTGGGTACTTCACATCACCGGCGTCGCCGCCGAGCAGCTTGCTGGTGGCGCCCATGTGCATGAACTTCATGGACATGCCTCCGGACGAGGCCGAGGGCGAGGCGGCCTCACTCATGTCCATCCCGCCCATGTGTCCCATGTCGCCGTGGTCCATACCACCGTGGTCCATGCCGCCGGACGGGGAGCTGCTGCTGAAGGCCGCGTGCCCGCCCGTGTGCCCCATGTCGCCCATGCCGTGCCGGATCTCGGCGAAGACCTCGTCGGGCGTGCCGGTGACGCCGTCGACCCAGTCGTCGAGGACGATCACCCACTCGTCGTCGTAGGCGAGGGTCTCCTTGGGGTCCTCGACGATCAGAGGGGCGTACAGGCCACGGTCGAGCTGGACGCCGACGTGCGGGTGGAAGAAGTAGGTGCCCGGGGCGTCTGCGATGAACTTGTAGGTGAAGCTGGAACCGGACCGGACCGCAGTCTGGATCGCCGGGGGCACGCCGTCCATATCGTTGCGCAGCGCAAGGCCGTGCCAGTGGATCGAGGTGGTGGTCCTGTTCGGGAGCTGGTTCGAGAGCTCGGCGACGAGGGTGTCGCCGACGGAGAGCCGGACCTCCTTGCCCGGGGCGCGTCCGTCGAAGGCCCAGGTCTTGGGCATGACGCCGCCGCCCAGGTCGATCACGGCGGGCGCCGCGGTCAGGGTGAGCTTCTGCTGCCGCCCCGTGCTCTTGCGCTTCTTCTCGGCGGCGGCGACCGCCGAGCCGGACGGGTCGACGAGGGCGTTACCACTCGTGGAGCCGCTGCTGCACGCGGCCAGCGCGCCGGCGCCGGCCGCTCCCAGCCCGGCGAGCAGGACGGAGCGGCGGTTGATGCTGTTCATTGTGTTGTTGTCCTCTGTGTCGTAACTGCCACGTGGTCGCGGAGGGACGACGCATCGCACGTCGTCCGGCGCGGCCTACAGACGCAGTTGGGAGAGGACCGACAGATCGGGCGGGGCGCGGCCGACCGCGGTGGCGGGCATGCGCCCATCCGCTGCTCGCTGCAGGGACGCCAGCGAGCCGGACACGCTCTGGCCGGGGACGGCGAGCTGCACGGAGTCGACACTCGCCGTCGTGCAGTGCTGCATGCCGGGCCCGGAACAGGCACCGGCGGCGTCGCGCGGTGGGATGTCAGAGATGGACGGTGCGGCACCGTTCGGCATCACGGGTACGGCATGCGCGGACCCCGGCATCACATGCCCAGCACGGGCAGCACTCGGCATGGAGGACGAGGAGCCCATCGTGGCCGTCTCGTGATGGACGAGCACGGCCAGCACGACGCACAGGGTGAGAAACACCCCGTACGCCCAGCGGACGGCTGCGCCGCCGCGATGAGCTGTCCGTCCCGTCATGCGCTCCACCCGTGCCGTGCCGACCGATCACCGGATTCCACATGCTACCCCCCGGGGGTAATTGACGGCTCAGTGGGCCGATGCTCCCTGCTTGGCCGGCAGCCTCCGCGCGAGCGCGCAGGCCGAGGACCTCAACCACAAGCCGTGATACCGATTCGGTCGGCCTCCCTTGTTCGTTTCTGTGCGCCGTTCCTCTACGCTCATCGAGGAGGTCATCAACTACCGCATGACATCTGCCCGGTGACGGAGTCGGCGTGGGGCGCGCGTCCCCGCTCCACGTCACCACTGGACGGCTTCAGGCGCAGCCCCGGGTCGGCACATCCGGACGCCGACGACCCCGTGTGGCGCGCGTCCCGCCGGGCGGCGAAAGGGATGCGTCGTGCCTTCGGCTTCGGCGAACTACCGTACTTTGCTGCGCGCTTCGGGTGCCGCGGCCTTCTTCCTCCCCTCCGTCGTCGGGCGTCTGGGCATTGCCATGACGGGGATCGGCATCGTCTGGCTGGTGCACGCACGCACCGGGTCGTATGCCGCCGCGGGTCTCGTCACCGGCGGATTCGCTGTCGCGGACGCCGTTGCCGGGCCCCAGATCGGGCGCCTTGTCGACCGGTTCGGGCAGGCTCGGGTGCTTCCCTGCGCGCTGGGCGCCCATGCCGGGGCCGTGGCACTGCTGCTCGCCGGCGCCGTTCCGGAACTCGTCGCCGGAGTGCTCGTCGGGGCGACGCTGCCCCAGCTCGGTGCCCTGTCCGCCGCTCGCTGGTCCGCCCTGCTGTCCGGCGAACGGGCTGTCGCGCTGCCTACCGCCTTCGCCCTGGAGGCCCTGGCCAACGGCGTGTCCTACCTGGCCGGCCCGGCCCTGGTGAGCATCCTCGGTGCGGCGGGCCACCCGCGCTCCGGGGTGCTGCTCGCCGCGGCGCTCGTCGTCGGTGGCGGACTTGCCCTCGCCGTCCAGCGCCGCACCATGCCGCCCCTTACCGGCCGCTCCGATCGCCAGCACGCCGGACGCGCCCTGCTCCGCTCCGTATTCCTGCGGCAGGTCGCGCTCGGCCTCGCGCTTGGGGTGTTCTTCGGCGCGATGCAGGTGTCCGTCACCGCGTACGCCGTCGGACGCGGCACTCCGGACGCGGCAGCGCTGCTCTATTTCGCCTTCAACTGCACCAATCTGGTGGGTGGTTGGGCCTATGGAGCATGGCGGCCTGGCGGCCCACCCCGGCGCCGCCAGGCCGCGGCCGCCGCCTGCCTCGCCCTCGCGAGCCTCCCGCTGACTCTCCTCGATGCGCCCCTCGCGGTTGGTGTCACCCTTGCCGTGGCCGGACTCGTCGTGCCGGTCCTGCTGATCCTCTCCTCCGTCCTCATAGAGTCGGCGGTCCCGCGCACTGTCCTCACTCAGGCGTTCACCTGGGGAAACTCCGCAAATGCGGCAGGAACAGCGGTCGCCGCGGCGGTCGCAGGGCGGGCGGTGGACGCGGTCGGTGCGCACGGCGGTTTCGGTGTGGCGGCGGGAGCCGCGGTGGCCATGACAGTCCTGGCGCTCGGCGGTCTGCGGGGCTCATCACCGGGCGTGCCGAAGTCGTCTGCACCCACGGAAACCACGGAGCCGAACCCGCCAGCCACACAGCAGGATTCGTCCACGAACCGTACGGCACCCTGGACTCCATGACCGCAGCGCGGTCAGGTACTGCTTGCTGCGCATGACGAAGGTCGCGATGCCCACCTTGTTCGGCTCCGCCAGCGCCGCGCGCAGCAGTTCGCAGACCCTCGTAGCGCTTCGCTCAGATACTCACTGCCGTATGGCAAAGCGCCTCAAGTGCCTGGTCAGGAAGTGACCTCCCCTCCGACGGGTGCAGTCGAGGCAGCGGATCACCGAGGCCGTCACGTCACAGGCTTGCACCCGCCGCCGGCAGAAGTGAGACCACGACTCGTACGCCACCCGGCTGAAGAGCCCGTCCACCGCACCGAGATCCACCACTCGACCAGCCTCCGCCCGCTCCAGCCTGGCAGGTACAGGCCGAGCAAGCGGAACGGCCGGTAAGCCTGTGGGCGCGCCGCTCCTCGTTCGCCTGTACGGCCGCCACAGGTGACCTTCGCTGCCGCAAGGTCGATACTGCCGGTAGGAACGCTCCGGCTTCCCCGTATCCGACCGCCCGAATTACCTGATGATCCATCAGTAAAGTATTAGGTCAGCATCAGTACCGCCAGGCACCGTCTTCGACCGTCACGGACCGTCAAGATCAACAACAGCCGTCATGTGCCCCGACCAGCAAAGGCGCAGGTCGGAGCCGCACTCGCTAAGATCACTGGGAGGTATCGATGAAAATGCTCATCAATGTCGCCGAGACCGTCGTGGCGGACGCGCTGCGTGGTATGGCGGCGGCCCACCCCGAGCTGACGGTCGACGTGGAGAACCGGGTGGTCATGCGGCGGGACGCGCCTGTGGCGGGTAAGGTCGCGCTGGTCTCCGGCGGCGGGTCCGGGCACGAGCCGCTGCACGGCGGGTTCGTCGGGCCCGGGATGCTCTCGGCGGCCTGTCCGGGGGAGGTGTTCACCTCGCCGGTGCCGGACCAGATGCTGCGGGCCGCGGCGGCCGTGGACAGCGGAGCGGGCGTCCTGTTCATCGTGAAGAACTACACCGGCGACGTGCTCAACTTCGACATGGCCGCCGAACTCGCCGAGGACGAGGGCATCCAGATCGCGAAGGTGCTGGTCAACGATGACGTGGCGGTGACCGACAGCCTGTACACGGCCGGGCGGCGCGGTACCGGCGCGACCCTGTTCGTGGAGAAGATCGCGGGCGCCGCGGCCGACGAGGGGCAGCCGCTCGAGCGGGTGGAGTCGATCGGCCGGCGGGTCAACGAGAACTCCCGCAGCTTCGGCGTCGCGCTGAGCGCCTGCACCACCCCCGCCAAGGGCAGCCCCACCTTCGACCTGCCCGCCGGTGAGCTGGAGCTCGGCATCGGCATCCACGGCGAGCCGGGCCGGGAGCGGCGGCCGATGATGACCTCGCACGAGATCGCCGACTTCGCGGTGCACGCGATCCTGGAGGACATGAGCCCGCGCAACCCCGTGCTGCTGCTGGTCAACGGCATGGGCGCGACCCCGCTGCTGGAGCTGTACGGCTTCAACGCGGAGGTGCACCGGGTGCTCGCCGAGCGAGGCGTGCCCGTCGCCCGCACGCTGGTGGGCAACTACGTCACCTCCCTGGACATGGCGGGCGCCTCGGTCACCCTGTGCCAGATCGACGAGGAACTGCTGCGGCTGTGGGACGCGCCGGTGAGCACACCGGGCCTGCGCTGGGGCAGGTGAGCCGGCGAGCGCATCGACCGTACCTACCACGCAAGGGAGATCCAGTGCTCGACGCCGACTTCTTCCGCCGCTGGATGACGGCGACCGCCGTGTCCGTGGCCCGCGAGGCGGAATGGCTCACCGCCCTCGACTCGCCCATCGGGGACGCCGACCACGGCAGCAATCTGCAGCGCGGGTTCACGGCCGTACGGGCCGCGCTGGAGAAGGAGGACCCGCAGACGCCCGGCGCGGTCCTGGTACTCGCCGGGCGGCAGCTGATCTCGACGGTCGGCGGCGCGTCGGGGCCGCTTTACGGGACGCTGCTGCGGCGCACCGGTAAGGCGCTCGGGGACGCCGCCGAGGTGAGCGAGAAGCAGCTCGCCGATGCGCTGCGAGCCGGCGTGGACGGGGTCATGACACTGGGCGGGGCCGCACCGGGCGACAAGACCATGATCGACGCGCTGGTCCCGGCGGTGGACGCGCTCGGTGACGGCTTCTCGGCGGCCCGCGCCGCCGCCGATGCGGGCGCCGAGGCGACCACGCCGCTACTGGCCCGCAAGGGCCGGGCGAGCTATCTGGGCGAGCGCAGCATCGGGCACCAGGACCCGGGGGCCACCTCGTCCGCCCTGCTGATCGCCGCACTGGCCGAATCCGCCGCGTCGGAGGCGTGACATGAGCGGCGAGAAGGCGGTCGGGATCGTACTGGTGTCGCACAGCGCCGAGGTGGCGTCCTCGGTTCTCGAGCTGGCGAAGGGACTGGCGGGCGGCGCGGCGGGCGTGCCCGTGGCCGCCGCCGGGGGCCGGGAGGACGGCGGCCTTGGCACCAGTGCCGAACTGGTCGCCGCGGCCGCCGCGGCCGTGGACCGGGGTGCCGGGGTGGCCCTGCTCACCGACCTCGGCAGCGCGGTGCTCACGGTGAAGGCGCTGCTCGCCGAGGGTGACGAACTGCCCGAGAACACACGGCTGCTGGACGCCCCGTTCGTCGAGGGCGCGGTCGCCGCGGTGGTCACGGCGGCGGCGGGAGCCGACCTGGACGCCGTGGAGGCGGCGGCCTCGGAGGCGTACGGCTACCGGAAGGTGTGAGGGCCGGTCGGGGCGGTGCGAACGCGACTCCTCTGACGTCACCGTCCCGCCGTCCCGCCGTGCCGCCGTGCCGCCGTGCCGCCGTGCCGCCGACGGTGGGCGACGCGGGTCGCCCGCCTGAGACGTCGCCGTCCCGCCGTTCACCACAGGCGGGCGGCGCAGGTCACTCGTCCGCGGGGACGCCCTCCCCGCCGTCCGCCACAGGCGGCCGACGACGCGGGGCGTCCGCCGGCGGCGTCGCCGTGCCGCTGTTCACCAGTCGGCGTGCCAGCCGTTCGCCGGTGGCGACGGCGGCCGCGTGGTCCTCGATGGCGCCGATCCGGGAGTGCTGGAAGACGATGTAGGTCACGCCGGAGCGGACACCGCCGCCGTGGGGGTCGGCGGGGATGCCGAGGCGCCGGGCGGTGGCGTAGGAGGCCTCGCCGATCACCTCGCGCGGCCCGATGTCGCCGACGACCGCGTACTGCACGCGGTCCTGGTAGACGACGGCCGCGACCGATCCCCCGCCCACGCCGTGGGCGCGGTGGTCCCAGATGCGGCTGGGGGCGGGCAGGACCACGTACGGCAGCCGTGCGGCGTCCAGGCGGTGGCCGTTGGACTGCTCGTAGGCGGCGGTCGGGGAGAACTGCGGGTCGGTGCGGCGGTTGCAGCGCGCGGTGGGCCGTCCGTCGCAGTCGATGTCCATGTCGGCCTTCCAGAAGACGGCGCCGGGCAGTTCGCACACCGGGACAGTGGCGGGCTGCCCGGCGCCGAGGCGGTAGCGGCCGCGGGAGACCGGCGTGCAGTCACGCACCCTGGCCAGCAGGTCGGCGGCCTGGACACCGTCGTCGCCGTGCGCCGCGGGCTCCCCGCGGGTGCGGTACGCGTACGGCACGGTGGGCGTCGGCAGAGTCGTGAGGGCGAGCAGGGCGGTACTCGCCGCGACGAGCGTCAGCGGCTGGGCACGCACAGTGAGGACCCCTCTCCTCGGGACATGACGGGCATTCACCCCACAGGGGGTGAATCGCGGAGCAATCGGTCGCGCGGCCCACGTTAGGGGAACGGGCGGCGCATGGCCCGCACCGCCCATCAGGCGGCCGGGGACCCGGGTCCCTACCGGCCCGGCCCCCGGACCGCCCGTGACGACGCGGGAGGCAGCGACGACAGCTGCCCGCGCCATGGCGTGAACTCATCCCTGAAGAAGGGGAGTTCAGCCCGGAAGGAGCCTCAGCATACGTAACGCCCCGGGACTCCCACCAACCCCGGCCCCCTTGATGCGTTCCAGTCGACACGCCATATTGGTCCGGACCAATGTCCCGCACGGTGTGCGGGGCCGCCCACGCCGCCACTCCTGGGAGGCAGACCCGTGCGACGCGTTCCCGCCCCCGCTTCCCGCCGTCTCCGCGTGCCCGGGCGTGTCGTGGCGCTGTGCGGTGCGCTGCTGCTGCTCGCCTCCTGCGGCCGGAGCGCCGCGGACGACGGGGAGGGCGGCCGGCTGCCCGGTGCGCCGACCGGCGTCACCGCCGCCGCGGGGAGCGCGACCAGCGTGCACGTGATGTGGAACGCGCTGCCCGCGCCCTCGGACATCGCCGGGTACGAGGTGTACCGCGACGCCACCGAGGTGACGGCCGTACCGGCCCGTGAGCGCATGGTGGACGTCACCCGGCTCAGCCCGTCGACCACGTACGTCTTCACCGTCCGGGCGCGTGGCACCGACGGCCGGCTCGGTCCGCGCAGCCGGCCGGTGCGGGCGAGGACACCGGCCGCTGTCGCGGCCGACCACTCGGCTCCCAGCCGCCCGCTCGACGTGCGCGGCCGGGCGGTGGGCAGCCGGGCCGTCCAGCTGTCCTGGTCCCCCTCGACGGACGACCGGGGCGTGGTGTCGTACGGCGTCCACCAGGGCGGTACGAAGATCCACAGTGTCGGCGGCAGCCAGACCGCCACCGTGGTCACCGGCCTGCGTCCGGGCACGTCCTACGTGTTCACCGTGCGGGCCCGTGACGCGGCCGACAACCTGTCCCCCGCCAGTGCCGCCGTCCGGCTCACCACCGCGCCGGGCTCCGACGACGGGCGGGCCACCGCGCCGTCGTCCTTCCGCGCCGCGACCCACCGGGCGGACGGGGCGTACTACCTCGACCTGAGCTGGGTCCCACCGCACACCGACGGTACGGTGACGCAGTACCAGATCCAGTTGGACGGACAGCCGGCCACCTCCCTCGTCTGGGGCGGCACGGCGCCCCGCGAGAAGGCCTCGTACAGCTTCTACCTGGGGCGCGAGGCCGGGGTCGGCCACCGGGTGCGGATCCGGGCGATGCTCCCGGACGGCACCTGGGGCGGCTTCTCACCCGAACGGTCGGTGACGACCGGGAAGCCATGAACTCCCGGCCGCCCGAAAACAGCGGGGATGCCCCGGGCACCCGAGCGGCTGTCGGCCGCTCGGGCGGTGCCCACCCGTACGGCCGCGCCCCGCATGCGGGGGGCGTCCGGGAGACGTTGGCTGGCTCCGAGGCAGCACGGGCGATTCCCCTATCTCCGGCGGCACATGGGATGGTCCGCCGACCGTGCCGCCGGAGGACAGTCCCATGCGCCACACTCAGCCACCCTCCCACTCCATAGCCGTCGCCGTGACGGCCGCCGCACTCTCACTCGGCCTCGCCACCGGCGCCGCCCACGCCGCCGGGATATCCGTGACCGCCAACGGTTCGACCGTGACCGTGACGACCAGCGTCTGCAGCCAGGTCAACGGCAGTTGGGGCACGGCCTCGCTGCTCTCCGCCGGCCAGACGAGCTTCACCCAAGGACGCCAGGTGGCACTCACCGGGACGGCCAGTGGTCAGTCCGCCGCCTGGCAGAGCGTGAGCCCGGGCACCTACACCGTGGCCGTCCTCTGCGCGAACAACATCTCGGCGGGCACTCAGTCCGTCGCCGTCACCGGCGGCCGCGCCACCCCGACGGCCGCACCCACGTACCGGCAACCGGCCGCACCCACGTACCGGCAACCGGCCGCACCTACGTACCGGCAACCGGCCGCGCCCACGTACCGGCAACCGGCCGCGCCCACGTACCGGCAGCCCGCCGCGCCGAACGTCGCACCCACCTTCGCGCCGAACGGTGTGCGCACGTACGCGCCGAACGCCGTGCCCACGGCGGTGCCGACCCGCGGTGTGCTGGGCGGCCTGGGCGGGGGCGTCAAGGACTACGGCACCCTCACGCTCGCGGCCGGCGGGACCCTGGTCGGGGCGGCGGTGGTCGCCACCGGGTGGGTGCTGCGGCGCCGTGCGAAGGCCCACCGGTACTGACGGCCTGTCGCAGCCGCACCACTACCGGCCGCCCTCCGAGCCACACCCGTACCGACCACCCCGCCGGGCCCGACCGACGTCATTCCGGGCCCCGGCCGGGCCATTCGGCTTCGCCTCCGTGCAATTCCGCCTCGCCGCCTGGCGTTTCCGGTACGCCGCCGGGCGGTCCCTGGTTCCCGCCGGGCAATTCCATGCCGTCGCCGGACAATTCCGGGTCCTGACCGGACCGTTCCGTCTGTTCGCCGGGCAGTTCGGTCAACGTGTCCAGCGCGTGGCGCAGCCACTGCGTCCAGAAGGTCTCCAGGTCGACACCGCCCCGCAGGACCAAATGCCGCAGCCGGTCCTCCGGACTGTCCTTGCCGGGCGGGAAGTCACGCTCCTCGATCTCCCGGTACTCCGCCAACTGCCGCTCGTGCAGCTCCAGATGGCGCTCCAGGTCGGCCCGGAGGCCCGCGGTGCCCACCACGGCCGCCGCGCGCAGCCGCAGCAGCAGGGCGTCACGGTACGGCTTCGGATCCTGGGAGGCGGCGGTCCAGCGGGCCAGTTCCGCGCGGCCCGCGGGCAGCACCTCGTAGTCCTTCTTCTGCCCGCGGGCCGGCTCCTTCGCCGGCAGGCCGCGGATCAGGCCGGCGGCCTCCAGTCGTCCCAGCTCGCGATAGATCTGCTGATGCGTCGCCGACCAGAAGTAGCCGATGGACTTGTCGAAGCGGCGCGTCAGCTCGAGCCCCGACGACGGCTTCTCGAGCAGCGCGGTGAGGATCGCGTGCGGAAGTGACATGGGGATCATCCTAGGGACGGGCCGCACAGACACCCGGTCCCGCGAGGGTGCCGCCGGCGGTCTCCTACAGGGCCGCCGCCAGCTCCGTGCCCTGTTTGACGGCGCGCTTCGCGTCGAGTTCGGCGGCCTCGTCCGCGCCGCCGATCAGATGCGGGCGGCGCCCGGCGGCGACCAGTTCCTCGTACAGGTCGCGCCGGGGCTCCTGTCCGGTGCACAGCACGATCGTGTCGACCTCCAGGACCGTGCTCGTGCCGTCGACGGTGATGTGCAGGCCCTGGTCGTCGATCCGGTCGTAGCGCACGCCGGGCACCATGGTGACCCCGCGGTGCCTGAGTTCCGTGCGGTGGATCCAGCCGGTCGTCCTGCCCAGTCCGGCGCCGACCTTGGTGGTCCTGCGCTGGAGCAGGTGCACCGCGCGCGGCGGCGCGGGCCGCCGCGGCGCGGTGAGTCCTCCGGGCTCGCGCTGGTCCATGTCGACTCCCCAGAGCCGGAAGTACGCCGCCGGGTCCTCGCTCGTCCGGTCACCGCCGTCGGTGAGGTACTCGGCCACGTCGAAGCCGATGCCGCCGGCGCCGAGGATCGCCACCCTCTCGCCGACGGCCGCGCCGTCGCGCAGTACGTCGAGGTAACCGAGGACGCTCGGGTGGCCGACGCCGGGGATGTCGGGGATGCGCGGAGTGACGCCGGTGGCGACGACGGTCTCGTCGTAGTCCGCGAGGTCGCCGGCGCTCACTCGCGTGTTCAGCCGTACGTCCACGCCGTGCGCGTCGAGTTGGTGGCGGAAGTAGCGCAGCGTCTCGCCGAACTCCTGCTTGCCGGGGACCTTGCGGGCCACGTTGAGCTGTCCGCCGATCTCGTCCGCCGCGTCGAACAGGGTGACCTGGTGGCCGCGTTCGGCGGCCGAGACCGCGCAGGCGAGCCCGGCCGGTCCGGCGCCGACGACGGCGACCCGCTTGCGCCGCCGGGTCGGGGACAGGACCAGTTCGGTCTCGTGGCAGGCGCGCGGGTTGACCAGGCAGGAGGTGATCTGCCCGCTGAAGGTGTGGTCGAGGCAGGCCTGGTTGCAGCCGATGCAGGTGTTGATGGCCTCGGGGCGGCCGGCGGCGGCCTTGGCGACGAAGTCGGGGTCGGCGAGCATCGGGCGGGCCACGGACACCATGTCGGCGTACCCGTCGGCGAGCAACTGCTCGGCGATCTCGGGGGTGTTGATGCGGTTGGTGGTGACGAGGGGCACGGAGACCCGGCCCATCAGCCTCTTGGTGGCGAACGCGTAGGCGCCACGCGGTACGGAGGTGGCGATGGTGGGGATGCGGGCCTCGTGCCAGCCGATGCCGGTGTTGATGAGGGTCGCCCCGGCCGCCTCGACCGCCTTGGCGAGGGTGACGACCTCGTCCAGGGTCGAGCCGTCGGGCACCAGGTCCAGCATCGACAGCCGGTAGATGATGATGAAGTCCTCGCCGACGGCCTCGCGCACCCGGCGCACGATCTCGACCGGGAAGCGCGTCCGGTTCTCGTAGGAGCCGCCCCAGCGGTCGGCGCGGTGGTTGGTCCGCGCGGCGATGAACTCGTTGACCAGGTAGCCCTCGGAGCCCATGATCTCGACGCCGTCGTATCCGGCCCGGCGGGCGAGGAGGGCGGTGCGGGTGTAGTCGTCGATGGTCCGCTCGACGTCGGCGTCGGTGAGCTCGCGGGGCACGAACCGGCTGATGGGGGCCTTGAGGGGGCTGGGGGCGACCAGGTCGCGGTGGTAGGCGTAGCGGCCGAAGTGCAGGATCTGGAGGGCGATCCGGCCACCCTCGCGGTGCACGGCGGCGGTGACGGGCGCGTGCCGCTCGGCCTCCTGCTCGGTGGTGAGCTTCGCGCCGCCCTCGTAGGGCCGCCCCTCCTCGTTCGGGGCTATGCCGCCGGTGACGATGAGCCCCACTCCGCCGCGTGCGCGGGCCGCGTAGAACTCCGCCATCCGCTCGAAGCCTCGGTCGGCCTCCTCGAGGCCGACGTGCATCGAGCCCATGAGGACGCGGTTGGGCAGCGTGGTGAAGCCCAGGTCGAGCGGGCGCAGCAGATGCGGGTAACGGCTCATGTCTGTAGTTGTAGAGGACCCCGGGCCGTTTATGCAACTAGTTGCATAAACGGCCCGGGGTCCTCCCGGTGTCCGCCGTCAGCGGCTCTCCAGACGGACGTGGAGTTCGCGCTCCTGGTCACCGGAGGCCATGCTCAGGTCCTCGACGGTGAACAGGGAGCCCAGGGTCGTGCGGAAACGGTCGATCGCCCAGTAGCCGCCCTGCACGTCGGCCGTGACGGACGCGTCGAGCCGGGTGGGCCCGCAGTCCGCCCCGTGCTCCTCGGCCACGTCGAACGTGCCGAGCCACACGGTCGGGCGCACCTCGTGGCAGTCCCGGGGCACGTCGTCCGCGCACCGGTCGGAGGAGAAGCAGGCGCACAGGGCGTCGAACACGGTCCGGGCGTCTTCCTTGGTGCATCCGCTCAGCTCAACCGAGACGGATTCGGGGTGCTCCGGCTCGCTCGCCATCGCGATCACTCCTCTCGTGGCCTGGGTACCGCACAAAGTTCCCTCCGCACGGCGCTCCACTCGCACAATCCAGCAAAGCACCGCTTTCCGGCGGAACACCACCGCCGCCGGTCTGCTCGCCTTCACCCGGGAGACATCGCTCCTGCGGCCGGCACGGCGCGAAGGAGTCTCCGCGGTGATCGAGGTGTTCTCGGACGTGCTGCGGACCGGCCGGATGCGGGTCAGTGTCTGGTTCCTGTCACCACGTGGGCGCTGAGGTCTTCCGACACGGCGAGCTGGGCGGTCAGGCCGGCCCGGGTGAAGGCGGCCAGGGCCCGCGGCGTCTGGTGTTCGCTGGTCTCGACCAGGAGGCAGCCGCCGGGCGCGAGCCAGGTGGGGGCCATGGTGGTGACGCGGCGCAGGATGTCGAGACCGTCGGGGCCGCCGTCCAGGGCGACCAGCGGCTCGTGGTCGCGGGCCTCGGGCGGCAGCAGGCCGACCTCGCCCGTGGGGACGTAGGGCACATTGGCGGCGAGTATGTCGACGCGGCCCCGCAGACTGCCGGGGAGCGCGTCGAACAGGTCGCCCTCGTGCACCGTGCCGCCCCTGGGGACGATGTTGCGCCGGGCGCAGCGCACCGCGGCCGGGTCGATGTCGGCGGCGTGCAGTTCGGCCGGGCCGAGCGCCTCGGCCAGCGCCGCGCCGACCGCGCCCGAGCCGCAGCACAGGTCCACGACGACGGACGCTTCCGGGGACCGGGCCACCGCTTGGTCCACCAGGAACTCGGTACGGCGCCGCGGGACGAAGACGCCCGGTTCCACCGCGATCCGCAGACCGTGGAACCCGGCCCAGCCGAGGACCTGTTCGAGGGGGAGACCGGCGACGCGCCGCTCCACCAGGGCGGCGATCTCCCCTGGCGTGCGGGCGCCGGCGAGGATCAGTTCCGCCTCCTCCTCGGCGAACACGCAGCCTGCGGCGCGCAACGCGGCGACCACCCCGGCGCGCGGGGGCGGAGAAGCGGAAGAGGAAGAAGCGGAGAGGGGAGGCAGTACGGGCATGGAATGCCGGGACCTTTCGGGAGCCGAAGGGCGCTCCCGCGGTCACCTACCGACGGTGATCCGCGCCATTGCGAGGGGAGAGCACCCGACCTGACACAGCGGTAATGGGTCTCACCTCCTCGGCTTCCTGCGACCGGGACCCTCCTCGGCCGCAGGTCACCCTACCCCAACGCTCGGCCGCCGCCCCTTCTCCATCCGCCAGTTGTACTATGCAACCGGAAGAGCAGGGGAGGCATTCGGTGACCGCAGGGACAGAACCGGACGACCGCGGCGTCACGCGGCGGGCGCCGGCCGCGGAGACGGCCGTCGAGACCATCCACCGCGAGATGACGGTCTTCGCCCGCCGGGCCCGGGCCTCGGCCGGACGCATGCACCCCGAGCTGTCGCTGGTGTCGTACACGCTGCTCGGGCATCTGGAGGAGAGCGGCGGCTGCCGGGCCACCGACCTGGCCGCGCACTACGCGCTGGACAAGTCCACCGTCAGCCGCCAGGTGTCCGCCCTGGAGCGCGCCGGCCTCGTCGAGCGCCGCACCGACCCCGGCGACCACCGGGTCCAGGTGCTCCATTTGACGGCCGCCGGGCGGCGGATCCTCGCCCGGGTCACCGAGAGCCGCCGCGCGGCCTTCCACGAGCGTCTGGCGGGCTGGCCGAAGGACGATCTCGAACGGTTCGCGGGCTATCTCACCCGCTACAACGCCTGGCCCGGCCGGAACGAGGACGGCACCTGACGCACCCGGGGGCCGCCGTGCGCCGCGTCCGGATCGAACACCTCCGCTGACGGCGGCCCGCACCGAGGCCGTAGCGTGTGGCCCCCACGCTCTCTTCAGTCTCTTCGCGAAGGCGGTTGTTGATGGCCCTGTTCGACCTTCCCCTCGACGAGCTCCGCGAGTACCGCAGTTCGTCCGTCGAGCCCGAGGACTTCGACGCCTTCTGGTCCAAGACGCTCCAGGAGGCCCGCGAGCACGACCTGGACGCCCGGTTCGACCTGGTGGACACGGGACTGGCAACGGTGAAGGTGTACGACGTGACCTTCGCCGGCTTCGGCGGGCACCCGGTCAAGGGCTGGCTGACGCTGGCCGCGCGGGTCGACGCTCCGCTGCCGCTGATCGTGGAGTTCGTCGGCTACGGCGGCGGGCGCGGCCTGCCGCACGAACACCTGCTGTGGGCGTCGACGGGCCGCGCGCACTTCGTGATGGACACGCGCGGGCAGGGCAGCGCCTGGGGCGGCGGTGGCGGCACTTCCGACCCGGTCGGCGGCACGCCGGCGTACCCCGGCTTCATGACCCGCGGTCTGGACGCGCCGGAGAACTACTACTACCGCCGGGTGTTCACCGACGCGGTGCGGGCGATAGAGGCGGCCCGCGCGCACCCGCTGACCGACGCGGGCCGGACCGCGGCGATCGGCGCGAGCCAGGGCGGCGGCATCACGATCGCGGTGGGAGGTCTGGTGCCGGACCTGGTCGCGATCGCGCCCGACGTGCCGTTCCTGTGCGACTTCCCGCGCGGGACGACACTGACCGACCGTCACCCGTACCGCGAGATAGGCCTCTACCTGAAGACCCACCGCGGCCGCACCGAGGACGCCCTGCGCACGCTGTCCTACTTCGACGGCGTGCACTTCGCCGCCCGCGGCCGCGCGCCCGCGCTCTTCTCGGCGGCCCTGGAGGACCAGACCTGCCCGCCCTCCACGGTGTTCGCCGCGTTCAACGCCTGGGCGCACCAGGACAAGCAGATCGAGGTGTACGACTTCAACGACCACGAGGGCGGCGGCCCCTACCAGGAGGCGGCCAAGCTCCGCTGGCTGCGGGCGTACGCCTGACGCTCCGGAACATCCCTGCCATGCCCGCGGGCCCGGCAGCCGCGTGAACGGCTGCCGGGCCCGCGGTGTTCCCGCTCCCGGCATGGGGGCGGGCTGCTTGATGCGGACGAGGCCGTCCGCGGTGCCGAGGTAGCCGCTGGACGAACGGTGGGCCGGCTGCCGGACCTGGCGGCGCATCTGTCCGCCGTGCCCGCGAGCCGGGTGGTATCGTGGTGTCAGCACTTGTGTACGCCCCGTTGCGGGCGCCGGTGCGGTTCTTCATCAGCTCACCGGGTCGCCGCGTCTGTCGCGGTCGGCGCGATCTGCTTCTCCTCACCTTCTCCCCGAGCGGCGCTCCGCCCTCCCGGGCAGCGCGCCGCCGGCTGAGGTGGTGTCTTCCGCCGTCGGAGGCCCCGCTCCACGCCTCCCCGTCGCGGCTTCCGCTTCCCCCCGCACGTCCCGTGCCGTCCGTCCGCGAAAGGACCTCCCCCCTATGACCACCACACTCGAACGCCCCGTCGCACCGCGGCAGACGTCCGCGGCCCTCCGGTCCGTCACCGGTGTCCTGGACATCGACGCGACCGGCAGGGGTCATCTGCGCGGCGCGGACCTCCTGCCCACGCCCTCCGACCCGTGTGTCTCCCCCGCGCTGATCCGCCGCCACGGCCTGCGCAAGGGCGACGCCGTCGCGGGCCTGCCCGGGCAGCAGCACACCGTCACCGGGATCACGGGCATCGGCGGCCACTCGCCGGAAGAGGCCCGGTCCCGGCGCCGCTTCCACGACCTCACTCCGCTGCACCCGCACGAGCGGCTGCGCCTCGAACACCCCGCCGCCGGGCTCACCGGCCGTGTCGCCGACCTGATCGCGCCCGTCGGCAAGGGGCAGCGCGGTCTCGTCGTGGCACCGCCCAAGACCGGCAAGACCGTGCTGATCCAGCAGATCGCCGCCGCCGTCGCGGGCAACCACCCCGAGTGCCGGCTGATGGTGGTGCTGCTCGACGAACGCCCGGAGGAGGTCACCGACATGCGCCGCCGCGTGCACGGCGAGGTGTACGCCTCCACCTTCGACCGGTCCCCGAAGCAGCACATCGCGCTCGCCGAACTCGTCGTCGAACGTGCCAAACGGCTCGTCGAGGCAGGTGAGGACGTGGTCGTCCTCCTCGACTCGCTCACCCGGCTGTGCCGGGCCCACAACAACGCGGCCGCGGCGGGCGGCCGCACCCTCAGCGGCGGTGTCGACGCGAGCGCGCTCCTGGGGCCCAAGCGGCTCTTCGGGGCGGCGCGGACGGCCGAGGAGGGCGGCTCGCTCACCATCCTCGCCACCGCGCTGGTGGAGACCG
Organism: Streptomyces sp. NPDC087787; assembly: GCF_044743035.1. Classification (NCBI taxonomy): domain Bacteria; kingdom Bacillati; phylum Actinomycetota; class Actinomycetes; order Kitasatosporales; family Streptomycetaceae; genus Streptomyces; species Streptomyces sp. NPDC087787. The sequence continues at coordinate 236,896 of NZ_JBIUVQ010000003.1, forward strand.
GATCCCGCGCCGACGACTTCTTCTTCGAGGAGCTGAAGAGCACCGGCAACATGGAGCTGCGACTCAGCCGCGAACTCGCCTCCCGCCGCGTCTTCCCGGCCGTCGACCTCGACCCCTCGGGCACCCGCCGTGAGGAACTCCTCGTCAGTCCGGCCGAGTTGACGGCGGTTCGCGGTCTGCGCCGGGCCCTGCGCGGCCGCGAGGGCAGGACCGGCGTGGAGACGCTGCTGGAGCGGCTGCGCGACACGCCCGACAACGCCACGTTCCTGCGCCGCGTCCGGCCGGCCCTGCCCACCGACCAGGGTCTTTCGTTTGGATCAGTCCCGCGAGCCCGGCATGATCCAAACGAGAGGCCCTAACCACGGCCGCCGGCCAGGCATCCGACGCACCCTCAGCACCACGCCCGCTGTGCGCCCGTCGGGGTACGCGCTAGGACATCCGGGTGCTCGCGGACCCCGTTCGGCTCTGGGCAGCGGTCCGCCTGCACCGATTTGTCCCTAGGTTTACGATATGGAGATCAGATTTTCCAAGCGCACCACCGTATCGGCCTGCGCGTTCTGCGCGGCGAGTCTGCTGGCGGTGACCTCCCCGGTCGCGGTCGCCGGCGCGGCCGCCGGGGACCGTGGAGCGATAGTGCAGACGAGGGCGACGGTGCCGCAGCCGGGACTGCTGGACGACGAGGGCACACAGGTCCGGCTCCGGGACGGGGCGCCCGACGTTCCGGCCGTCTCCGCGCTGTCCTGGGTGGTGGCCGACGCCGCGTCCGGCGAGGTGCTTGCCGCGCACGACGCGCACCGCAGGCTGCCGCCCGCGAGCACCCTGAAGACGCTGTTCGCCCTGACCGTGATGCCGTCCTTCCCCGCGGGCATCCAGCACACCGTCAGCGCCAAGGAGCTGACGGGCATCGGCGAGGGCAGCAGCCTGGTGGGTGTCGTCGAGGGGCACACGTACCAGGTGGCCGACCTGTGGCGCGGGGTGTTCCTCAACTCCGGCAACGACGCCGTGCACGTGCTCGCCGCGCTCAACGGCGGCTGGGAGCAGACAGCCCGGCAGATGGAGGCCAAGGCCCGCTCCCTGGGAGCCCTGGACACCACGGTCGTCTCCCCCGACGGCTACGACGCCGAGGGGCAGGACTCCTCGGCGTACGACCTGGCCGTGTTCGGGCGGGCCGGACTGCGCAACCCGGACTTCGCGCGGTACTGCTCCACCACGCACGCCGCCTTCCCCGGCAACGACGGCACGTTCCAGATCGCCAACACGAACCGCCTGCTGACCGGTGCCAACGGGGTGGAGCCGTATCCGGGTCTGATCGGCATCAAGAACGGCTACACCACCAACGCGGGCAACACGCTCGTCGCCGCGGCCCACCGGGACGGGCGCACCATCCTGGTGACGTTGATGAACCCTCAGGACGGCAACGTCTACGAGGAGGCGCGCGCGCTGCTGGACTGGGGATTCGACGCCACCGGTCACGTCGATCCGGTGGGTTCGCTCGACGCCCTGCGGCCCGTCTCGCACGAGGCGACGGCGGAAGCGAAGTCCGGGACGAAGCCAGGAGCGAAGCCCGGTAAGAAGCCGGGAGCGGCGGTCGTCGCGTCCGCCGGTGCGCCTCGCCCGGAGGAGTCGGACTGGCCGGGGGCGGGGACCATCGCGGGCGCCGCCGGTCTGGGCGCGGGGGCCCTCCTGATCGGCCTGCGGTTCCGGCGCAGGCGCGCCTCGCGCGTCTGACCTGCCGACGACCCGGGCACGGTCCGCGGACGTCGGCGTCGCCCCCCGGAGGCCGTCGCGGCCCGAACCGCGGCGCACGCCGACCGGGCCGGGACGCCGGGCTGCCGTCCGCACCCGACCGGCACGCGATCGGACGACCCCCGCCGGGCGGCCCCTCAGAACACCGACAGTCCGGTGAGGGTCGTGAAGCGGTCCAGGGCCGCCACGCCGGCCACCGAGTTGCCCCGCTCGTCCAGGCCGGGGCTCCACACGCACAGCGCGCACCGGCCCGGTACGACGGCGATGATCCCGCCGCCCACGCCGCTCTTGCCGGGCAGGCCGACGCGGTAGGCGAAGTCACCGGCCGCGTCGTACGTCCCGCAGGTGAGCATGACCGCGTTGACCTGCTTGGCCTGGCTGCTGGCGAGCAGCCGGGAGCCGTCCGCCCTTATGCCGTGCCGGGCGAGGAACGTGGTGGCCAGCGCCAGGTCGGCGCAGGAGGCCGCGATCGAGCACTGGCGGAAGTACTGGTCCAGCAGGACCGGCACCGGATTGTCCACGTTCCCGTAGGACGCCATGAAGTGGGCGAGGGCGGCGTTGCGGTCGCCGTGCGCGGTCTCGGAGGCGGCGACCTCCTCGTCGAAGTCCAGCTCCGGGTTGCCGCTCTCGGCGCGCAGGAAGCTCAGCAGCTCGCCCGCCGCGTCGCCGGTGCGGGTCTGGAGCCGGTCGGTGACCACCAGGGCGCCCGCGTTGATGAACGGGTTGCGCGGGATGCCGTTCTCGTACTCCAGCTGCACCAGGGAGTTGAAGGGGTTGCCGGAGGGCTCGCGGCCCACGTGCTCCCACAGTTCGTCGCCCTCGCGCGCCAGGTCGAGGGCGAGGGTGAACACCTTGGTGATGGACTGCGTGGAGAACGGCTCCCGCCAGTCCCCCACCCCGTAGACCGTGCCGTCCAGCTCGGCGACGGCCATGCCGAAGGCGCGGGGGTCCCGAGCCGCGAGCGCCGGGATGTAGTCGGCCGGGCGCCCGCGGCCCGGTGTGTGCCCGATCTCCTCGGCGATGTGCTCGAGGACCGGAAGATAGGTCGGGGACGAGGTCATGATCGCCATTGTGCCTCCGGGCCGGTCGCGGTGCTCCGCGGCGGTGGGCACGCAGGGCGGCGGGCCTCGGCCGCCACCCGGTGCTCAGCTGCTGAGGACGCCCGTGCCGAGCAGGCCGAACAGCAGCAGGCCGATCAGGATCCGGTAGACGACGAACGCGTTGAAGGAGTGCTTGGCGACGAACTTCAGCAGCCAGGCGATGGAGCCGTAGGCGACGACGAAGGACACGACGGTGCCGACGACCAGCGGGACGGTGCCCACACTCGCGCCGAGCGCGTCCTTGAGCTCGTAGAGGCCGGCGCCGGTCAGGGCCGGCAGACCGAGGAAGAAGGACAGGCGGGTGGCGGCGACCCGGTCGAGGTCGAGGATGAGCGCGGTCGACATGGTGGCGCCGGAGCGGGAGAAGCCGGGGAAGAGCAGGGCGAGGATCTGCGAGCTGCCGACCAGCATCGCGTCCTTGAAGGAGGTGTCGTCCTCACCGCGCTTGTGCCGGCCCATCTGGTCCGCGCACCACATCACGGCACTGCCGGCGATGAGCGAACCGGCGACCACCCACAGGGAGCCGAGCGGCCCTTCGATGAGGGGCTTCGCGGCCAGGCCCACCACGACGATCGGCATGGTCGCGAAGATGACCCACCAGGCGAACTTGTAGTCGTGGTGGTAGCGCTCCTGCTTGTTGGCCAGCCCCCGGAACCAGGCGGACACGATCCGCACGATGTCCTTGAAGAAGTACACCAGCACGGCGGCGATGGCGCCGACCTGGATGACGGCGGAGAACGCGACGACCGACTTGTCGTCGACGGGGATGCCCATGAGCCCCTCGGTGATCTTCAGGTGGCCGGTGGAGGACACGGGCAGGAACTCGGTCACCCCCTCGACGACTCCGAGTACGACGGCCTGACCGACGGAGATGGCGCTCATGGGATCCAGTTCTGAGGACGGTGATCGACAGTGGTGGACACACACTTACGGTGCTGAGGTGACAGCCCGGTGACGGGCAGCGGAATCCGCGGCGACCGTCAGAAGCCGCCGGCGATCCACGCCCCGGCGAAAGCCGCGCCGAGGCCCGCCCCGACGCTGCCGACGACGTTGGCGAGGGCGTAGAGGCCCGCGCCGGTCTCGGTGAGCCGCAGCGTCTCGTAGGAGAAGGTCGAGTAGGTGGTCAGGGCCCCGCACAGTCCGGTGCCCATGAGCAGTTGCAGACGCGGTCCGGCGACGCCCGCGGCCGCCGCGCCGGTCAGCAGGCCGAGGATCAGGCAGCCGGCGACGTTCACGACGAAGGTGCCCCAGGGGAACACCGAGTCGTGCCGGGACTGCACCGCGCGGTCGGTGAGGTAGCGCAGGGGCGCGCCGACCGCGGCCCCGAGGACCACCAGCAGCCAGTTCACGAGGGCTTTCCGCTCTCGACGTCCGCGCCGCCGAGTCCGGCCGCGCGGGCGACGTACCGGATGACCTCGCAGTCGTCGAGTATCACCAGCCCCTGGGCGACCAGTACGTCCAGTTGCGGAAGGAACGCACGCACCCGCTCCTCGGTGTCCACGATCACCACCGCCACCGGCAGGTCCTCGCTCAACGAGAGCAGCCGGGAGGTGTGGATCAGGGAGTTCGCGCCGAACCCCTCCACCCCGCGGAAGACGCTGGCGCCCGCGAGACCCGCCGCATGGGCCCGGTGGACGATCTCCGAGTACAGGGGCCGGTGGTGCCAGGTGTCGTTCTCGCCGATGAAGACGGTCACGCGCAGCGCGCTGCCGGTGAGCCTGGTCATCGCTGCCTCCACTTCAGAACACGGCGGGCCGCCGTCATGGCCAGCCACACCGCCGCGAGCGCCGCGCACGGGGTCGCGGCGAGGTACGCCAGCCCGGTACGGGCGTGGCCGGAGTCCACCAGTCGCTGGATGTCGACGGCGTAGGTGGAGAAGGTGGTGAAGCCGCCGAGCACGCCGGTGCCGAAGAAGGGGCGGACCAGCCGGTGGGCGGCCCATACATCGGTGATGACCACCATGAAGACGCCGATCACCGCACAGCCGGAGGCGTTGACCCAGAAGATCGCCCAGGGGAAGCCGCCGGCCGGTGTCGGCAGCCACTGCGAGACGGCGTACCGGGCGGTGGCCCCGAACGCTCCGCCCAGTGCCACCACGGCGATCACCGGCGCCTGCTCCCGCCAGGCCCGCCAACGCGCGGGCCTGGCCCGCGTCCGACGGTTCTCTGTTTCCGGGACAGTCATGCTCGTACGTCTCCTGCTCGCCCGCGCCCGGACATGCCGGAACGCTCCTGTGACGCGAGTAGGGACCGTTGGCGGCACCAGTGCCACGGTTTCGGTACGGCGGGCCCCACCGCCGCGCCGCGAATCCCTCGCGGCCGGGCTACAGGCTAACGCGACGGGATCCGCACCGCACACGCCCGGCGGGGTGTGTACGGCGAGCCGGGTGACGCCGCCCCGGCAGGCGACCGGCAACCGGTCAGGATCGAAGAAGCCGCACGGCACCCGCCCGTTCTAGCGTGGAACCACCGACGCAGCCGTCGGCCCGTGCCGCCTCCGCCGGGTGCGGAGCCGCGTACGGCCGCACATCGATCCGAACAGCAATCAAGGAGTCCGCCATGACCGCCGGCCTGATGACGATCATCTACCCCGTGAAGGACCTTGCCGGGGCGAAGGCCCTGTTCAGCGCGCTGCTGGAGGTCGAGCCGTACGCCGACGCGCCCTACTACGTCGGGTTCAAGGACGCCGGGCAGGACGTGGGGCTGGACCCGAACGGGCACGCCAAGGGAATGACCGGACCGGTGCCGTACTGGCACGTCGACGACATCAGGGCCCGGCTGGCGGCGCTGATGGCCGCGGGCGCCGAGGTGCTCCAGGACGTGCAGGACGTGGGCGGCGGCCGGCTGATCGCCTCGGCGAGGGACGCCGACGGCAATCTCATCGGCCTTCTTCAGGACGCCTGAGAGCCGGCCACCGCGGAGGTCGGTGCCACGGTGGTGCGTGCCGCTCCCACCGCGGACGGCCGTTCCGGCCGGTCCTCGCGGTGCCGCTCAGCCGTGGGGCCGGGCCAGCAGGCTGCGGACTCCCTCCGAGGTGAGCGTCAGACCGTGCGGCGAATTGGCGTCTATGGTCAGCGACAGGTCGTCGGCCGGCCACTGGGACGCGAGCGCGCCGAGCGGTACCAGGCGGTAGCGGGAGACGAAGGGCAGCAGGTCGGACATCTCCAGTTCGGAGGTGAACACCGGCACCACCGGCGCCCCGCCCGGCTGTTCGAGAACGGGCAGGGCCACCGCCGTGGGGTTGGTGGCGTCCTCCTCGCTCGCGTCGTCGGGCACGGGGACCAGTACGTCGCTGCTCGCGAGCGTCTCCAGTGCCACCGTGTCCTCGGCGTTCTCGGCAAGCACGTCCAGCGCTTGCTGGGCGGGCGTCGGGGTGTTGTCGTTCGCTGGTGTCTGCATGGCGGATTCCCTGGTCACGGCGCTCGAACGGCCCGCCCGGGAGCTGACCGGCCGGGCATGGGCTCTGCACGCGTACCCGAACGCACACGGCGCAATCACGAGGTGCCGGTGGATTCCCCGTGCCACCGGCAGGCGGCACGGGGGCGGGCGCCAAGGCGGCGGCCAGTGCCGGTCACGAAGGGCCGCGGCGGATCGCGACGGCCGCGGCGTCGTCGTCCAGGCGGCCGTGGGTGTGGGCGAGGAGGTCGTCGTGGAGCCGGCTCAGCACTACCTCCGGCGGGGCACCGGCCCAGGCGCCGGCCCGGTCGGCGAGGGGGTAGAACTCGCCCCGCGGGCTACGGGCCTCCAGGACGCCGTCGGTGTGCAGGAGCAGTGTGCCGTCGGGTGGGAAGGGGAACGAGGCGACCTCGTAGTCCGCGGCGTCGGACAGTGCCCCCAGGCCCAGCGGTGGTGCGACGGCCCGCGCGGTCAGCGGCTCGGCCGTCTCCCCGCCGATGAGCAGCGGGGCGGGGTGACCGCAGTTGAGGAGGTGCAGCAAGGGCTCACTGTCGGGTATGTCGACGAGCAGGGCGGTGGCGAAGGACTCGTCGGTGTCGAGCATCTGCGCGGTCTGCCACTGCCGGAACTCCCAGCGCATGGCGCCGTCCAGGTGCACGGCCAGGCGCGGCAGTGACGGCCGGCGGTGCGCGGCCGCGCGGAAGGCGCCGAGCAGCAGTGCGGCATGACTGATCGCGGGCAGCCCCTTGCCCCGCACGTCGGCGATGAGCAGCCGGGTGCTGTGTCCGGTGCGGGCGGCGGCGTAGAGGTCCCCGCCCATGGTGGCCTCGTCCTGGGCGGCAAGGTACAGGCAGGCGATCCGCAGGGGGCCGCTGCGGACGGGCAGGGGCGGGAAGAGCACGTCCTGGACGGCCCGTGCCACGACCCGGCTCTGCGTCAGCTGATGCTCGCGCCGGTCACGGAACAGGCAGAACACCACGATCAGACCGGAGACGATGATCAGCGACGCGATCTCGGCCTGGAGGTTCTGGGTGCCCAGCGTGCCCTGGACGGCGCCGATGGAGAGTTCGGTTCCGACGGCCAGCGCACCGATCAGCGCGGTGAGCCAGGGCCCGGAGAACGCGGCGGTGAACGCGGGAGCCGCGACCAGCAGCGGACCGAGGTGCACGTCGGGCGGGGTCAGGGCGTCCACGACGCCCACCACAGCGATCAGTACCAGGGGGATGAGGACCAGCACCCGTCCCGATGGTGAACGCCGTAGGTCCATGAGCGACACACGCCATGTTCTCACCCCTGGCCCGGCCGGGCGAGGGCGCTGATCGGCGGGGAGGCCGGTCACGGCAACGGAAGTGGGCCCTCCGCTACGCGCGGAGGACCCCGGGGGCTCACTTCCGAACCCCGGGGCCCGGGTAACCAGCGGGCCGGGGCCGATTCCGGGTCCGGGCGACCGAGCGCCCCGAAGGGCACTCGTCCGGCACCCCTGGAAGGTACTCGTCAGCCGGTCGCGGCGGGCGGCGCGGTCGTGCCGCGCACCTCCAGGGCCGGGCTCGTCAGGTCGACGGTCCGGGGCAGGTTCGGGTCGTCGATGCGGTCGAGCAGCCGCTGGGCGGCGCGCCGGCCCACGTCGTGGCTGGCGTTGTCCACGGTGGTCAGCCACAAGTGGCGCAGGCGCGACAGATAGGTGTTGTCGTAGCCGGCCAGGGAGAGGTCGCTCGGGACCCGGAGGCCGCTCTCCTCGGCGGCGGACAGCGCGCCGACGCAGGCCATGTCGTTGACCGCGAACACGGCGGTGGGCCGCCGGGTACGGCTGAGCAGCCGCACGGTGGCCCGGTAGCCGCCCTCCTCGGTGAGGTCGCCCTGCTCGACGACCGCCGTGCCGGCGAGCCCGTGCGCGCGCATGGCGGCCTCGAAGCCGCGGCGGCGCAGGTCGCCGACCGCGCCCTGGCCGGCGATATGGGCGATGTGCCGGTGGCCGAGGGCGACGAGGTGCTCGGTGGCCAGCCGTGCGCCCCGCTCGTCGTCGCCCGCGACGACGTCCACCCCCGGCAGTTCGGGTTCGCGGGCGCCGGCGACGACGGTGGGCACCCGGCCGGCCGCGACGCGCAGCGCGCGCGGATCCCGCAGGGTGCCGACGGCGACCAGGCCGTCGACGCGCAGTTCGGTGAAGGTGCGGGTGAGGTCCTCGCCCAGGCGCCGGTTGAGGTGGCCGTCGGCGAGCAGCATGTGCAGACCGGCGTCGTGGAGACGGGAGTTCAGACCGTCCAGGAGTTCCACGAACCAGGGGTTGCGCATGTCGTTCAGGAGCACGCCGACGGTGCGGGTGCGGCGCTCGCTGAGGCTGCGGGCGGCGGCGTTGGGCCGGTAGCCGATTTCCTCGACCGCGGCGAGGACCGCCTGCCGCTTGTCGGGGCGCACGCTGCCGGAGCCGCGCAGCACCAGTGAGACCAGGGACTTGGACACACCGGCGCGCGCGGCGACGTCACGGATGGTGGGCGGTCGCACGATGTGGACCGTTCCATGAGGGCGGGCTCTTGTAAAGGGCCGGAGACGGGTCCGGAAGTGCCACAGGGAGCCGCATCCGGTGGCTTGACACCTGCCCGGAGGCGGCCCCATCGTGAGCCACCAGGTTTTGGATCGGTCCAAACAAGGGGCTTTCATGGTGTCTGCGCTCGGCGTGGCCGTCGTCGGATTCGGCTGGATGGGACGGGTGCACACGCAGGCCTACGCCCGCGTGTCCCACCACTTCCCCGGGCTCGCGGTACGTCCGCACCTGGTCGCCGTCGCCGACGAGGTGCCCGGCCGGGCCGAGGAGGCGGCCGAGCGGTACGGCTTCGACTCCGCCACGCGTGACTGGCGGGAGGTCGCCGCCGACCCCCGGGTGGAGGCGGTCAGCATCACCGCCCCGAACTTCCTGCACCGGGAGATCGGCCTCGCCATGGCCGAGGCGGGCAAGCACATCTGGATCGAGAAGCCGGTGGGCCTGGGCGCCGACGACGCCCGCGCGGTCGCCGACGCCGCCGCCCGGGCCGGTGTGCGGGGCACGGTCGGCTTCAACTACCGCAACGCGCCCGCCGTCGCCGCCGCCCGCGAGATGATCGCGGCCGGTGACATCGGCGCCGTCACCCATGTCCGCATCCGGCTGTTCAGCGACTACGCGGCCCACCCGGAGGGCGCCCTGACCTGGCGCTACGAGCGTGAGCGCGGCGGCAGCGGGGTGCTGGGCGACCTGGCCTCGCACGGGGTGGACCTGGCCCGCCACCTGCTCGGCGAGATCGAGTCGCTGTCCGCCGACACCGCCGTGTTCGTGCCCGAACGGGCCCGCCCGACCGGCGCCACCGCGGGCCACACCCGGGCGGCGGGCGGCGAACCCGGTCCGGTGGAGAACGACGACTACGTCGGCTGCCTGCTGCGTTTCACCTCCGGCGCGCGCGGTGTCCTGGAGGCCTGCCGGGTCTCGGTTGGCGAGCAGAACAACTACGGCTTCGAGATCCACGGCACCCGGGGCGCGCTCTGGTGGGACTTCCGGCGCATGGGCGAACTCGGCGTCAGCCGCGGCACCACGTACCAGGACCAGCCCGTCAGCACGGTCCATGTGGGCCCGGGTCACGGCGAGTACGGGGCCTTCCAGCCGGGTGCGGCCAACGCCATGGGCTACGACGACCTCAAGGTCATCGAGGCGTACCACTTCCTGCGCTCGGTCACGGAGGGCGGGGCCCACGGTGCCACCCTCGACGACGCCGTGGCCGCCGCGGTGGCCCTGGACGCGATGGCCCGCTCCGCCAAGGAGCGCGGGTGGGTGAGCCTCGGCTGACCCACGCCGCCTCACCCCGGCGTCAGGTCCGCGCGCGGGGTGATCGCCCAGTGGTTGGTGCGCAGCGTGCGGCCGGCGAACTCCACCTCGCGCTCGCCGACGAACCGGAAGCCGAGCGAGCGGCAGACGTCGTTGGACGCCGCGTTGGTGGTGGCCGGGAAGGCGTGCACCTCTCCCCTGCGGTCCTCGTCCCGCGCCCGTTCCAGCAGGGCGCGGGCCGCGCGGCCGCCGAGGCCGCGCCCCTGGTACCGCGGCAGCACCATCCAACCGATCTCCGACATCGGGCCGCCGTCGGGGTTGGGTCATGATGGGGCTGCCCGGCCGATCCGGCCCGAGAAACCCGTGCCGGATCGGCTTCCCGTGAACAGCCCGAGGAGAAGCACGCGTTGAACACCGGCGCCCCGGTTCCCGGCAGCTACTACGAACGCATCGACGAGCACCGCTTCAAGCCCACCGAGCATGCCGGTGGCGCCTGGGACGTGCGCGAGCAGCACTTCGGCCCGCTGGGCGGGCTGGTCGTCCACGCGGTCGAGGACCATCTGGCCGCGCGCGGGGGCAGCGCCCTGATACCGGCCCGGATCAGCTACGACATCCTGGGCGCCCCGGCCCTGGACGAGTGCGAGATCGAGGTGGAGACCCTCCGCCCCGGCCGCACCATCGAACTTTTGGAAGCCGTCGTGCGCATCGCCGGGCGCCCGGTGGTCCGGGCCCGCGTCTGGCTGTTGTCGGCCCAGGACACCGCGGCCGTCGCCGGGGGTGCCGGTGACCGGCTCACCCCGCCCGACGGACTCGCGCCCTGGGCGATGAGCGAGCTGTGGCCGGGCGGCTTCATCGCGTCCCTGGACATCCGTCCGCTCGCGCCGCCGGCCCCGGGCCGCACCACCGCCTGGATCTCCACCCCGCTCACCCTGGTCGCCGGGGAGCCCAGCAGCCCGTTCGCCTCCTACCTCGCCCTCGTCGACACGGCGAACGGCATCGCCGTACGCGAGTCGCCGACCACGTGGATGTTCCCCAACGTCGACCTGACCGTGCACCTGCACCGCCGCCCGGAGGGCCGCTGGACCGGTCTGGACACCACCGTGGCCTTTGGCCCCACCGGCGTGGGCCTGACCAGCACGGTCCTGCACGATCTGCACGGTCCGGTCGGGCACGCCCAGCAGATCCTCACCGTGCGCCCCATGCCGGGCGGCTGACCGCGGCCGGGCCGCCTCCCGCACGGCGCGCGCGAACGGCGCGGAGCTGATGTCCTGGTTGCGGGGGTCCGTCGTACCCGTTTTCCCGGAGAGACCGATGAGTACCTACAAAGTCGCGCAGGCGACCGCCGCCGGCGGTCCGTTCGAGATCGTCGAGCGTGAGGCGGCGGAGCCGGGCCGCGGTCGGGTCGCGATCGCCGTGGAGGCGTGCGGAGTCTGTCACAGCGACACCTTCTTCGTGGACGCCGCGCTGCCCGGGATCAGCTTCCCGGTGGTGGCGGGGCACGAGATCGCCGGGCGGATCGAGCAGCTCGGCGAGGGGACGCAGGACCACGGATGGCAGGTGGGCGACCGGGTGGCGGTGGGCTGGTTCGGCGGCAGCTGCCATCACTGCACCCCGTGCCGGCAGGGCGACTTCATCGTGTGCCCGAATCTCAAGGTGCCGGGCTGGTCGTACGACGGCGGCTTCGCCGAGCGCGTGAACGCGCCGGTCGACGCGCTGGCCCGGATCCCCGACGCGCTCGCGGCGAGCGACGCGGGGCCGATGGCGTGCGCGGGCGTGACCACGTTCAACGGACTGCGGCGCAGCTCCGCGCGGCCGGGCGATCTGGTGGCCGTGCTCGGCATCGGAGGCCTGGGTCACCTGGGGGTGCAGTACGCGGCGGCCATGGGCTTCGAGACGGTGGCGATCGCCCGCGGGGCCGACAAGGCGGACTTCGCCAAGCGGCTCGGCGCGCACCACTACGTGGACAGTACGACGGACACCCCGGTCGGTGACGCGCTGCAGTCGCTGGGCGGTGCCAAGGTCGTCCTGGCCACGGCCGGCAGTTCCGAGGCGATCGCGGCGACCGTCGACGGACTGTCGCACCGCGGTGAGCTGGTGGTCATCGGGGCGGCGCCCCAGCCGCTGGGGATCAGCCCGCTCCAGCTGATCACGGCCGCCCGTATCATCCGCGGCCACCCGTCGGGCACCGCGCAGGACGTGCGGGACACCATGGCCTTCAGCGCCCTGCACGGCATCCGCCCGATGACCGAGACCGTCCCGCTGGACCAGGCCGGCGAGGCCTACGCGAAGATGCTCGCCGGCGCCGCCCGGTTCCGCATGGTGCTCACGACCGGCTGACCAACACGCCCAGGAGCCCGGCGGTCGACCCGGCCGCACCGGGATGGCGGGAGCGGCTCGCGTGTCGTGGAGACACGGCCACCTTCACGCCATCTCCACCTCCCCGCCACTCGGTTCTCACGACCTGTGTATGCTCCTGACGCTCCATTGGCTCCACTGAGGGGGGAACCTCATGCGGATACGCTCCGTGCTGGCCGTGGCCGCCGCGGCCGGCACCGTCGCTGTCGTCGGCGCCGCTCCGGCTCAGGCCGCCGAATACTCGTCCGCGCTCAAGGTGAAGGGCGTCCAGTACGACGCGCCCGGGCGGGACTCCAACAACTGCCGTACCGGCAACACCAAGGACGAGTACCTGACGATCAAGAACTACTCGCGCACGGCGACGGTCAACCTCAAGGGTTACGTGGTCAAGGACGCTGCCGGCAACCGGTTCACGTTCGGCGCCAACCACTACCTCGAGCCCGGCGACTACGTGAAGCTGCGCGGCGGCAAGGGCACGGACTCCGACGGCAAGAACGTTGTCTACCGCCAGAACTGCAACTTCCTCTGGAACAACGACAAGGACACCATCTACCTGCTCAAGCCCTCCGGTGCCCGGGCCGACGTCCACTCCTACACCAAGGCCCGCGACGACCGCGACGGCGACGGCTACATCCGCTACCACGGCTGAGCCGGCCCGTCCTCGCACCGGCCCCAGGGGGGACCATGAACCAGCACCACCAGCCGCGACCGCGCGGCAGATCCGGCATTGGTCCGTCGCACCGGCGCTCACTCGCGCGGGCGGCGAGCATCGCCCTGCTCGCCGTGGGTGCCTTCGGCTGCGGACAGTCCGACGGCGAGGCCGCGAAGCCGCAGCCCACCGTGACGGTCACGGCCACGGCCACCGTCACGGCCACCGCGACCGAGACCGTCACACCCGCGCCCACCGCGACGGTCACCGCCACCGAGACCGTCAGGACGCCCGGCCCGACGGTCACCGTCACCAGGGCGGCCGCTGCCGCCGGAACCGGCACCACCCGCAGCAGCGGTGGCGGCGGCAGCGCGGTCGGCACCTGCTCGATCCGCTCCAACGCCGGCAACTGCTACCAGGCGGGGCAGTACTGCCGCAACGGCGACCACGGAGCCAGCACCACCACCGCGAACGGCACAAGGATCACGTGCTCGTACCGCTCCAACGCCTGGCGATGGACCTATTCCTGACAGTACGTCAGTCAGTACGTCAGTGTCGCGGACGCACCCGTCCGGCGGCGGCAGCGGCTACGTGTCGCCTTCCTCGGCCGGGCGGGTGCGTCCGGGCTCCGGCAACTCGCTCTGCTGGGCACGCGCGTGCAGCACGTCGCCGATGAACAGGTCGTAGACGAGGACACCGACGACACCGCCGATCAGCGGCCCGACGATCGGGATCCACCAGTAGTGACTGAACGACCCCGCCAGGCTGCCGGGTAGAGCAAGGTCTCCCCATCCCGCGAAGAACGTGAACAGGCGCGGCCCGAAGTCGCGGGCCGGGTTGATGGCATACCCGGCGTTCGCCCCGAAGGAGATGCCGATGGCGGCCACCACGAAGCCGATGACCAGCGGTCCGAGGTTGGCCTTCACCGCCATGTTGCGCAGGTCGATCACCGCCGCGATCAGCATGACCAGGAAGGCGGTGCCGACGATCTGGTCCACGAGGGGCCCCCAGTAACCGCCGTGGAAGTAGGGCGCGGGGAAGGTCGCGAAGATCGAGAACGTGGCGAGGGTGTGCCCGTGCGTCTTCGGCGGCTTCGACACGCTGTCGAAGGTGTTGATCGCATCGTGGTAGACGGCGTACACCAGCGCGGCCCCGACGAAGGCGCCCGTCACCTGCGCGATCCAGTACGGCACCACCTTCGCCCAGGGGAACTTGCGGCGCACCGCGAAAGCCAGCGTCACGGCGGGGTTGATGTGCGCCCCGCTGACGCCGCCGGCCACATACACGCCGAAGGCCACCGCGAAGGCCCAGCCCCAGCCGATCACCAGCCAGTCGGCGGCGCCGAGGAAGAACGTGGTGGGCCCCGACGTGCGACCCGAACCGGGCAGCGCCGCGACCGTCATCGCCACCGAACCGCATCCGAAGGCGATGAGGACGAGGGTCCCCAGGAACTCTGCCATGCATTCGCCCCCGAGCCCTCCACGGCTCCTGAGCCGTGAAGGTCTCAGCAGGGGCGGGATTTCCACGGCCATATCGGCCCCCTCAACGAACGGTCCGGCGAACGGCCGGGCACGGCCCTGAACAGGGCGGCCTCGCGTTGCCGCCCAGTCCCGGGCGGCCCCGCCTCACTGCCAGTCTGCGCGCCGGTGCGGACCGAGGCCACTCGGCCCGGTGCCGGCCACCGGCCGCCGCGCCCCGGCATGCGGCGCGAGGTGGCGGGCCGCGCCCCTATCCCCCCGGCGAGTGAACCCCCATACGGGTGAGATTACTCATCCCGGCAGTGCGAAGAACCGAGGAAAAGCAGCTTTCCGAACGCTCCGGCCGCCTCGGCGCCACCGAATCCGAGTGGCAACCCCGCGGCGACCGAACAAGACTGATCCATGGTTTCGTGATCAGGCGAAAACGCACGGTCCCGGAGACCGGGCACCGCTGGCCGATGGTTTTCGACCTTTCCTTCAGGGAGCTCGCATGGTGGAGAAGTCTGCCGACATCTTGATGCCCGGGCCGGACGAACCCGTGATCGCCGGGCACGCAGGCACCATCCCGGCGGCGACGGAGACAGAAAAGGAACTCGCCGGAATTCTGGCGGACGTCGTACACGCCGAGCACGTCCCGCCCGACAGTCACTTCTTCGACGACCTGGGCGCCAACTCCCTGGTCATGGCGCAGTTCTGCGCACGGGTCCGGAAAAGATCCGATCTGCCGTCGGTGTCCATGAAGGACATCTACCGCAACCCCACGGTCCGCAGCCTGGCGGAAGCTCTCGCGGTCGCCGCTCCGGCCGCCGTCGGCACCCCGGCGACGGCGGCCCCGGCGGCACCCGCGGGCGGGGCGCCGGCACCGGCCGGGACGGCACCGAGCACGGCGCGCTACGTGCTGTGCGGAGCGGCCCAATTGGCCATTTTCCTCGGGTATTCAGTCGTCGTCGGAATGTTCACGGCCCGGGCGTACGAGTGGGTCGCCTCGGGGTCGGGACTCGCCGACATCTATCTGCGGTCATTGCTGTTCGGGACCGGCGGATTCATCCTCCTGTGCGTCTTCCCGGTCGCGGCGAAGTGGATTCTCGTCGGCCGCTGGAAGGCGGGAGAATTCCCGGTGTGGAGTGCGGCCTATCTCCGCTTCTGGATCGTCAAGGTGCTCCTGCACGCGAATCCGATGGTTCTCTTCATCGGAAATCCGGTGTACGTGATGTACCTGCGGGCCCTGGGCGCGCGGATCGGCAGGGACGTCACGATCCTCTCCCACTCCGTGCCGGTCTGCACCGACCTGCTCACCATCGGCGCGGGCACGGTGATCCGCAAGGACACGTTCTTCCTCTGCTACCGCGCGCACGCCGGACGCATCCAGACCGGCCGGATCGACATCGGCCGGGACGTCTTCATCGGCGAGAAGTCGGTGCTCGACATCGACACCTCGATGGGTGACGGCTCACAGCTCGGCCACTCCTCCGCCCTGTACCGGGGCCAGCACGTGCCGGCCGGCGAACGCCGTCACGGCTCCCCGGCGCAGCCCACGTCGGTCGACCACATCCGGGTCGAACCGGCCCGGTGCGGCACCCTGCGGCGGGCGGCCTTCGGGCTGACCTCCCTGCTCCAGCTCTTCCTGCTGTACCTGCCGCTCGCCGTCGGTGGCGTCTACATACTGTTCTCGCAGGTGCCGGTGCTGCGCGACCGGCTGGACGCGGGGACGACCCTGTCCACGATGCCGAAGTTCCTCGCCGACACCCTGGTCGTGTCCGCCGTGCTGTTCTTCGGCGGGCTCGTCGTGGGCCTGGCCGTGCTGTTCACGGTGCCCCGGCTGCTGAGCCTGGCCGTCAAGCCCGACCGGGTCTATCCGCTCTACGGCTTCCAGTACGCGCTGCACCGTACGGTGGCCGGCCTGACGAACATCAAGTTCTTCCCCTGGCTCTTCGGTGACAGCTCGTACATCGTCCCCTACCTGCGCCGGCTCGGATACGACCTGTCCCGGGTGGAGCAGACCGGTTCGAACTTCGGCACCGAGGTGCAGCACGAGACGCCGTTCCTGGTGTCCGTCGGCAGCGGCACGATGGTGGCCGACGGGCTCTCCGTCATCAACGCCGAGTACTCCAGCACGTCCTTCAAGGTGAGCCGGGCTTCGATCGGCGCGCACAACTTCCTCGGCAACAACATCGCCTATCCGGCGGGGGCCAGGACGGGCGACAACTGCCTGCTCGCGACGAAGGTGATGGTCCCCCTCGACGGCGAACTGCGCGAAGGTGTCGGGCTGCTCGGCTCACCGTGCTTCGAGATCCCCCGTTCGGTGGAGCGCGACACCCGCTTCGACCACCTCAGGACCGGCGACGCCCTGCGCCGCAGCCTCGCCGCCAAGAACCGCTACAACCTCCGCTCCATGGCGCTGTTCCTGCTGCTGCGCTGGGTGCTCGCCGCGATGCTCACGGGACTGGCTCTGGCCTGCGTCGACCTGTACGGCACGCTGGGCCACGTGGTGATCGCCGGGTATCTGGCCCTCACCCTGGCCCTCACGGCCGGCTACTTCATCCTGGTGGAGCGGGTCATCGCCGCCTTCCGCGCCCTGCGCCCCCGCCTGTGCTCCATCTACGACCCGTACTTCTGGTGGCACGAGCGGCTGTGGAAGGTGCCGGACGAATGGCTCGAGGTGTTCAACGGGACCCCGTTCAAGACTCTCGTCTGGCGCCTGATGGGCGTGCGCATCGGCCGCCGGGTCTTCGACGACGGCTGCTACATCACGGAGCGGACGCTCACCGTCATCGGTGACGACTGCGTGCTGAACGCGGGCAGCAAGATCCAGTGCCACTCGCAGGAGGACGGCACCTTCAAGTCGGACCGCACCACGCTCGGCTCCGACTGCACGCTCGGGATCGGCGCGCACGTGCACTACGGCGTGACGGTGGGCGACGGGGCCGTACTGGCGCCCGATTCCTTCCTCATGAAGGGCGAGGAAGTTCCTGCGAAGGCGGAATGGGGCGGAAACCCCGCCGCGCCGACGGCGAAGTGAGGAAGGGCCAGTCAATGGGAGCGCTCGTGGCAGCGGACAGGGAGTTCTGGAGCGAGGTGCTGACCGCCGGCGGCTTCACCGCCGTTCCGCGGTGGGCCGGCGAGCCGGTGACCGGTGAGGCCGAGCACGAGCAGATCGTGCCGGCCGGGACGGCGCGGGCGGTGCGCGCCCTGGCGGCGGAGCTGGAGGTGCCGCCCGGCGCGGTCCTGCTGGCCGCGCACGCCAAGGTGCTGGCCGTGCTGTCCGGTGAGCCGGACGTGGTGACGGGCCATGTCCCGGGCCCGGAGTCCGGCCCGCTGCCCTGCCGGCTGGCCGTCACGCCGTCGTCCTGGCGCCGGCTGGTGCTCGACGCCCACCGCGTCGTGGGGAACCTGCTCGCGCACCGGGACTTTCCCGTGGACGAGCTGCGCCGGGAGCTGGGGCTCTCGGGACCGTCGTTCGAGGTCCTCTTCGACCCGGCGGACACCGGGGGCGGCGCCCTGCCCGCGGACGCGGTGCTGCGGGTGGCGTTCGGCGAGCCGGACGGGCTGCTGACGGCACGGCTGCGGTACCGCACGGACGCGCTGGACGCAGGCGCCGCGGCCCGGATCTGCGGCTATCACCTGACCGCGCTGCGCCTGATGGCCGCCGACGTGGACGCCGAGCACACCCGGCAGAGCGTGCTGTCGCCCGAGGAGAGGCGCGACCAGCTGGAGGGGCTGGCCGGGCCGCACCGGGAACTGCCGTCCGCGCGGGCGCACGAACTCTTCGAGGAGCGGGTACGGGCCCACCCCGAGGCGGTGGCCGCGGTGCACGGCGAGCGGTCGTGGACGTACGGAGAGCTGAACGCACGGGCCAACCGGCTGGCCCGGGCCCTGCTGGCGCGCGGTCTGCGCCGGGAGGACGTGGTGGCCGTGGTCACCGAACGCAATCTCGACTGGCTGGCGGCGGTACTGGCGGTGTTCAAGGCCGGCGGTGCCTACCTGCCGATCGAACCGCACTTCCCGGCCGGGCGGATCGAGGCGACGCTCGCCCGGGCCGGCTGCCGGCTGGTGCTGACCGAGCCGGGCAGCAGCGGCACCCTGGACGAGGCGCGGGCCGCGCTGCCGGCGGGGACCGAGAAGCTGCTGATCGAGACGGCGTACGCGGAGCAGCATGCGGACGGCGACCTCCAAGTGGAGGTCGCCCCCGACCAGTTGGCGTACATCTACTTCACTTCCGGCTCCACCGGTGAGCCCAAGGGAGCGATGTGCGAGCACGCGGGCATGCTCAACCACCTGTACGCCAAGATCGACGACCTGGGGCTCGGCCCCGGGCGGGTGGTGGCGCAGACGGCTCCGCAGTGTTTCGACATCTCGCTGTGGCAGTTGCTGGCCGGGCTCCTGGTGGGCGGGCGGACCCTGCTGGTCGAGCAGGACGCCGTCGTGGACGTGGAGCGGTTCCTCGACACGCTCGTGCGCGGCCGGGTCGCCGTGGCGCAGGTCGTGCCCTCCTATCTGGAGGTGGTGGCCTCGTACCTGGAACGCCACCCCCGCGAACTGCCCGACCTGGCCTGCGTGTCGGTGACCGGCGAGGCGCTGAAGCGGGAGCTCGTCCAGCGCTGGTTCGCCCTCCAGCCCGGCATCAGACTGGTCAACGCCTATGGACTCACCGAGACTTCGGACGACACCAACCACGAGGTCATGGACGCGGTGCCGGAACGGGTACTGCTGGGACGTCCGGTCAACAACGTGCGCGTCTACGTCGTCGACGAGAACCTCGCGCCGGTGCCGCTCGGCGCGCCCGGACTGATCGCCTTCTCCGGCGTGTGTGTGGGACGCGGATACGTCAACGATCCCGAGCGGACCCGTGAGGCCTACCGTGAGGACCCGCACCGGCCGGGCGAGCGGCTGTATCTGGCGGGCGACTGGGGCCGCTGGCACCCCGGCGGGAAGCTGGAGTTCCTCGGCCGCCGGGACAGCCAGGTCAAGATCCGCGGGTTCCGCATCGAGATCGGGGAGATCGAGAACACCCTGCTGCGCGTCCCCGGCGTCCGGGACGGCGCGGTGGTCGTCGCCGAACTCGCGGGCCGCAGCACGCATCTGATCGCCTTCCACACCGGCCGGCGGCTTCAGCCGGAGGAGTTGCGCGAGGCGCTCGGTGCCGCGCTGCCCGCGTACATGGTCCCGTCGGCCTTCCACTGGCAGGACGCGCTGCCGCTGACCGGCAACGGGAAGATCGACCGCAAGGCGCTGACGGCACTGGCCGAACGCAGCGCGCCCGCGGCGGACCAGGCCGGTTCCGGGGAGCCCGAGGACGCCCCGCGCACCCCGACCGAGCGGCGGCTGGCGGCCGCGTGGGCGGAACTGCTGGGCCTGCCCGGGCGGACGATCGGCCGGCGGGACCACTTCTTCGACCTCGGCGGAACCTCCCTGTCGGCGGTGAAGCTCACCATCGCCCTGAACCGCGAGGTGTCCCTCAAGGACATCACCCGCCATCCGGTGCTCGCCGAACTCGCCGCGTGCCTCGACGGCACGGCCCGGCAGCGGCCGGGACTGCTCCAGCCGCTGTCGGCGGACGAGGCCTCCCCCGCGTGCGCGCTGGTGTGCTTCCCCCACGCGGGCGGCAACGCGGTCAACTTCCAGCCGATGGCGGGCGCCCTGTCCAAAAGCGGCGTCGCCGTCCTCGCGGTGGACCTGCCCGGTCACGACCCGGCCGCCGGCGAGGAGCCGTTCGCACCGCTGGAACAGGTCGTGGAGCGGGTCGCCACGGAGATCGCCGATCGCGGCCTGAAGCAGATCATGCTGTGGGGCCACTCCTCCGGCACCGCGCCCGCCCTGCTGGCCGCCCGAAGGCTCTCCGCGCTCGGGGTAGAGGTGACACGGGTGTTCCTCGGCGCCCAGTTGCTCGGCACCGCCGCCGAACGACACGCCGCCGCAGCTGAGTTGACCGAGCGCGGCGACGCCGAGATCGCCGCCCGGATCGGTGCGGACGGCGGCTACCCGGAACTCGGCGAGCTGAACGCGGAGCACGCCGAACGGGTCGGGGCCGCCTACCGGCACGACTGCGTGGCGGCGCACCGCTGCTTCGCCGACACCCTGGACAGCCCACCCGCGGTGCGACTGACCGCGCCGGTCACCGTGGTCGTCGCCGACGACGACCCGAGCACCGCGGGCTTCCGGGACCACTGGCGGGACTGGGAGCTGCTGGCCGAACAGGTGGACCTGCGGGAACTCACCGACGGCGGCCACTACTTCCCCCGCACCCGCCCGGCCGCCGCGGCGGCGGCCGTACTGGACGCCGCCGGGCTGCTGGCCTCCTCCTGAACACCGCCGAGGCCCGCTCTGTGAGCCTCGCCGGTGACGAACGAAAGGAAACCCAGATGTCGTTCTCATCCCCGGCTTCGGTGCTGGAGGTGGAGATGCGCCCGGGCAGACCGCCCGTCCTGTGCGTCGACACCCCTGCGGACGCGACCGGATGGGCGGCCGAGCACCGCGAGGCGCTGCGGGCACAGGTCGCCGAGCACGGAGCACTGTTCGTGCGCGGCCTGGGACTGGCGGAGGCGGAGCAGATATCCGCCGTCTTCACGGAACTGGCCGGCCCCCTGATGCCGGAGCGGGAGGCCTTCGCCCCCCGCGAGTCCTACGGCCCCGGCCTGTACTCCTCCACCGCCTGGCCCGCCAACCAGCCCATGTGCATGCACCACGAGCTGAGTTACGCGCTGAAGGTGCCCGGCCTGATGCTGTTCGCGTGCCCGACCGCGCCCACCGGGGGCGGGGCGACCGCGGTGGCCGACGCGGAGGCCGTCCTGAGCGCGCTGCCCGCCGGGCTGACCGAGCGCTTCGAGCGCGAGGGCTGGCTGCTCACCCGCAGCTACAACGACGAGATCGGGGCGTCCCTGGCGGAGTCGTTCGGCACCGAGGACCGCGAGACCGTCGAGAACTACTGCCGCGCCCACGCCATCGAGTTCGCCTGGCAGCCCGACGGCGGACTGCGCACCCGGCAGCGGCGCTGCGCCGTGGTGCGGCACCCGGTCACCGGCCGGCGCTGCTGGTTCAACCAGATCGCCTTCCTCAACGAGTGGACGCTGGCCCCGGAGGTGCGCGAGTACCTGGTGGACGAGTACGGCGCGGACGGGCTGCCGTTCAACACCCGCTTCGGCGACGGCGGACCGATCGGCGAGGAGGTGATCCAGCTGCTCAACGAGACCTACGAGGCGCACACGCGCCGCGAGCCCTGGCAGTCCGGCGACCTGCTGCTGGTCGACAACATACGCACCGCGCACAGCAGAGAGGCCTTCACCGGTGACCGGCAGGTGCTCGTCGCCATGGCCGAGCCCCAGCGCCTGGCCGAGTACGGCCCGACCGCGAAGGGAAGCCGGCGATGACCTCCGTGACCTCCCCCGCCACCGACCGGGCCGCCTCCGGGCCGGCCCCCGTGCCCACCTTCGCCGTGATCTCCGGCGCCCAGGTCAGGCAAGCGCTCGAAGGGCGCGAGAAGCAGCTCACCGAACTGGTCGAGGCGACGTACCGGCTGCACGGGTCCGGCAGCACGGTGAACCCGCCGTCGTACTTCCTGCGCTTCCCCGACCGTCCCACGTCGCGGATCATCGCGCTGCCGGCCTCCGTCGGTGGTCCGGCGGGCGTGGACGGACTGAAGTGGATCTCCAGCTTCCCGGACAACGTCGGCGCCGGACTGCCCCGGGCCTCGGCGGTCCTGGTCCTCAACGACCACGACACCGGCTACCCCATCGCCTGCCTGGAGAGCTCCATCATCAGCGCCACCAGGACCGCCGCGTCCGCGGCGCTGGCCGCCGACTGGCTCACCCGCAACCGGCCCCGCCCCACCCGGGTCGGCTTCTTCGGCACCGGGCTGATCGCCCGCTACATCCACACCTTCCTGACGGGGACCGGCTTCGGCTTCGACAGCGTCGGCGTGTACGACCTGTCCGCCGACAGCGCCGCCGGGTTCTGCGGCTACCTGCGCCAGTCCGGCGCGGACGGCAACGCTCCGGAGATCACCGTCCACGAGAGCGCCGAGGATCTGATCCGCTCCAGCGACCTGCTGGTCTTCGCGACGATCGCCGGCGAGCCGCACGTCACCGACCCGGCCTGGTTCACCCACCACCCGGTCGTCCTGCACGTGTCGCTGCGCGACCTCGCCCCGCAGGTGCTGCTCTCGGCGGCCAACTTCGTCGACGACGTCGAGCACTGCCTGAAGGCCGACACCTCGCCGCACCTGACCGAGCAGCTCACCGGCGGCCGGGACTTCCTGAACGGCACCCTCGACGACGTCATGACCGGGCGGGTGGATCCGCCCACCGACCGGCCGGTGATCTTCTCACCGTTCGGCCTGGGAGTCCTCGACCTCGCCGTCGGCAAGTACGTCTACGACGAGGTGGCTCGCGCCGGAAACCTGCACGTCATCGACGACTTCTTCCACGAGCTGCGCCGGTACGGCTGAACGTTCCTTCCCTCGGCTCAGGCATCAGGAGGCCAGCGTGCCCGTCATATCAGCCCCTCACGCCTTCAACGAAGGCCAACTCTACGTTGATCTCCGGTCGATATTCGGGCGCTCGCTCTACCTGAAGTGCGAGGGCTTCAACTTCGCCGGCTCGATCAAGATGAAGGCCGCGACAGAGATGGTGGAGGCCGCGGAGCGGGACGGCCTCCTGACACCCCGCTCGACCCTCATCGAGTCCTCGTCGGGCAACCTCGGCGTGGCGCTCAGCATGATCGCCGCCAGCAAGGGCTACCGGTTCCTCTGCGTGACGGACTCCCGCTGCAATCTGTCCGCCCGGCTGCTGATGGAGGCGCTGGGCAGCGAGGTGCACGTCATCGCCGACCTGGACGCCAACGGCGGGTTCCTCGGCGCGCGGATCGACTACGTCCGCGCGCTGTGCGCCTCCGACGAGCGGTACGTGTGGCTCAGCCAGTACACCAACCCGAACAACTGGGGTGCCCACTACCGCAGGACCGGGCCGGAGATCGCCCGTCAGTTCCCGCGTCTCGACGTGCTGTTCGTCGGCGCGGGCACCACGGGCACGCTGATGGGCTGCGCCCGCTTCTTCCGCGAGTGGCGCCGGCCGGTGCGGATCGTCGCGGTGGACACCGTCGGCTCGGTCGCCTTCGGCGGTCAGCCGGGCCGGCGGATGATCCCCGGACTGGGGATGAGCATGCGCCCGCCGCTGCTCGACGAGTCCTTCGTCGACGAGGTGATCCGGGTCGAGGAGGCCGACACCATCCGCGCCTGTCACCGGCTGGCCCGGCGCGGCTTCCTCTTCGGCGGTTCCACCGGGACGGTGGTCAGCGGGGCCGTGGACTGGCTGTCGCGCAACGACGCCCGCGACCTGACCGCCGTGGCCATCGCCCCGGACCTCGGGGAGCGCTACCTCGACACGATCTACCAGACCTCCTGGCTCGAGGACCTGTACGGCGACCTGCTCCTCGGCGACCGGCGCGGCCAGGGGGAACCCGACCCGGAGGAGGTCACCGCGGGATCCGTCGCCGTCGATCCCCGCTCGCCCGCGCAGGGCGGGTCACGCGAGCGGTAGCGCCCGCCGCACGTACGGGGACCGCGGGGCGGACGGCCGCCCCGCGGTCCCCGTACGGGGGCACGCCGCCGGTCAGCTCGCGGCGCCGCGCAGTTCGGACAGCGTGGCCGCGGTCAGCGGCCGGGGCTCGCTGCCGGGGTCGACCAGGACCACCGTGCAGGTGGCGGCATGGGTCAGGGCCGCGGTGAGACTGCCGTCGGCGAACTGGGCCAGCGGACCGCGCGGCGAGCGGCCCACCGCCACGGCACGCGCGCCCACCTCGGCGGCGTGCCGGGCCAGGGCGCGGCCGGCCGCCGCGTGGTCTCCGACGCTGCCGAGGATCTGGCCCCGTGCGACGACACCGTGGGCGGCGAGGCGGTCGAGGTGGGCGGTGACGGTGGCGCGGGCCTGCTCGAAGTCCTCGGCGTCGGCCGCCTGTTCCTCGACGACGGCGGTCTGCTGGACGTGCACGACCTCCAGGGGGCTGCCGGAGTCCCGGGCGAGCCGGGCCGCGGCGTCGACGATCACGGCGGCCCCTTCGTGGGCGCCGACGGCGACGACCACGGGCGGCGTGCTGGTGGACGGCGCGGGGCCGACGGGTGTGAACGTCGGTGTGACGGGCTTTCCTTCGCCGGTGCCCGTCTCGGCCTGCCGCAGCAGCCGGTGGCCGCAGGCCAGCACGGGAATAGCGAGGAGGAAGGTGGCGGCGCCGAGGTAGAACGGGACGCTCAGGTCGGTGGCGTCGGCGAGCTTGCCGGCCGCGTAGGGGGCCAGGCCGCCGCCGATGAACCGCAGGAAGCCGTACGCGGAGGAGGCGACGGGCCGCTCGACCGGGGAGACGAGCATGACGGCCTGGGTGGTCAGGGTGTTGTTGATGCCGATGAACGCGCCGCTGACGATGACCGCCACGATGACGACGGTCGGGGTGGCGACACCCGCGGCTATGACGGCCATCACGATGCTCAGGCCGGCCAGGTTGGCGTAGAGCACGGGGGCGGTGCCGTAGCGGGCCTGGAGGCGCGGGGCGAAGAAGACGCTGAAGGCGGCGACGAGCAGTCCCCAGCCGGTGAAGACCAGCCCGAGCTGGTGGGCGTCCAGCTCCATCGGGTACGGCGCGTAGCCGAGCATGGTGAAGAAGCCCCAGTTGTAGAGCAGGGCCATGATGCCCATGGTCAGCAGGCCGCGGTGGCGCAGTGCCTTGAGGGGGGCGAGGGGCGAGGTGCGGCGTTCGGGCTTCGGCAGGTTCGGGACGAAGGCCAGGGTGGCCACGAGGGCGATGGCCATGAGGACGGCGACGCCGAAGAAGGGGCCGCGCCAGCTGATGGCGCCCAGTTCGCCGCCGAGCAGCGGGCCCACGGCGATACCGAGGCCGAGCGCGGTCTCGTAGAGGATGATCGCGCCGCCGAAGCCGCCGCTGGCCGAGGCGACGATGACGGCCAGCGAGGTGGCGATGAACAGCGCGTTGCCCAGTCCCCAGCCGGCGCGGAAGCCGACGATGCCGTCGATGGAGCCCGACGTCCCGGCCAGGGCGGCGAAGACGACGATGACGGCCAGGCCGGTGACGAGGGTGCGCTTGGCCCCGAAGCGGCTGGAGAACCAGCCGACGATCAGCATCGCGACAGCGGTGACGATCAGGTAGCTGCTGAACAGCAGGGAGACCTGGCTGGGCGAGGCGTGCAGGCTCTGGGCCAGGGCGGGCAGGATCGGGTCGACCAGGCCGATGCCCATGAACGAGATGACGCAGGCGAACGCGACGGCCCAGACGGCCTTGGGTTGTTTGAAAGGGCTGGCGGCCTTTCCGTGGCCGGCGGCCTTTGCGTGCGGTGCACTCATGTACGCCTCTCCTGTGAGGTGGGCCGAGGTGGTCGGCGGTGGCGTGGGCGGGTCAGGAGCGCGCCTGGCGGTCCTCGATGACGCGGGCCAGGGCCGGCAGCGCGACACGCACCGCGCGCTGTTCGGCCTCGGGCAGTTCCTCGACGAGCTGCTGGAGGGCCCGGGCCCGTTCCGAGCGGCGCTGCCGGAAGACCTCGAGACCGGCGTCGGTGGCCTCCACGAGGACGCCCCGGCCGTCGCTGTGGTCCGCGGTGCGCCGTACCAGGCCCGCCCGCTCCAGCCGGGTCACCAGCTGGGTCATGTTGGGCTGGGACACGCTCTCCGCCCGCGCCAGCTCCGTCAGCCGGTACGGGCCCTCGCGGCCCAGCCGGGACAGCACCGAGGAGGCGGCCGTGCTCAGTCCGCCGGCGGTGGCGCTGCGGCGCACGTACCGGACCATCTGCTCGACGGCGATCATCAGGTCCTCGGGCGACGCCTCGGGGCCCGCTGGGTCCACAACCCGCTTATGCATAAGCGCATTATGCATTTAGGTGTAGGACGAAACAAGATTCCGCGATCCGGGGAGGCATGAACGCGTCGAGGCCGGCCCGGGGCGGGCCGGCCGGCCTCGATGCCATGATCAGCCGATCAGGGCGTGATCAGATGTGTTCGGTTGTCGTCATCCTCGATCGAGATACGCGATCAGACGAGGTCGAACCGGTCGAGGTTCATGACCTTGACCCACGCCGCGACGAAGTCCTGGACGAACTGCTCCTTCGCGTCGTCGCTCGCGTAGACCTCCGCGAGCGCGCGCAGCTCGGAGTTGGACCCGAAGACCAGGTCGGCACGGCTGCCCGTCCACTTGACCTCGCCGGTGGCGGCGTCGCGGCCCTCGAAGGTGCCGGCGTCCTCGGACACCGCGTGCCACGTCGTGCCCAGGTCGAGCAGGTTGACGAAGAAGTCGTTCGTCAGCACGCCGGGCGTCTCGGTGAGCACGCCGAGCCGCGAACCCTTGTACGTGGCACCCAGGGCGCGCAGGCCACCGACGAGGACCGTCATCTCGGGGGCGCTCAGCGTGAGCAGGTTCGCCCGGTCGAGCAGCAGGTACTCCGCCGGGAGCCGGTTGCCCTTGCCGAGGTGGTTGCGGAACCCGTCGGCGGTCGGCTCGAGCGCGGCGAAGGACTCCGCGTCGGTCTCCTCCTGCGAGGCGTCCACGCGGCCAGGGGTGAAGGGCACCTCGACGTCGAAGCCGGCCTCCGCGGCGGCCCGCTCGACGGCCGCGCCGCCGGCGAGCACGATCAGGTCGGCCAGCGAGACCCGCTTGCCGCCGTCCTGGGCGGCGTTGAAGGACTCCTGGACCTGCTCCAGGGCGCGCAGCACCGTCGCCAGCTCGTCGGGGTCGTTGACCTCCCAGCCGCTCTGCGGCTGGAGCCGGATGCGGGCGCCGTTGGCGCCGCCGCGCTTGTCGCTGCCGCGGAAGGTGGAGGCCGACGCCCAGGCGGTGGACACGAGCCGCGCCGTCGACAGACCCGAGTCGAGGACCTTGGCCTTGAGCTCGGCGACGTCCGCGGCGTCGATCTGCTCGTAGTCCGCCTCCGGCAGCGGGTCCTGCCAGATCAGCGTCTCGGCGGGGACCTCCGGGCCGAGGTAGCGCACGGCCGGGCCCATGTCGCGGTGGGTCAGCTTGAACCACGCGCGCGCGAAGGCGTCCGCGAACTCCTCCGGGTTCTCCATGAAGCGCCGCGAGATCGGCTCGTAGGCCGGGTCGACCCGCAGGGAGAGGTCCGTCGTCAGCATCGTGGGCGCGTGCCGCCTGGCCGGGTCGTGGGCGTCGGGGACGGTGTCCGCGCCCGCGCCGTCCTTCGGCCGCCACTGGTGGGCGCCTGCCGGGCTCTTGAACAGCTCCCACTCGTAGCCGAACAGGATCTGGAAGAAGCTGTTGTCCCAGGTGGTCGGCGTGTCCGTCCAGATGCCCTCCAGGCCGCTGGTGATCGCGTCGCCGCCCTTGCCGGTGCCGTAGGTGCTGCGCCAGCCCAGGCCCTGCTCCTCCATCGTGGCGCCCTCGGGAGCGGGGCCGACATGGTCGGCGGGGCCCGCTCCGTGGGTCTTGCCGAAGGTGTGGCCGCCCGCGATCAGGGCGACCGTCTCCTCGTCGTTCATCGCCATCCGGCGGAACGTCTCACGGATGTCGCGGGCCGCGGCGAGCGGGTCCGGGTTGCCGTTGGGGCCCTCGGGGTTGACGTAGATCAGGCCCATCTGGACCGCGCCGAGCGGGTTCTCCAGCTCGCGGTCGCCGGTGTAGCGCTCGTCGCCGAGCCAGGTGGTCTCGGGGCCCCAGTAGACGTCCTCCTCGGGCTCCCACACGTCCTCGCGGCCGCCGGCGTAGCCGAAGGTCTTGAAGCCCATCGACTCCAGGGCGACGTTGCCGGCGAGGACCATGAGGTCGGCCCAGGAGAGGTTCCGGCCGTACTTCTTCTTCACCGGCCACAGCAGGCGGCGGGCCTTGTCCAGGTTGCCGTTGTCCGGCCAGCTGTTGAGCGGCGCGAAACGCTGCTGGCCGGCGCCCGCGCCGCCCCGGCCGTCGCTGATCCGGTAGGTGCCGGCGCTGTGCCAGGCCATCCGGATGACGAAGGGGCCGTAGTGGCCGAAGTCCGCGGGCCACCAGTCCTGCGAAGTGGTCAGCACCTCGGCGATGTCCCGCTTGACGGCGGGCAGGTCGAGGCTCCGGAACGCCTCGGCGTAGTCGAAGTCCGCGCCGAGCGGGTTGGCCACCGCGGGGTTCTTGGCGAGGATCTTCAGGTTCAGGCGGTCCGGCCACCACTGGCGGTTACCGCCGCCCTGGGTGGGGTGCGCCGCACGGCCGTGCGCGACCGGGCAGCCGCCTGTGCCCTCCGTCTTGGCGTCGGTGACGATTGCATCGGGGTTCTCGGACATGGTCTTCCTTCCGGACTGGGCGGATCACGAGCTCAGGTACTGCCGGAGGTGGAACAGGCGGGGCACAGGCCCCAGTAGATGACCTCGGCCTCGTGGATCGAGAAGCCGTGGTCCTCGGACGCGGTCAGACACGGGGCGTCGCCCACGGCGCAGTCGACGTCGGCGACGGCACCGCACGAGCGGCACACGACGTGATGGTGGTTGTCCCCGACACGCCCCTCGAACCGGGCCGGGCCGCTGGACGGTTCGATACGGCGCACGAGCCCTGCCGCGGTGAGCGCGCGCAGCGCCTCGTAGACGGCCTGCAGGGAGACGTGACCCACGCGTTCGCGCACCCCGGAAGCGATCGCCTCGGCATCGAGGTGATCACCTGCCCGTACGGTTTCGAGCAGTGCCACCCGCGCGGCAGTCACGCGCAGGCCGGCGGCGCGCAGCTCACCCGCGGTGGCCTCGGTCCGAGGTCCGGTCATGCGCCGAACCTACGCCGCAAACACGAACGACTCAAGAAAACGAAGGGTCAAAGTCTTGCCGTGTCTCCGCGGCGGTGACCGCGAGGGGAGGGGACCTCGGAACCCGCGGTTCCGTGACATCCCTCATGTTCCATCCTGAAACTAAGCGTCCCGCATAGTAGATGCCCTGCCGGAGACATAGGGGATATGTCCACCTTCGTGCGGGCGCCCGGCCCGACGGGCCCGCCGAAGCGCCACTCTCCCGCCGCGTCTCCTGGTGCCGCTCACGCGAGGGTCTTCTGACTGCGCGCCAGGGTTACGGAGGCCGTGGGGGCCGGAGGCAGCACGCCCGCGTTCGCTTTCGCAAGGGTCTCGCGAAGGTACGAGGTGAGGTAGTACCAGGGGCCCTTTGCGCCCTTTGCGGAGCCGTCCCAAGAATGACGAACCCCCACCCCGAGCGAGGTCAACGCATGGGCACGCACCGCAAGCAGCAGCACTACCGGCGCATAGTCGTCGCCGCCGTCGCCGTGGGCGCCGTCGCCGTCCCTTCCACGGCACTGGCCTGCAACGGCAGTCCGTCCGCCCCCGGAGGCAGCCCCTCCCTCGGCGCCGGGAGCCGTCCGGACGGAGCCGGTGGGCTCCGGCACGGCGGTCACGGCCCATCCCAGCCGGGCGGCCCCGGCTGGGGCCGGCACGGCCACCACATCTCCCCGACCAGCCCCGCTTCACCGGCGTCCCCGGCCGGCCCGGCCGCCCCCGCCCGGCCGAGCGCTCCGGACGCGGGTGCTCCCGCCCAGCCGAGCGCGCCCGACGCCGGCGCGCCCGCCCAGCCGAGTGCTCCGGACACGGGTGCTCCCGCCCAGCCGAGTGCCCCGGACGCCGGTGCGCCCGCCCAGCCGAGCGCGCCCGACGCGAGGGCTCCTTCCGAACCGGCCGCGTCCAAGGACACCTCCGCCTCGTCCAAGGCCACGGCCCGCGTCGTGGAGCTCGTCAACTCCCAGCGTTCCAAGGTGGGTTGCTCGGCCCTGACCGTGAACGACAAGCTGACCAAGGCCGCCCAGGCGCACAGCGAGGACATGGCGGCCCATCAGAACATGTCGCACACCGGGTCCGACGGGTCCAACCCGGGCGACCGGATCACGCGGGCCGGCTACAGCTGGCAGAGCTACGGCGAGAACGTCGCCTACGGTTACGCCACCCCGGAGCAGGTCATGGCGGGCTGGATGGGCAGCCCCGGCCACAAGGCGAACATCCTCAACTGCTCCTTCAAGGAGATCGGCGTCGGTCTCGCCCAGCCCGGCAACTACTGGACACAGGAGTTCGGAGCCGGCCGCTGACCCGCGGCGCGGTCCGGCGCCCCCGCCGGACCGCGCCGGCCGGCCCCGGCCCCTCAGCCGACGTACCGCCGAGCCGGTGAGGTCCTGCGGGCCGACTCAAGTCGGCTCAGCCGGAGTTCCAGCTCCCTGGGCACGGGCTCACGCTCGCGCAGCACCCAGGGCAGTCCGGCCGCCGCGTACGCGAACGCGCGGACGGAAGCTGCGTCCCGCGGCACGGTACGCAGCAGGTGACCGGTCCGCCGCAGGGCCGGCAGCAGGGGGCGGCGCAGCCAGGTGAACCAGAGCGTGTTGCGCAGCCCGAGGATCCGGCGCTCGGTGCTGTCGCGCAGCACGGACGCCTGGTGGTGCACGGTGAGTTCCTCGGCGTAGCTCAGCCACCAGCCCTGGCACTGCAGGTCGCAGGCGAGCAGTTCCTCCTCCCCGCCCAGCCACAGGCCCGGGTGGAAGCCGCCGCCGGACCGGAACGCCTCGGTGCGCAGCACGGTGGCGGCGGCGAGGAACGAGCCGAGGGCCGGGCCGGGGAGCCAGTCGGGTCCGGTCAGGGGCGACTCGCGCAGCTCGCGGACCACGGGGTCCTCGGTGCCGTCCGGTTCGACGACGATCCGTGCGGTGACCGCGGCGAGCCGGGGCCGTCCGTCGAGCAGGTCGGCCGCCCGCCGCAGGCTGCCCGGCGCCCACCAGCTGTCGTCGTCGCAGAAGGCGACATAGGGCGTCCGCACCCGCCGTACGGCCAGGTTGCGGCCGACGGCGCCCAGGTTGCGGCCGGGGGTGAGCAGGGTCGTCTCCGGGAAGTGGCGCCGGACCGCCTCGGCGGTGCCGTCGGTGGAGGCGTTGTCGGTGACGATCACCGGAGGGCGTTCGGGCAGCCGCCGCAACTGGCCGAGGGTGCGCAGCAGTTCGTCTCTGCGGTCACGGGTGATCACGACGACGGTGGTCCGGGCGTCGGCCCGGTCCCGGCCGCGCTCGGTCATCCGGTGCCTCCTCCGGCCGTCCGCCCGTCCAGCAGGCGCGCGGCCCGTTCGACGTGGGGCGGCAGGGTGCGGCGCCGGGCGACGGCGGCCGGCAGCCGGACGGCGGTCTCCTTGAGCGCCCGGCGGGCGCCGGGCCGGCCCAGGGCGGCGGCCAGGGCCAGGTCGGCGCCGGCCCGCAGCGCGACGGGCCAGGGACGGCGCAGGCAGGTCGTCAGCACCTGGTTGCGGCGGACGACCGCCGAGCGGCCGGCGCGTTCGCCCCGGTGCGGGTGGTGGCAGGCGCGCAGGGCCGGCTCGTAGACGACGCCCCAGCCGCCGGCGGCGAGGTCGTAGGCGAGCAGGGTCTCCTCGCCCCCGAAGAACAGCAGCGGGTGGTAGCCGCCGACGCGCAGGAAGGCCTCGCGGCGCACCACGCAGGCGCAGCCGAGGAAACCGAGCACCGGGCGGCCGGGGAGGTCCGGCTCGCAGGGCAGCGGCGAGGTGGCGAGGACGGCGTTCAGCGGGTCGTCGGCGGCCTCGTGGCCCACCAGGGTGCGGGCGGCGAGCAGGCCGAGGCGCGGATGGCGGTCCAGGAGGTCGGCCGCGTGGCGCAGGGATCCGGCCGTCCACCAGGAGTCGTCGTCGCTGAAGGCGACGTAGGGGGTTCGGGCGTGGCGGGCGGCGAGGTTGCGGCCGAGGGCGCCGGTGTTCACGTCGGGACGCAGCAGGCGGGTGATCGCCGGATGGCCCCGTACGGCTCTCATGGTGCTGTCGCCGCGCGAGTTGTCGACGACGACGACCGGTGGCCGTTCGGGCAGGGCGGCGAGCGCGTCGAGGGTGCGCAGCAGGCTGGCGCACCGGTCGCGGGTGATCACCGCCACGGTGACCCGGGGATCGGGCCCCGGAGCGGCGCCGGGGGTCGTGGCGGTGACCGGTTCAGTGGACACGCGCCGCCTCCGCTCCTCGGCGCCGTGGGCCGGGTGCGGCCTGCCGGAGCGAGGCCAGGCAGGCGGCGGCGACCTCTCCGGGGCCGATGCGCCGCAGCCGGGCGTCGACCGTGCCGCCGTGCGGGTCGCCGGGCGGCCCGGGCTTCCACAGGGCGAGATGGCGTGAGCCGGGCGGCGGTCCCCACAGGCGGGGGGAGACCGGTCCGAAGAGGGTGACGGAGCGGGTGCCGTGCGCCACCGCGAGATGGGCGATCCCGGTGTCGCCGCTGAGGACCAGGGACGCCTGCGCCACCAGCGCGGACAGCTCGTGGAAGGGCAGTCCCCCGGTCAGTGCGGCGGCCGCGCGCAGGCCGCCGTGCGCGGCGACGGAACGCGCCAGGTCGTCCTCGCCGGGCCCCGCGGTGACCACCACGTGGTGTCCGGCGGCGCGCAGGCACCGTACGACGGCGGCGTACCGCTCGGGCGGCCAGCGGCGGGAGCCCGACGCCGCTCCCGGGTGCACCACGACCGCGCCGGGCGCCGGGGAGGGTGTGGCCGGACGGGCGAGCAGCAGGTCGGCGGGGTCGGCGGGGATGCCGTAGGCGTGCAGGAAGGCGCACCAGCGTTCCCGTTCGTGGGCGTGAGGCCGCCAGGGCGGCCCGTCCGGGCAGGCGTGGGCGAGCAGCCGGCGCGGGTGGAGGGCGGCCAGGGCGTCGCGGCTCTCGGGACCGTTGCCGTGCAGGTCGACGGCCAGGTCCGGCGGGGGTCCGGGCCAGTGGGTGAGCGAGGGTACGGCCCTGGCGGGCGCCTCGGCCGGCAGGACGGCGTCGACCGCGTCGGTGGCGTACGCGGCCTCGGTGAGACCGGGCGGCACGGCGAGGACGATCTGCCGGCCGGTCAGGGCCCGGCGGATGCCGCGCAGCGCGGGCACGCCGGCCAGCAGGTCGCCGAGGCCCAGGGCGCGCAGCACCAGGACCCGCGGGGTGTGGCCGGCAGGTGTCACCGGGCGCCTCCGGGGGCGGGTGCCTGCGCGGCGCGGCGGGCGAGGCGTGTGGTGGAGCGGCCGTCGAGGTAGGGCAGCAGGAGCACCTGTCCGCCCCAGCTCTCCACCAGGGGCTGCTCGGGCAGGCTGGTCAGGGCGTAGTCGCCGCCCTTGGCCCAGATGTGCGGGCGCAGTTCGGACAGGACCCGCTCCGGGGTGTCCTCGTCGAAGACGACGACCGCGTCGATGCATTCCAGGGCCCGCAGCACCCGTACCCGGTCGGCGGCCGGCACGAGGGGGCGGCCCGCGCCCTTGCGGCGGCGCACCGAGGCGTCCGAGTTGACGCACACGATCAGGCAGTCGCCGACGCGGCGTGCCGCCTGGAGCAGGGCGACGTGACCGGCGTGCAGCACGTCGAAGCAG
Organism: Streptomyces sp. NPDC087787; assembly: GCF_044743035.1. Classification (NCBI taxonomy): domain Bacteria; kingdom Bacillati; phylum Actinomycetota; class Actinomycetes; order Kitasatosporales; family Streptomycetaceae; genus Streptomyces; species Streptomyces sp. NPDC087787. The sequence goes on from NZ_JBIUVQ010000003.1 coordinate 270,731, forward strand.
CCGCCCGCGGCGACGACGGTGCCTTGGGCGGCCCTGACCCGGGCGGCCGTGCGGACGGCGTCGGCCGTGTCGTCCCCGGCGGCGGGCGCTTTTCGGGGTGCGGGCCGCGGCTCGGTCCCTGTGGCGACCGACCGCGCGCCGCCCGCCATGACGTAGTGGGTGGCGGCGTGCACCGCGGCCTGCACGGCGGTCTCGGTGAAGGCGCCGTCGGCCAGGAGCGCGGCGGCGGTCGCGGCGAACCGGTCCCCGGCTCCGCAGGGGTCGCCGACCGCGGTGGCCGGGGTCGGCACCAGCAGGGGTGTCTCGCCGTGCGAGAGCAGCGCGCCGCGCTCGCCCAGGGTCACGGCGACGCTCTGCGCCCGCCAGACCCTGATCAGGGCGCGGGCGTCCCGGCCGGCCGAGCGCAGGCCGTCGGTTTCGGCGGGCCCGGCGTGCCGGTCCGTCCGCCCGGCGAACATACGGGCTTCCCGCGCGGACGGCGTGGCCAGTCGCACTCCGCGGACCGGGGGGCAGCCCCTCGGGTGCGGGTCCCATACGAGGGGGGCTCTGCCCGCGGCGGCGGCGAGGACGTCCCGGAGGACTTCGGCGGTGCCCCTGCCGTAGTCGGCGACCAGGATCCCGGCGGCGGCCTCCACCGCGTCGGCGGCGGCCGCGTTCGCCTCACGGGCGTGTCCGTCGCCGTCGTCGAGGCGCAGCAGTGGCCGGTCGCCCGCGAGGATCCGGGTCTTGCTGCTCAGCGAGCCCTCCAGCGGGATCCCGACCAGCTCGACGCGGCCGGCCAGCAGGTCCCGCAGGGTGTGGCTGGCCTCGTCGTCGCCGAGGGCGGTGACCAGGGTGACGGGCCGGCCGTCGGCGGCCGCGAGGAGGGCGGCGAGGGCGGCCCCGCCGGGGCGGGAGCTGCGCCGAGCGCCGTGCACGACGGGCACCGGCGCGTCGGGGGCCAGCCGGTCGGCCCGGCCGCGCAGATCGTGGTCGAGCAGCGCGTCACCGACCACGAGCAGGGGTGTGGGGGAGGCGGTCATGTGCGGCCCTTCCGGGAGACGACGGACCGGTTCGCGGGACCGGGCGGCTCCGGCTCGCCGCGCTCCACCGCCGCGTCGAAGCACTCGCAGAGCATGTGGACGGCCACCAGGTGGAGTTCCTGCACGGTGGCGGCCACGGGGGCGGCGACGCACAGCGACTCGTCGCTTCCGAGTTGCAGCGGGTTCGGCGCCCGGCCGGTCAGCGACCACACCGTCATGCCGAGGCGGCGGCCGCGCTCGGCTGCCGTCAGCAGGTTGGCGCTCGCGCCGCTGGTGGACAGCAGCATCAGGACGTCGCCCGGCCGTCCGTGGGCCTCGGTCTGGCGGGCGAACACCTCCTGGACGCCGTAGTCGTTGGCGATCGCGGTGGTGGAGGAGGTGTCGGCGTGCAGGGCGACAGCGGAGAACGGAGGCCGGTCGTCCCGGTAGCGGCCCACGAGTTCGGCGGTGAGGTGCTGTGCCTGAGCCGCGCTGCCGCCGTTGCCGGCGACGAGGAGCCTGGCGCCGGAGCCGAGGCGCCGGGCGAGTTCGCGTCCCCAGCGCTCGATCACGGGGCCGCGGTCGCGGAACGCCTCCAGGGCCTTGATCAGGTCGTCGCAGTGCGTGGTGCCGGTGACGGTCTTCATCGGACGGCCTCCCGGAGCGAGGCGGTCGAGGACACGGAGGCGTAGACCCCGGCGATCCGGTCGGCGACGCGGTCCCAGGTGTAGTGCGCCAGGACGCGCCGGCGGCCGGCGTCCCCGTAGCGGGCGAGCCGGTACGGGTCGTCGAGCAGCGCGCCGATGACGGTGCCGAGGTCGCGGTCGTCGTCGGCGGGGACCAGGAGGCCCGTCCGGTCGTGGACGACGGTGTCGAGCTGGCCGCCGACCGCGCTGGCGACGACGGGTCTGGCGCAGGCCATGGCCTCCAGGGCCACGATGCCGAAGGGTTCGTAGCGGGGCAGCGACAGGACGAGGTCGGCGCCTGCCATCAGATCGGGCATCCGGTCGCGGCCGACACCGCCGAGCAGGGTCACCCGGTCGAGGACGCCGTACTCGCCGGCGATGCGCCAAAGCCGTTCGGCCTCGGGTTCGGCGCCGAGCAGACGGGCCTCGGGGCCGCCCGCGACGAGCAGTTCGGCGTCCGGAATCCGGGCCAGGGCGCGGATCGCCCGGTCGAAGCCCTTGCGGGGCACGAGCCGGCCGACGGCGAGCAGCCGCCTGCGCCCGCCGGCCGGGCGGGGCCGGGCGAGCGGGGTGAACTCGTCGGGGTCCACGCCGCACGGGACGACCTCGGTCCGCTCCTGCGGCAGGCCCATCGCCTCCAGTTCGGCGACCTCGTCGGAGCAGGTGGCGATGATCCGCGCGCACGCCTGCCCGACGGCCCTCTCGATGGTGATGCGCTGCGGCGGGCTGGTGTCTGCGGCGCCCTGGTGGCGCTTCTTGACCGTGCCGAGGGCGTGGTACGTCTGCACGACGGGGATGCCGAGGCCGCGGGCGCCGGACAGGGCGGCCAGGCCGGACATCCAGAAGTGGGAGTGCGCCACGTCCGGCGGGGCGGCGGCCCACCGCCGGGCGAGGAAGTCCCCGAACTCGCCCATGTAGGGCAGGAGTTCGTCCTTGGGTACCGGCGCAGGCGGGCCTGCGGGCACATGGACCACGCGGATCCCGTCGGTGAGGGTGGTGCAGTCCGGCAGACCGGTCGCGTCACGGCGCGTGTAGACGGTGACCCGGTGGCCCTTTCCGGCCAGTTGCCGGGCGACCTGCGCCACGTACACGTTCTGGCCGCCGGCGTCGGGTCCGCCGAGCGCCGCCAGCGGGCTCGCGTGCTCGGAGACCATGGCGACGTGCCCGGCCGGTGTCGGGGTGCGGCTCATCGGGTGACCTCCTTGATCAGGCGTTCCCAGTCGTCCACGAAGCGCCGTCCTCCGTAGCGGGTCCGCACGGCGGCCCGGGCCTTCTCCCCCGTCCGCCGCGCGTGCTCCGGGTCGGCGAGGAACCCGCGCACGGCGTCCTCCAGCACGTCGATGCGGTTCGAGACCACGCCGGCCCCCTCCGGCACGGCCTCGCGGACCTCGGTGGTGTCCAGGGCGACCACCGGCATGCCGAGGAACATGGCCTCCAGCAGGGACAGGCCGAGCGAGGTCCAGCGCACCGGGTGCAGGTACAGCCGGCACCTGGCCATCTCCTGGTGCAGCCGGTGCTGCGGCAGGTCGCGGGTGCGGCACCGCTCGGGCGGTAGTCCCAGCTGCCCGGCGAGTCCTTCGGTGCGCATCCCGAACACGTCCAGCGGCGCCGACCGGGCGAAACGGGGCAGCAGGTCCGTTCCCGTGGTCCGGCCCCTGCGCACGGGTTCGTTGACCACGACGGCCGCCCGCGGCTCGGAGCCGGTCCACAGGTGGCCGGGATCGAGGATGCCGTGCTCGACGACCGCCGTCGGGGCCCTGCCGTTGTCCCACATCAGCCGGTTGAAGTGGGTGACGTGGACGACGGGGATGCCGGTCTGCCCCGCCAGCGGGTGGCGGGTGTCCACCGGTGAGCCGTCGGGGCTGTTGTGCTCGACGTACACGGCCGGCACGTCCACTCCGGGACCGCGGCCGGTCCAGCGCCGCGCCAGGCCGGGTTCGTGCGGGCGTTGCAGCACCATGAGGTCGATCTCGCAGTCCCGCAGCTCCCGCGGGGTGCGCTCGCGCACATTCGCCGGCCAGTCCCAGGTCACCGCGCGGCCCAGGCCGTCCGGGCCCCGGTCCCCGATCACCGGGAGCAGGTAGGTGTGCGGGCCCTGGACGAAGGCCGTGAGCCAGGATCCGTGCACGTGCCACACGAGGATGTTCATGAGTTCCGCTCCTGGATCAGCTTGTGCACCGCGCGGACCACGTCCTGTCCGGTGACCTCGTTCAGGCAGGGGTGTCCCGCCGACGGGCAGAGGCGGGCCCTGCTGTCCGCGCAGGGCGCCGCCTGGTCGCCGAGGAGGATGACGGGCACGCCGTACGGCGCCCAGCGGCCGGCCGGTACGACGGGGGCGAACAGCGAGACGACCGGGGTGCCGACCGCGGCGGCCAGGTGGGCGGGCCCGGTGTTGGCGCTGATCAGGACGTCGGCCCTGCGCAGCACCCCGGCGAGGGTGCGCGGGGTGGTGCGCCCGCCGAGGTCGACGGCCGCGCCGGCGCTCACCCTGCGGGTGAGGTCCCGCTCCTGGGGGCCGCCGGTGACGACCACGCGGTGTCCGGCGTCCGCGAGCAGCGCGACGGCCTCCTCGCACCGGTGGGGGCCCCAGGCACGGGCGGGGGCGCTGGCGCCGGGGTGCAGGACGACGTAGGGCCCGCGGCCGGTCAGTGTGCCGGTGTCGGGCGGCGGGAGGACCCGCAGCCGGGCGTCGTCCCCGGGCGGTGGTGGAAAGCCCAGCGCGACGGCGGTGTCGAGTGCGGCCTCGGCCTCGTGGCGTCCGGGCCGCCGCCGGTGGCGCACGTCCAGCAGCCGCCCGGCGTGGTCGGCGCTGTCGGCTCCGATACGGCCGATTCCCGCGAGCCGCAGCAGCAGCGCCGTCGGCAGGGGGCTCTGGTGGAAGGAGGTGAGGACCAGCGCGACGTCGAAGGCGCGGGCGCGCAGGCGCGCGAGCAGGGCGTCGATGCCGGGCGCGCTCACCGGGGGCGGGTCGAAGCCCTCCCAGGGCGCCTCCCACACCAGGACCTCGCCGACGCCGGGCAGCAGCCGGGCCGCGTCGGCGCCGCGCGGCCCGCAGAGCATGGTCACGTGGCCGCACCGGGCGGCCACCGCGCGTACCGCCGGTCCGGCGAGCAGCACGTCCCCGAAGCTGTCGAGTCGGACGACGAGGGCCTTCACCGGGCACCCCTCCCCTCCGGGACGCAGCCCCGGGCGGACCCCACCACCTGGCGCACCGCGTCGAGCACGTCCGGCGCGCACACATCCGCGAAACGTTTCACTTCATCGGGCGCCGTGGCCGAGTTCGGCACGAGCAGGCCCCGCGCGCCCGCCGACCGCGCGGCCAGGACGTCCGCCTCGATGTCACCGACCACCACGCAGGCGGCGGGAGCGACGCCGAGCCGCTCCGCGGCCGCGAGGACCAGGCCCGGCCGCGGCTTGCGGCAGGCGCAGCCGGTGTCCGGCGCGTGCGGGCAGAAGACCCAGACGTCGACGCCGCCGAGCAGCTCGTCGGCGCGTGCGTTGACGCGGCGGACCTGCTCGTCGGTGAGCAGGCCGCGGCCGATCCCCGACTGGTTGCTGACCACCGCGGTGGCCAGACCAGCGCCGCGGGCGAGCCCGACGGCCCGGGCGGCACCGGGCAGCAGGCGGACACGGTCCGGATCGCCGTTGTACGGCACGTCCGCCACGAGGGTTCCGTCGCGGTCGAACAGGACGGCGCGGACGGGATGCCGGCGCGCGCTCATGGGGTGCCTCGCAGAAGTCCGGCGTGCCGGTGGAGGACGGCTCCGCGCAGGCGGTGCCCCACCGCGAGGGGCGGGATGAGCACACTGGTGCCGAGCATCCCGGCGATCTCCCGCCCGGTGCGGGGGCCGGGCAGGATGCGGGCGAGGGCGAACTCGGCGGTGCCGAGCGTCCACAGCGCCGCGCAGGCGGTCGCGGCCCGGTGCCGCCGCGCCAGGAGGCAGCAGGCCGCGGCGAGCGCGGCGGCCGTCACCACCAGGTGGCGGCGCGGCCGTCCCCCGGGCGCGTCGGCCCGGGTCCACCAGTCGGGTCCGTGCAGCCGGTTCATCAGGACGTCGTCGGCGTTGCCCCGCTGGGCCGGCAGCGAGACCCACCAGGGGGCCGGGCGGACGGGGTGGCGGGTGACGCGCCTTCCGCGCCTCAGGGACCAGCCGGCCCGCAGCGCGCGCAGCGCGAGGTCGGCGTCCTCCCGGAAGGCCCGCGGGAAGCGTTCGTCGAAGCCGCCGACATCGCGCAGCGCATCGGTCCGGTACGCCATGTCGGCGGTGGCCCAGGCCGCGTCCTCCAGCACCTTGGTGTTGCGTTCCCAGTCGGTGGGGCGGCGGTCCGCGGGCAGCGGGACCCGCAGCCGCCCCTGGACTCCGCCGACGTCCTCGCCGGCCTCGCGCAGGTCCTCGGCGAGCAGCCGGGACCAGTCCGGCAGCACCTGGACGTCGTCGTCGAGGAACACCGCCCAGGTGGTCGTGGCGGTCCGCCAGCCGGCGTTGCGGGCGGCGGCGGGTCCACGGCCGCCCGTGCGCAGGGTGCGGACCCGGTCCCGGAGCCGTCCGGCCTCCGCGAGCGGCAGGCCGGGGCCGGGTGCCGGGCGGTCGTCGACGACGACCACCTCCCGCGGCCCGGGCCCGTCCGCCGCGGCGAGCGCGCGCAGACACGCGGCGAGACAGGCGCGGCCGACCGTCGGGACGACGACGGTGTAGGCGGGGGCCGCGGTCATGCGAAGGCCTTCCCGCGCCGGACCGCGAAGGGCCCGAGGACGAGCAGGTCGACGGGGGCCGAGCCGAAGCACTCCAGGGCGTCGCGCGGATCGTCGACCATGGGCCGCCCGGCGGTGTTCAGGCTGGTGTTGACGACCGCCGGCAGTCCGGTCCGCCGCTCGAAGCCGTCGATCATGCGGGCCACGAGGGGTTCGTCGGCGCGGTCCACGGTTTGGACGCGGGCCGTGCCGTCGATGTGCACGACGGCGGGGATACGGGCCTTCCACTCGTCCGCCACGTCGTGCACGAACAGCATGTGGGGGCTGGGCAGGGGGCCGTCGAAGATCTCGGCCGCCCGTTCCGCGAGGACCATCGGCGCGACGGGCCGGAACTCCTCGCGGCCCTTGACCGCGTTCAGCCGTTCCAGATTGCGCGCGTGCCCGGGGTGGGCGAGCAGCGAGCGGTGGCCGAGCGCGCGCGGCCCGTACTCGCCGCGTCCCTGGAACCAGGCCACGACGCCGTCGGCGGCCAGCGCCTCGGCCGCCGTCTCGGCGATGTCGGCGGGCTCCTCGTACGGCACCGCCGCCCGCTCCAGCCAGTCGCGCAGCTCGCCGTCGCTCCAGCCGCGGCCGAGCGCGGCGGTGGGCATCGGCTCCACCGTGTCCTTCTCCCCCGCCACGTGGACGGCCGCGCCGAGCGCCGTGCCGGCGTCTCCGGCGGCGGGCTGCACCCACACGTGCCGGAAGCCGCTCTCCCGGTGGAGGCGCGTGTTGGCGACGCAGTTGAGGGCGACACCGCCGGCCATGGTGAGGGCGTCCTCGCCCGTCTTCTCGCGCAGCCATCGGGCGAGGGCGAGCAGGGCCTCTTCCAGGCACAGCTGGGCGCTGGCCGCGAGATCGGCGTGGTCCTGGCTCCAGGCGCCGCCCGGCGGGCGCGGCGGCACCAGGGACGCCCAAGGCACGGGACGGGCCCGGAAGCCGCCCCGGTCGTCGGCCCGGACGTACGCGCGCAGCCGGTCTGCGAAGCGCGGGGTGCCGTAGGAGGCGAGCGCCATCACCTTGAACTCGTCGCTGCTGCGCAGGAAGCCCAGGTGCTGGGTGAGGTCCTCGTAGAACAGGCCGAGGGAGTCCGGCAGTTCCTGTGTGCCGAGGACGGTCAGCTGCCCGCCCGTGTACCGGCCGGCCAGATGGGAGCCGCATTCGCCGCGGCCGTCCAGTACGAGCACGGCGCAGTCCGGGTGGGGGGAGACCGGTCCCGCGGAGGCCGCGTGCGCCACATGGTGCGGTACGAAGCGGACCTTGGCCGGGTCGAGGCCGGGCAGCGCCTCGGCGAGGAAGCCGGGTGCCTGGCGGGCGTACTCCTGGCGCAGGTGGTCCCAGGGGTCGTGCAGCCCCATCCGCTCGGCGGGCCGGGCGAGGGAGGGGTCGTAGGAGTAGGCGACGGCGTCCAGGTCGGACGGCGTGAGCCCGGCCTGCTCCAGACACCAGCGGGCCGACTGTTCCGGAAGCTCCCAGGCGGCGAAGGGGACGGGCCGTTTGCCGTGCTTCCGGCGGGAGAACCGCTCCTCCTCCGCCGCGGCCACGACCCTGCCGTCCGTGAGGAGAGCGGCGGCGGGATCGTGGAAGAGTGCGTTGATACCGAGGACGTGCATGGGCTGTCTCCAGATCGGCGGAGGGCCGGTGGTCCGTTCGGCGGAGGACCGCAGGTCAGGGCCGCCGGGCCGGCGAGGGCGCGGCGGGCGGGGAGGCGAAGTGGGCGATCGTCTGCTTCAGGCCCTCCTCCCACGGCACCTGCGGCGACCAGCCGAGCAGTTCGCGCGCCAGGGTGGTGTCAGGGCGGCGCCGGCAGGGGTCGTCGGCGGGCCGGTCGACGAAGTCGATGGGCGAGTCGGAGCCGGTGAGCGCGACCACGCGGCGGGCCAGCTCGACCATGGTGATCTCGTCGGAGCCCCCGATGTTCACGGGCCGCACGGACCGGCTCGCCGCCACCCGCAGGACCCCGTCGATCGTGTCGTCCACGTAGCACAGCGAGCGGGTCTGGCTGCCGTCGCCGGTGACGGTGAGCGGCTCGCCCGCGAGGGCCTGGCTGATGAAGGTGGGCACGGCACGGCCGTCGTGGGCGCGCATGCGCGGACCGTAGGTGTTGAACAGCCGGACGATCCCGGCGTCGGTCCCCCGGGCTCCGGCATGGGCGGTGACCAGGGCCTCGGCGAACCGTTTGGACTCGTCGTACACGCTGCGCGGCCCGATCGGGTTGACGTTGCCCCAGTAGCCCTCGTGCTGCGGGTGGACGAGGGGGTCGCCGTACACCTCCGAGGTGGAGGCGAGCAGGAAGCGCGCCTCGCAGCGTTCGGCGATCGCGAGGGCGTTGCGCGTGCCGAGGCTGCCCACGTCGAGGGTCTCCAGGGGCAGCCTGAGGTAGTCGGCCGGTGACGCGGGGCAGGCGAAGTGCAGTACGAGGTCGTAGGGGCCGAGGAGCGGCTCCACGCAGTCGGGCGCGGACACGTCGCAGTGCAGGTACCGGAATCCGGGCCGGTCCTCCAGATGGGCGATGTTCTCCCGCCGCCCGCAGGCCAGGTTGTCCACGCAGTCGACTTCGACGCCTGAATCCAGCAGCCGCTCGCACAGGTGGGAGCCGAGGAAGCCGGCACCACCGGTCACGACCGCCCGTTTCCAGGAAAACGGCAGGATCTCACCAACCATCAGGGCACTCCTTCGTGCGTGCGTCCGTGCCCGTGGCCGGGTAATACGTTCTGGCCTGCGCTTCGGACGCCTCTATGTCGCCGGGTCCTGTCTTCGGCCCATTGAGAAGGAAGACGGGGTAGGGCTCGGGTTCCGCCGGTCCGAAGGACCGCCCTGGTGGTCGCCCGCCGTCGACGGCCGGGTTCCCCTGGCGGTTGGCTTCACACGTTGGTTCTTTCTTCGACGTCCGGGTACTCGCGTGACCCCTGTGAGTCACCGCAGCCGGGGAAGGACCATGGACGCAGCGTGGAGGCCCACGGCCGACGATCTCGCGGCGGAGCCGCTCGCCGCCCTGCGCACGCCGAAGCGGCGTCCGGGGCGGCTGCTGCTCACCGGCTGGTTCAGCTTCCGCGACGGCGAGGCGACAGCCGGTGACGTGCTCGCCCAGCGGCATCTGTCGACCGCGCTGGCCCGGGCGGGCGTCCCGCACGACACGGCGTGGAGCCCCGTATTCCGCCCGGACGCGCTGTCGCTGACGACCGCGGATCCGCGGCGCTACGACACTCTCGTCTTCGCGTGCGGTCCCGTGCACGGACCGCAGTTCGAGCTCCTGCACCGCAGGTTCGGGTCCTGTCGCAGGCTGGCGGTCGGTGTCAGCGTGGTCGAGCCGGCGGACCCGGCGGTCACCGGTTTCAGCGAGGTGCTGGCGCGGGACGGCACGCCCGCCCCGGCCCGCCCCGACCTGGCGGCGGCCGCGCCGCTCGGGCCGCTGCCGCCCGTCGTGGGGGTGGTGCTCTCGGGGGGCAGGGCGAGTACGGCGGCCGCCGCCGGCACGCGGAGGTGAACGCGCGCCTCACCGACTGGCCGGCGGCCAAGGACTGCGCGCGCGTACCTGCCGAGACCCGCCTCGCCACCGACGACTGGCGGCTGTGCGCCACGGGAGAGCAGTTCCTGGCGCTCGTCTCCCGCCTCGACCTGGTGGTCACCACCCGGCTGCACGGCCTGGTCCTGGCCCTGCGCGCCGGTACGCCCGTGATCGCCGTCGACCCCGTCACGGGAGGCGCCAAGGTCAGCGCCCAGGCCCGAGCCCAGGGCTGGCCCGCACTGCTGACGGCGGACACCCTGACGCCACAGCTCCTGGATTACTGGTGGGCCTGGTCAGTCTCCGAGACGGGCCGAACGGCAGCGGGACACTACGCGACGCGCTGACGTCAGGGGCGGCTGACGGCAGGTCCGCTGCCGACGGGTCCGCTGACGGCCGGCCCGGGACGCGCTGCCACCCGTCGCCGCCACCGGCCCGGCGGACGGCGGCGGATCGGCGCTCGGCACACCGGCACCCGGGCGCACGAACGCCGGCGGCCACCGCCGCGCCGGGCGGCGGCAGGCGGCGCGCCGACGGCCGGGCGGGGGGCGCGGCCGCCAGTGGTCGGCCGCTCTCACCGCCGCGCGGACGGCGGCGCACCGGGTGGCGGACAGCGGTGGACCGCGCCGGCACGCTGACCGCTGGACGCGTGAGGCGAACGCCGTCGGCCACCGCCGACGCGGAGGGTGGCGGGACAGCGAGGGCATGCTGACGGCCGGGCGCGTGGGGGGCGCCGCCGGGCGCCGGTGGGGGGCACCGTGGCGGGCCGTGCGGGAGGCGCCGTTCGGGGGCGGCCCCCGTTGTCAGCGGCCCGAGCGGGGGGCCCGGTCGCGGTGGGTGGGGAGGAATTCCTGGACCTTGGCCTTGAAGCCCTGGCGGACCACCGCCGCACGGTCAGTGTCGCCCTTGAGGACGGCGGTCGCGGCGGCCTCGATCTGGTCGAGGGTGGCGTGCGGCGGGATGGGCGGTACGGCCGGATCGGTCACGAAGTCCAGCACACAGGGCCGGTCCGTCGCCAGGGCGGCCTCCCACGCCCCCGTCACCTCGCCGGGCTTCTCGATCCGGATGCCCTCCAGACCGAGCGAGCGGGCGAAGTCGGCGTAGGCGACGTCGGGGATGGACTGCGACGGCAGGAACTGCGGTGCGCCCTCCATGGCGCGCATCTCCCAGGTCACCTGGTTCAGGTCCCGGTTGTTGAGGACGGCGACGATCAGTCGCGGATCGGCCCAGTCCCGCCAGTACTTGGCGACGGTGATCAGCTCGGCCATGCCGTTCATCTGCATCGCCCCGTCGCCGACCAGGGCGATCGCCGGCCGGTCGCCGTGCGCGAACTTGGCGCCGATGGCGTACGGCACGCCGGGCCCCATCGTGGCGAGGGTGCCCGACAGCGAACCGCGCATGGCACCGCGCAGCTTGAGGTGGCGGGCGTACCAGTTGGCGGCGGACCCGGAGTCCGCGGCCAGGATGGCGTTGTCGGGTAGCAGGTCGTTCAGCGCGTGGGCGACGTACTCGGGGTTGATGGGGTCGGCCTCGACGGCGGCGCGCCGCCGCATGACCTCCCACCAGTCCGCGGTGTCCTGCTCGATCTTCCGGCGCCAGCCGTGCTCCCGGGCCACCTTGAGCGACGGCAGCAGCCGGCGCAGCGTCACGGCGGCGTCCCCGACCAGGTTGACCTCGAAGGGGTAGCGCAGGCCGATCATGTGGGGGTCGATGTCGATCTGCACGGCCCGCGCCTGGCCGAACTCGGGCAGGAACTGCGTGTACGGGAAGCTGGAGCCGACGACCAGGAGCGTGTCGCAGTCCCGCATCATCTCGTACGAGGGGCGGGTGCCCAGCAGCCCGATCGCGCCGGTGACGTAGGGCAGTTCGTCGTCGAGGGCGTCCTTGCCCAGCAGTGCCTTGGCGACGCCGGCGCCGAGGTGCTCGGCGACCTGCATGACCTCCTGCCGTGCGCCGCGCGCGCCCTGGCCGACGAGGATCGCGGGCTTCTGCCCGGAGTTGAGAACCTCCGCCGCCCGGGCGAGCGCCTCCTCGGAGGGCACCGGCGCGTAGTAGGACATGCCCAGGCTGGACGGCACCATCTTGAAGGCGTGCTCGGGCGGCGAGTAGTCGAGTTCCTGCACGTCGGCGGGGATGATGACGGCCGTCACCGAACGCCGGGCCAGGGCGGTGCGCATGGCGCGGTCGAGCACGTTGGGCAGTTGCTCGGGGACGGTGACCATCTCGCAGAAGTCGGAGGCGACGTCCTTGTAGAGGGACAGCAGGTCGACCTCCTGCTGGTAGGAGCCGCCCATGGCGCTGCGGTTGGTCTGGCCGACGACGGCGACCACGGGCACGTGGTCCAGTTTGGCGTCGTACAGGCCGTTGAGCAGGTGGATGGCCCCGGGCCCCGAGGTGGCCGCGCACACGCCCGGCTTGCCGGAGAACTTGGCGTAGCCGACCGCTTCGAAGGCGGCCATCTCCTCGTGGCGGGCCTGGATGAACCTCGGCCGGTTGTCGGCCCGCCCCCAGGCGGCGAGCAGGCCGTTGATGCCGTCGCCGGGGTAGGCGAAGACGTGCTCCACCTCCCACTCGCGCAGACGCTGGAGAAGGTAGTCGGAGACCTTGCTGGACATGCGGGGAGCCTTTCCGGTGGAGCGGAGAGGGTGCGGGGGCTAGGGGGCACGGTGCAGGCGGCGCGCCGCGCCGCGGCCGGCCGCTGTCACGGCGGTGGCCGCGAGGGCGGCGGCGACGGCGGTGGCCGCCCGGCCGCCGGCCCGTGACGGCTTCGCGGGGCGCTGCGCGAGACGTTCGGGCAGGTGGCCGGGGAGTGCCCCGTCGAGTCCGAGTGTCAGTGCCTCGGCCAGGTGCAGGGCCTCGCGGCCGGTGCCGGCCTGTTCGATCTGGGTGCGGCAGCTGAAGCCGTCCGCGAGGAGCAGGCCGGAGGGAGCCGCAGCGCGGACGGCCGGAAGGACGCCCTGTTCGGCGACGGCCATGGACACCTCGTGGTGGCCGCGCTCGAACCCGAAGTTGCCGGCCAGTCCGCAGCAGCCCTCGTCGAGGACGTCGGCGTCGATGTGGGCGCGGCGCATCAGTTCGCGGTCGGCGTCGTCGTGCAGGATCGCGTGCTGGTGGCAGTGGGTCTGCACGGTCGCCTGCCGGGACACGGCGGGCGGCTGCCAGTTCTCGGGCGCGTGGTGGACGAGTTGCTCGGCGAAGGTGCGGAACCGGCCGGCCAGGCGCCGCATGTCCTGGTCGTCCGGCAGGAGTTCGGGGGCGTCCGCCCGGAACACGGCCGTGCAGGAGGGTTCGAGGCCGATGACGGGGGTGCCTGCCTCGATCCAGGGGCGCAGGACGTCGAGCGAGTGCCGCAACACCTTCTTGGCCGTGCGCAGTTGCCCGGTGGAGATCCAGGTCAGTCCGCAGCACACGGGCCTGTCGGGGACGGCGACACGGAATCCGGCGTCCTCCAGGACCCGGACGGCCGACCGGGCGATCGCTGGGTGGAAGTAGGTGCTGAAGGTGTCGGGCCACAGCACCACGGCCCGGGGGTCGCCGGGTTCCGGCTCCTCGCCGTCCCGGGCCCGCCACCACTGGAGGAAGGACTCCCGCGCGAACACGGGGGCCTGGCGTGCGCCGTCGACACCGGCGAGCCGTTTGCCTGCGCCGGACAGGACGGGCGCGTGGAGCACGGTGTTGACCAGGGAGGGGGCGAGGCGGGAGAGGCGGGCCCACAGCGGCAGCCAGCCCATCGAGTAGTGGGCGGCCGGGCGGGGCCTGCCCGCGTAGTGGTGGGCGAGGAACTCGGCCTTGTAGGTGGCCATGTCGACGCCCACCGGGCAGTCCGAGCGGCACCCCTTGCAGGCCAGGCAGAGGTCGAGGGCGTCACGGACCTCGGTGGAGCGCCACCCGTCCTTGACGGCGGAGTCCGCGTGGCCGTCGAGCATCTCGAACAGCAGCCGGGCCCGGCCCCGTGTGGAGTGCTCCTCCTCCTTGGTGGCCCGGTAGGAGGGGCACATCACGCCGCCGTGGTGGCTGCGGCATTTGCCGATGCCGACGCAGCGCATCACGGCGCGGTTGAAGGAGTGTTCGTCCTCTGGATAGCCGAAATGGTGCTCCACGGTGGCGGGCCGCCAGGCCGGACCGAGGCGCAGCTGTCCGTCGACCGGGTTCGGCGCGGCGACCTTGCCCGGGTTCATGCGGTCACCGGGATCGAACAGGGCCTTCAACTCCCCGAAGGCGGCGACGAGTCGCTCGCCGAACATCCGGGTCAGCAGTTCGCCCCGCGACTGTCCGTCGCCGTGCTCTCCGGAGAGGGATCCGCCGTAGGACGCCACCAGGTCGGCGGCGCGCTCCAGGAAGCGGCGGAACTCGGCGACGCCCTCGGCGGTCTTCAGCCCGAAGGGGATGCGGGTGTGCACACAGCCCTGACCGAAGTGGCCGTAGAGCGAAGGACGGTCGTAGCCGAACTCGTCGAACAGGCCTTTCAGGCCGCGCAGATAGTCGCCCAGGCGGTCGGGCGGGACGGCGGAGTCCTCCCAGCCCTCCCAGGTCTCCCGGCCGTCCGGGGGGCGGGCGGTCACCCCCAGCCCCGCCTCGCGTGCCTTGAGCATCTCCTGTTCGCGCTCCGGGTCGTCGGAGAGGGCCACGGCGGGGTCCTGCTCACTGCGGCTCAGCGACCACAGCAGCTCGCGCGCCTGGTCGTCGACGGCCTCCTGGCTGTCGCCGCTGAACTGCACCAGCAGCCAGCTGTTCCCCTCGGGCAGGGCGTGGAGGGAGTCGAGGTAGGCGTGCTCCTCCCGCATCAGCTGCGCCATCCGGTCGTCCAGGGCCTCCAGTTGGCTGGGCTCGCTGTGTTCCAGGAGGCGCGGCACGTCGTCGGCGGCGGTGCAGATGTCGTCGTACCCGAGGACGAGCAGCGACTGGAACGGCGGTACGGGCACGAGGTCGAGCTCGGCGCGCAGCACGGTCACGAGGGTTCCCTCGCTGCCCACCAGGGCCCTTGCGACGTCGAAGCCCTTCTCCGGCAGCAGGGAGTCCAGGTTGTAGCCGGAGACGCGGCGCGGAATGTCCGGATAGCCGTGCCGCACGTCCGCGAGGTACTCGGTGATGATGCGGTCGAGGCCGGCGTAGATCTCGGCCCTGCGGCCGCCCTCCGCCGCGATCCGCTTCCGCTCGGCCTCCGGGGTGGGCCCCACCCACATCCGTGTGCCGTCGTAGGTGAGGATCTCCAGGCGGCGCACGTTGTCCACGGTCTTGCCGTACGCCTGCGCGGACGCGCCGCAGGAGTTGTTGCCGATCATTCCGCCCAGCGCACAGTGGGTGTGCGTCGACGGCTTGGGCCCGAACTGGAGGCGGTGGCGTGACAGTTGGCGGTTGAGCTCGTCAAGGACGATCCCCGGCTCCACGACGCAGGTGCGGGCGCCGGGATCGACCGACACGAGCCGGTTGCAGTACTTCGTCCAGTCGACGATCACCGCCGCGTTGGTCGCCTGACCGGCCAGGCTGGTCCCGCCGCCCCGGGACAGGACCGGGGCGCCGAACCGCGCGCACACCTCGACGGCCCGGGCGCCGGACTCGACGTCGCGCGGGACGACGACCCCGATCGGGACCTGCCGGTAGTTGGAGCCGTCGGTGGCGTACGCACCCCTGCTGCCGGCGTCGAAGCGGACTTCGGCGTCGGTCTCGGCGAGCAGCGCGGCTTCAAGGCCGGCCGCGTTCGACGCGGCCGGCTGCACAGGTGCGGGAGTCACGGGAGGGCAGGGGTCAGCCGGCGAGCCGGCCGCGGAGCAGTTCCTTGCCCATCTCGGCACCCTTGCGACTGTCGGCCTGCGCCTTGCGGAAGAGTTCGACCAGGTCGTCGTCGTGCTCGCGCTCGGCGTCGTCGATGTAGGTCTCCAGGCGCAGGGCGTTGCCCAGGCACTCCTCGACGTACCAGAGCAGGTTGTAGTCCTTGTCCAGGGTGCCGGTGACCTTGCCGGTCTCGGTGTTCCTCGCCATCACGCTCTCCTCCACCGTCGGAATCCGTGGGGCCGGGTCCGCGGCCAGTGATCGTCAATCACGGTCCGTGGCGCGGTCACTGGCCGCGGCCGTCCGCCCCTCGATGACGAGCCCCGAGTGCCCAAGAGAGGCAAGGGGTATGCCACATCCCGGCCACCGGAGGCGGCCGCGTTCGCAAAGCCCTGTGGGCAGGCCCTGCGCGCGGCCTTGCGCACGGCCTTGCGCGAGGCACTCCGCCACCGTGCGCGTGACCTCGCGCGGGGGACTCGCGGGGACTTCCGCCCCCGGGCGATTCGTACCCGAGGCTGGGGGAACCCGGCCCGACATGATCGGGAGCATGGTGCGTGGCGGCGTCGCCGGTGCCGCCGGAACGACCGTACTGAACGCCGTGACCTACGCCGACATGGCATGGCGGGGAAGGCCGGCCAGCCAGGCCCCCGCGCAGGTGGTGGAGAAGCTCGCGGAGGACCTGGGCCATCCGGTCGCCGGACCGGACGGCAGCCGGGACAACCGGCTCTCCGGCCTCGGTGCGCTGTCCGGCATCGCCGTGGGCGTCGGCACGGGAACGGCCGTCGCGCTGGCCCGCAGGGCGGGGGTCAGGATGCCCTGGTGGCTGGGAGGTGTGGTCACCGGCGCCCTGGCCATGGCCGCGACGGACGTGCCGATGGCCCGGCTGGGAGTGAGTGACCCGGCTGACTGGCCGGCCAAGGACTGGCTGTCGGACGCGGTGCCGCACCTGCTGTACGGACTGGTCACCCACGGCCTTCTGACGGCCGCGGAACGTCGCCCGTGAGCAGGCCGCCCCGCGTCAGATGAGCGTCACGAACATGATCACGACCACCACCGCCACCACGATGTACAGCACCCAGAAGGACCCGCGCGCACCCTTGCCGGCGGGCTCGCCGCCGCCACCGCGCGGGCGGTCCTCCTCGAGGCCGGGGTTCTCCGGACGATCCCGGGTGTAGAAGTCGTCGTCCTCTCCTGCCATGAGCCCATCACTCCTTCACCTTCACCGGGAGGCTTTCCGAGTACCCGGTCCACCGCTGGACGCGCTCGTGCTGACCGGCGAGCCGACGTTCCCCGGCTGCCTCGTCGAGTGCCGGGCGGTGGGCATGTTCGCCATGAAGGACGAGCGCGGCCCCGACGAGAAGATCCTCTGCGTGCCCGCCCACGATCCCCGGTACGCGGACGTGCAGGACATCGACGACATCTCCCTCTTCGACCGGCTGGAGATCACCCACTTCTTCGAGGTGTACAAGGACCTGGAACCCGGCAAGTCCGTCGAGGGCTCGCACTGGGAGGGCCGCGAGCAGGCCTACGCCGAGATCGACGCCTCCCGCGCCCGTGCCACCGGCGGGCACGCGCCGGTCCACGGCTGACGGCGCTCCGGGACACCCATCGCCGGCCGGCGCCCGCGCGCTTGATGTACCGCCGTCAACGCGCGGGCTCATTGCGTCACGGGGCCGGCCATGCGCGACCCCGAAACGATCCGAACCACTCAGTACGGGCCATTGGCGGACACAAAGCACTTTCACGCCGATTGCTCATGGCATGTTGACCTCCCTACTTCTCCCCCGGAGGCACGCGTGCCCAACTCTCCCGGCCCCAGGGACTCGACGCCGGGCTACCCCAGGTGGTCGGACCGTCTGATACGCCAACTGGACGCCTTCGCGGCCAGAAGGTCAGGGGCCGAGAGGGTGCCCGCCCTGGTGCTCAGCAGACAGGACGGCGGTGATGCCACATGGCCCGCCTTCATGATCCGGGAGTACGAGAACCGACTGTCACGAGGCCACGGCAACGCGCGCTGCCGGGTGCCGCATGCGGTCGTCGACGACGCGATACCGACCGACGGCTTCCTTCCGGCGATCGACCGTGTGGCGCGGACGTTCCAGCGCACCATGCCCTCGGGGCGTCTGCGGCTGCGGGCCTTCCACACGTGCCGGGCCGTACTGGATGCGGAACGCGGCGCGGGAGACGTCCAGGCCGAGCAGCAGCCCATCGTCGAGATCCTCTACGCGGAAATGCTGCAGAGGCGGAGGTCTCTGCGTGCCGGCGCCTACGTGGCGGACTTCCTGGGCCGGCATGCTCTGACCGGCTGGCTCCAAGGACTCGTCGCCGCCGTGATCGTCGGCCTTCCCAAGGTGTGTTACCGGTTCCATCTGCGGCACTGGGGCCTGCGCTGGGTGGCCGGCGAATGCAACCGGGGCAGCTTCCTGGACGCCGCGCTCGACTTCTGCCGTGACGGCGAACTGGACCGTGAGGACCCGCGCGTGCGGCGCATCCTGTTGCGGGCGCTCCTGACCGACCTGCGCAGGTCGACCCGGGGCAGGACCTGGCTGAGTCACCTGCGGGACCGGCGCCGGTGGTCCTTCGTCGTTCTCATCCCGGAGATCGACGACCCGGACGGCCCCGGTCGGGCGTTCCTCGGCACCTTCGAGGAACTGGCCGGCGACCATCCGACCAGGCCGCTGCTCGTTCTGGCCGCCTGCGCGGGCCCACCGCCGGACTACGCCATCCCGCTCGACGCCGGCCTCGACCGGCCGAACGGCATCGCCGACAAGGTCTGCACCGTCCTCGGCGAAGACAGTGCCGAGCCCGTACGCCTCGTCACGCTGCCGGCCGCGGACGACTCGGACGGTACGGCCAAGAACAAGATCGAGAACGGTCCGGGAGTCATGGCCCGCAAGGACCACCCCCTGGACTGGCTCCGTCCGTCGGTCCTGCCCGTCGTGGGCGTGGCGACCGCGGGGCTCCTGCTGGCTCCGAGCCATCTCTGGTCCCCTCCGGCCGGCGCGCCTCCCTCGTGCCTGACCGTGGGGACCGGTGAGCGGGTGGGTGTCACCGACGGCGAGCAATGCGATCTGGGCGTGCCGGGAGACCGCGGGAAGGAACTGCGGGACCTGGAGCGTCAGGTCGCCGAGGAGAACGCCCGGATTCCCGACGGGCCGTACCGCACCTTGGTCTTTCTCGCTCCCCTGAGCCTGCAGGACGGTGTGTACGACGATCCGCCGCTCGGCCTGCAGATCCTGCGCGGCGCGATCGCGCAGCAGCACAGGCTGAACTCCGGTGTCCGCCAGAACAAGATGCCGATCCGCCTGCTGATCGCCAACACCGGCCAGTACTTCCGGTACGGGGCCCGCAACGCCGCAGCGCCGAAGAACCCGGACGTCGCACAGATGATCATCGACCGGCAGCGCACGGACCACATCGCGGCGGTCATCGGCATCACGCAGAGCCGTCCCGAGTCGTTGAAGGCGGTCCAGGAGTTCGACCATGCCGGGATTCCCGTCATCGCGAACGGCGTCTCCGGCAGCAGCATGGTCGGACCCGACTCCCCGCAGCGCTACTTCCAGATCTCGGCGCCCGACACACGCCTGGGTCCGATCCTCGCGGACTTCATCCGCCACTCCCCCGAGATTCACCGCCTCACCAGCGACAGGCCCCACGCCGTCGTCGTCTACGACCCGACCGACACCTCCTTCAGCACGGATCTGAGGAACGTATTCGTGCGCGCCTACCGTGCGCACGGCGACATCGACGAGGTCACCTACAGCGAGAAGCCCGGCGCGACAACGCCGGACAGCATCGCCACCGACGTGTGCAACAAGGTCACCGCGACCCACGGCATCGTCGTCTATCTGGCACGGTCCGGAGTACTGCCCAGTCTTCTCAACGCCATGCGGGGTGCCGGTGGTCAGTGCCAGCCACCGCAGGGAACGACCATTCCCCTGATCTCGGAAAGCGCCCCCCTCGACTTCCAGCTCCGACCCGCTCGGACGGCGCGCGCCTACCCGTACATGAATCTCTTCTACGAGACGACGAACGCACCCACGCGGGACCCCCGGGATCCCTACTCCCAGTTCACCCAGGACTTCGCCGACGTCTTCGGCCACCACAGCGCCGACGCCGACGCGGCCAGCGGCTTCGACACCGTGGGCATCGTCTCCAAGGTCATCGAGAACCTCCTGCCCGCCTCCCCCGACGTCCAGCCCAACGACATCTACCTGTGGCTCACCGCCCATGGCGTGTCCCAGTACCCCGGCGCGTCGGGTGTGCTGCAACTGGACGCCAGGAACAAGTTCCCACCCGACAAGGCCGTCTACATCCGTGAGATCGCCCAGCCGGGCGGGGCCACGACGACGCTGCTCAGCTGCGGAATCCTGCCCAACCGGCAGAACCCCGAGAAGTGGGGCACCCCGCCCGACAGCTTCCCCTGCCTTCGCGAGGACACCCGGTCACCGTCCGGCTGAGGGATCCCGGGCCGTCACCGGGCACGGCGGATGCCGTCACGCGGACGGGCCGGGAGCCGCGTGATCAGGCACGAGGACGTGGCGTGGCGGGGCCGTGGCGGCGGCCGCGTACGGCGACGGCCGCGAGCAGAGCGAGGACGACGACGGAGAACCACGTCGTCGCGTCGGACAGGTTCATGGCGCTGCTGGCGGCGCCCAGGCCGACGGGAAGCAGTGCCAGGCCGAGGTAGGAGGCGAGGAACAGACCGGCGAGGGCCTCGCCGCGCCCGGCCGGCTCGGCCGCGTCGGCGACCTGTTCGACGGCGGACTTGAACAGCAGGCCGGCGCCCGCTCCGGCGACGATCCCGGCGAGCAGGAACACGGGCAGGCCGGCGAGGCGGATGCCGGCCGTGAGGACGGCCATGCCCACGGCCTGGGCGAGCAGCCCGGCGTACCAGCGTGCACGGGCACCGAGCCGGCCGGTGCCCGTCTGGGCAGCCGCCGCGGCCGCGAACACCGCGGATACGACCAGTCCGGCGAGCGCCCGGGACGGGTGGTGCAGGGTGCCGCCGACGAAGCCGGGAACCACCGAGGTGAACAGGCCGAACACGGCCATGGAGGTGAAACCGGCCGCGGCGGGGGCGAGGAATCGGGGGTCGCGGAGGGCGGTCCCGGCCCGCTGCGGGTGGTAGGCGGGCCTGACCGCGGGCTTGGTGACGGTCTCGGGCATCAGCGCGACGGCGGCCGCCCCGGCCGCCAGCAGCACGACGAAGACCGCGTACGGCAGCCGGAGCGGCGCACCGAGGTACTGGGCGAGCACTCCCGCGGCGACGGGCCCGAGGCCGAGTCCGCCGATGTTGGCCGCGGTCGACACGATCTCGAACCTCCGTGCCGAGGCGTCGGGCCGGTGGGCGCTGTGCAGCTCCTGCAGGTACGCGGTGGCGGTCGCCGTCAGCATGCCGACGCCGAGACCGGTGACCAGCCGGGCGACGACCAGTACGGGCAGGGTCGTGGCGGACAGGAACAGGACGGCGGCGAGCAGTTCGAGCCCCAGCGCCGCCGCCATGACCTTCTTGCGGCCCAGCCAGTCCGATACGTGCCCGGCGAGCAGCAGGCTGATCAGCACTCCGACCGCGTAGACGGCGAACACGACGGTGAACGTGGAGAGCCCGTCGTGGGTCTCGTAGAGGGGGTACAGCGGGGTGGGAACGGTGGAGAACGCCATGGCCGTCACGAACACCGCGGCGACCGTCCAGAACCCCGCGCCGTACCGGAGCACCGAGCCCGGGCGCCCGGCTCGCCCGGTCCTTTCCTCGGACGCGCGGCCCGTACGCGGACCCGTCGACGTCAGCGGCATCGGAGAACTCCCATCCTCGACGGTGCGTTCCGTCGGCGGCCGGACCGGCCCGGCCCGTCTTTCACCGCCTGCTTGTACCAACAGGCGAGCGGAGAGACTTTTTCCCATACGCGAGGATTGCGCGGAGAGTTTCCAAGAAGATGACTGTTCCTCCAGGAATCCTTGGCGGGCCACGTCAGGCGGCGCCGTGCACCCGATGGCTGAGGTGCAGACCGCTGTGTGGCGCGGTGGCGCGCCGGATGGCGAGCAGGGCGGCGTCGTCGCCGAGAGCGCCGTCGGCGTGGGCGAGAAGATCCTGTTCCACGTGCTGCACCAGGGTCCTCGGGCTGCACCTGGCCCACTGGGCGATGCGTTCCTCCAGCGGGTAGAAGGCCCGGCTGCTGTCGCGGGCCTCCACCACACCGTCGGTGTAGAGGAGCAGCGTGTCACCGGGCCGGAACGAGAAGGCGTGCGTGTCGTAGGCACCCGGCCGCAGTCCCGACATGCCCAGCGGAGGCGCCGGGCGGGGACTCGTCAGGGAGACGACGTGCCCCTGCCGGATCAGGAAGGGCGGCGGGTGCCCGCAGTGGACGACCCGGGCCACGGGGCCGTGCTCGGGGATCTCCAGCAGCAGCGCGGTGATGAAGTGCTCCTGGACTTCTCCGTCGGCTTCCGGGAATTCGGTGAGGTAGCGGCAGACGCTGCGGTCCAGGGCCTCCGCGAGGGCGGGCAGCGTGGGGTGGTGGTGGGCGGCCTCCTGGAACGAGCCGAGGAGCGTGGCCGCCTCTCCGATCGCGGCCAGCCCTTTCCCCCGTACATCACCGACGATCACCCGTGTGCGGTCACCGGTGCGCGTCACCGCGTACAGGTCGCCGCCGATGCATGCCTCCTTCTCGGCGGCCAGGTACGAGCAGGCGATGTGCAGGCCGCCGAGATGGTCGGGCAGCGGACGGAGCAGGGCTCTCTGGGCGGCCTCGGAGACGGACCGCACCCGGGCCAGTTCCGCCTTCCGCCGGTCGCGGAAGAAGCACACGACCATGCAGAAGGCGGTGAGGATCGTGAGCGCGATGAGCTGCGAGATGTGGTTGGGGGCGGTCATTCCCCCGTGGACCACGCCGAGGAGCACCTGCGCCCCCACCGCCAGGGCCCCGATCAGCCCGGTCAGCGGGTAGCCGCCGAACGAGGTGGTGAGGGCGGGGGCCACGACGAGCAGCGGGCCGAGGTGGATGGATTCAGGCGAGTGGATGTCCGCCAGGGTGATCGCGACGATCAGCACCAGCGGAATCGCCACCAAGGCGTGCCGCGACCGCCACGGCTGCCGCGGCCGGGCGAGGCGCTGCCGGATGTGCATGCTTCCAATGTGCCCCATCCGCGTCGGACAGTTCCCCCGGAGATCACCGCCGTACTGGGTAGTCGCGCGATCCGTTGTCCCGTTCAACCCGTGAGTGAGTGGCGCAGCGGGGCCTGCGCCGCCTCGCCCAGGAGGACAGGTCCGGGCGCCTGGTCGGAACCACCGCGTGCGGTCAGGAACAAGCGCGGGCGGAGCAGGGCGGGCCGGGCCCCACAGCCCCGGCCCGTCGAGCGGCTGACCGGGGCCCGTCAGGTGGCCGTGCTCACGCCGAGCGGTCTCGGGAGCGGCGGTCCTGCGAGGCGGCGCCCCGCCGCCGGTAGGCGCCCGGGCTGACGCCGAACTCGCGCTTGAAGGCGCGGTTGAAGGCGAACTCGGAGCGGTAGCCCACGCGCTCGGCGACGCTCTGGAGCGGTGCGTCGTCGTCGCTGCGGAGGATCCGTCCGGCCGTGGTCATCCGCCACCAGCTCAGGTACGTCATCGGCGGGCGCCCGACGAGTTCGGTGAAGCGCCGGGAGAACGCGGCCCGGGACAGTCCGGCCCGGCGGCTCAGCCGCTCGACGGTCCAGGCCGTCGCGGGCTCGGCGTGCATGTGCTGGAGCGCGGATCCGACGGCCGGGTCGGCGAGCGCCGCGGCCCAGCCGCCCGGGCCGCGCGGCGCGTGGTCCTGGTACCAGGTCCGCAGGATGTACAGCAGCATGGCGTCGAGCAGCGCCGGAATCGCCGCGTCGGTGCCGGGCCTGCGCTGGTCGAGTTCGTCCCCGAGCAGGTCGACGACGGCGTTGAGCGCGGCGCGCCGGCCCACCCTCCGCGGCAGGTGGATGAAGGCGGGGAGCTCGGCGAGCAACGGGTGGGCGCCGGCCCGTTCGAGCTGGTAGGAGCCGCACATCAGGACGGTGAGCTCGTCGGTGGCGGCGACGGGGTCGGGCGCCGGCGTTCAGGAGTCGTCCATCTCCCGTGCCACGTCGACGAGTTCGCTGTCGGGCGAGTCGGCGAGAGCGATCTCCTGGCCGTGCGGAACGAGGACGACGTCCCCCGCGCCCAGCGGCACCGGATCACGGCCCTCGAACAACAGCCAGCACCGCCCCTGCAGGACGACATGGAAGCCGGTTCCGCGGGCGGCCGGGAACCGCAGCCCCCAGGGCGCCGTCCGGCGGCTGCGAGCCGCGTGCGGCCGCCCGGTGCGAATGGTGGCGACCGCGTCGCTGACTACGTCCACTGTCCGATCGTACACAGCGCCCCGCTGCCGGTAGACGGATGGACAAATTCCTGGCTCTTACGGTCATAGGTCGTCCAGCAGGGTCTTCATAGGCTGCATGCAGGCAAGACCCAGTCCGACCAGCACGGAGGAAATCCATGTCAGCCGACACCGCCGATCGAAGCGGCCCCGACGAGCTCAGCGGCCGGCGCGCCCTGGTCACCGGGGGCACCCGCGGGATCGGCAGGGCGATCGTCGACCGGCTCAGCCGCGCCGGCGCGACGGTGGCCCGCACCGCCCGCACCGCCCCGCCGCCCGAGCAGGCGACCGAGTTGTTCGTCCAGGCCGATGTCGGCACGGCCGCGGGCATCGAGGCCGTCGCCCAGCATGTCCACGACCGGCTCGGCGGCGTCGACATCCTCGTCCACACCGTGGGCGCGGACGGCGAGCAGCACGTGCCGCTCCTGAAGCAGAGTGACCACGTCTGGCAGTTTTGGTGATGGACGTCAACGTCTTCTCCGCCGCACGACTCGACCGGGCGCTGGTCCCCGGCATGGTCGAGCGCGGCACAGGGAGCGTCGTCCATGTCTCGTCGCTGTCCCGTTCCATGCCGAACCCGAACCGGGTGCCCTACGGAGCCGCCAAGGCGGCGCTGAGCCACTACAGCAAGGGCCTCGCCAACGAGGTGGCGCCCTTCGGTGTGCGGGTGAACAGCGTCACTCCCGGATTCACGGAGAGCTCCTGGGGCCGCTCCTTCGTCCAGGCGCTCGCCGACCACGCGGGCACCGGCTACGACCAGGCGCGCGCACGGCTGATGGCGGACATCGGGATCCCGCTGGGCCGGCCCGTCCGTCCGGACGAGGTCGCCGAGCTGGTCGCCTTCCTGGTGTCCGACCGCGCCTCGGCGATCGTGGGCGCCGAGCACGTCGTCGACGGCGGCAGCAAGCCCGCCGTCTGAGCCCCTGTGGAGCGCGAACGGTCATCGGCCCACGTGGACGAAGGAGGCCCACGGGGCCGGGGGCAGGGTCCCGGAGGCGTGGCGCTGCGCCTGGGCCGGCGCCGCGGCCGGCGGCACCCCGCGCGCCGGACGCCGGTGGTGGTCGGCCATGAGATCGGGCGCCGTCTCGTCGTCGACGGGCCACAGCGCGGCGAGCACGGAGCGGGCGCCGGCCGACGCGACGACATGCTCCTCCGCGTGCACGTAGCAGGACGCGATCCGACGGGCCCCGGCCTCGACGGCGGGCAGATGGCCGTCGCCCTCCCCCGCGGCCGGCGGTGCGGCGGTCGTCGGACGGCTTCGGGGGGAGCTGCGGGGCGGCCGGTCCGGGGGGACGATGGACGTGTCGGCCGGAACGGACCGGACCAGCACGAGAGCCCTGCCGCGGTGGCGGAAGGAGGGGGTGGCATGAGTGTCGCCGAATCCGTCCGGGCCGACCTCGGACCGGTCGGGGGCTTCCCCTCGCTGCCGGGCGCGCTCCTGGACGTCCTGAATCTCGCCGCGGTGGTCCTGGACACGGACGGGAAGATCATCTGGTGGAGCCCGCAGGCGGAGCAACTGTTCGGCTACCCCGCGGAAGAGGCCCTGGGCCGGCCCGCGCGCCGGCTGCTGGTCGACGGCAAGCACCTGGAGCAGGTGACGGGCCTGTTCGCCCGGGTGAGGTCGCAGGGGGGAGCGGCGGGGGTCTTCCCCGCCCGGCACAAGGACGGCAGCACGCGGCTGATGGAGTGCCACAGCGTGGTGCTCCAGGGAGAGCGTGGGGAGCACTGCAGGCTCGGCGTGATCACGGAGCACGAGATCCTGCAACGCGTGCAGCGGGATCTCGCCCTGTCCGCGCAGCTGATCTCCCAGTCCCCGATCGGGCTGGCGGTCCTGGACACCGACCTGCGGTACATCGTGGTCAACCCGGCCCTGGAGCGCATCAACGGAGTGCCCGCCCGGGACCATGTCGGCCGCACCGTCCGCCAGGTCCTCACCTTCCTGGACGCGGACCCCATCGAGTCCGCGATGCGCCAGGTGCTGACCACCGGCACCCCGGTGCTGGCCCAGGTCGTCGTCACCCCCACCCCTTCCGACCCCGGCCGGGACCACTCGTGGTCGGCCTCGTACTACCGGATGGAGGACGCCGCCGGGCGGGTGCTGGGCCTGGCCGTGTCACTGGTGGACATCACCGAGCAGCATCTCGCGGCCACCGAGGCCATCGCGGCGCGGCAGCGCCTGGCCCGCATCGCCGACGCCTCCGCGCGCATCGGCACCACCCTCGATCTGGACACCACCGCCGGAGAACTGGCCGAGATGTGCGTGCCGGCCCTGGCGGACCTGGCCGCGGTCGACGTGCTCGACGCCGTTCTGGAGGGCAAGGGCCCCTCCAAGGTGTTCTCCGGCGGCGACCTCCTCTTCCGCGCTCTCGCGGTGGCAGCGGCCTATCCCACGCCCGCCACCGGCGCCGCCGACCGCGCCGGCCAGATCGCCCGCTACGGCCCCGACCGTCTGGTCACCCAGTGCGTGACCTCCGGGCGCCCCCTCCTCGTCCCTCACGTGGACAGCACGGACCTGGGCCGCATCGCCGCCGACCAGGACGCGGCCACGGTTCTGGCCCGAGCCGGGGTGCACTCCTATCTGGCGGTGCCCATGATCGTGCGCGGCCGGGTGCTCGGTGTCCTGGACCTGGCCCGCGCCCGCAACCCGGTCCCGTTCAACGGCGACGACGTCCTCCTGGCCGTCGAACTGGCCGCCCGCGCCGCCGTGTGCATCGACCACGCGCTGTGGTACCAGCAGCAGCGGCAGACCGCCGAGACCCTCCAGCGCAGCCTGCTGCCGCTGCGACCGCCCCACCGGCCCGGCCTGGAGATCGCCTGCCGCTACCGGGCCGCCGGAGCCGCCTACGAGGTCGGCGGCGACTGGTACGACGTCGTCCCGCTGCCCGGCGGAAAGACCGCCCTGGTGATCGGCGACGTCATGGGCAGCGGCATCGACGCCGCCGCCACCATGGGCCAACTGCGCACCGCCACGCGCACCCTGGCCACGCTGGACCTCGACCCCGCCGCCCTCCTCCAGCACCTGGACCGCACCACCTCGGACCTCGACCACCGCTTCGCCACCTGCGTCTACGCCGTGCACGACCCGCACCGGTCCCGCTGCCACCTCTCCTCCGCCGGCCATCTGCCGCCGGTCCTGATCCGCCGGGACCGCGCCCCCGCACTGCTGGACCTGCCCACCGGCGCGCCCCTCGGCGTCGGGGGCGTGCCCTTCAGGTCCACCTGCATCGCGCTGTCCCCCGGGGACCGGCTGGCGCTCTACACCGACGGCCTGGTCGAGGTCCGTGACCAGGCCCTCGACACCCGGCTCGAGGCGCTGCTCGACCGGCTCGCCGGTCCCCAGCCCCCGCTGGAGGACACCTGCGATCTGCTGCTGGACGCCTTGCACCACCCCGACTCCCACGACGACGTCGCGCTGCTGATCGCCCGCGTCCGTCAGGCCTGCCCCCAGTGACACACCTGCGAATGCCCAGCTCAGGCGGTAGAGGGGTGGGGACAACCCCCCGGGTGGGCGGGGGCCCGGCCCCCCACGAGGCCTCCGGCTGACAGGCTGGTGGCGAGGGGCCGGCCGCGGCCAGACTCGCCCGCATGACCATTTCCTCCGACGCCCCGGTCACCACCGCACCAACCGCCGTGCGTCCCCCCAGGTCCCGCCGCGACGCCGGCAGCGACTTCGCCCGGCTGTCGCAGCGCATCACCGAGGCGGGTCTGCTGCGGCGGCGGCCCGGCTACTACACGGTGCGGCTCGGTCTGGTGATCGGGCTGCTGGCGGCGGGCTGGGCGGCCTTCGTCGTGCTGGGCGACACCTGGTGGCAACTGGCGGTCGCCGCCTTCATGGCCCTGATGTTCGGCCAGGTCGCCCTGGTGGCCCACGACTTGGCGCACCGACAGGTGTTCCCGAAGCGCCGCGCGAGCGCGATCTGGGGCCGGCTCTTCGGCAACCTGGGCATCGGCATGAGCTACGGCTGGTGGATGAACAAGCACACCCGCCACCATGCTAACCCCAACCACGAGGAACTCGACCCCGATGTCGCCCCGGACATCCTGGTGTGGTCCACCGAGCAGGCCCGCGACAGCAACGGCCTGGCCCGCTTCATCGGCGGCCACCAGGCGTTCCTGTTCTTCCCGCTGCTGACGCTGGAGGGCTTCAACCTGCATGTGGCGAGCGTGCGGGCACTGCGCTCACCGTCGATGAAGAGCCGCCTGCTGGAAGGCACTCTGCTCTTCCTGCACATGGCGGCCTACCTGGCCGCGCTGTTCGTGGTGCTCTCCCCCGGCAAGGCCGTGGCGTTCCTCGCCGTGCACCAGTGCCTGTTCGGTGTGTATCTCGGCTGCACGTTCGCCCCGAACCACAAGGGCATGCCCACCTTCACCGGCGACGACCGCCCCGACTTCCTGCGCCGCCAGGTGCTCACCTCCCGCAACGTGCGGGGCGGCCGGCTCACCGACGTGATGCTCGGCGGGCTCAACTACCAGATAGAGCACCACCTGTTCCCGAGCATGCCCACCCCTCATCTGCGGCGGGCCCAGGCCGTCGTACGCGCGTACTGCGCGGAGATCGACGTGCCGTACCACGAGACCGGCCTGTTCCAGTCCTACCGCGAGGCACTCACCCACCTGCACCGGGTGGGCGAGCCCATCAGGCGCCGGCGCGGGGCGTCCTGACGACACGTGAGCGGCGCCTCGGCTCACGCCGTCAGCCGGCGCGCACTCCGCCGACCGTCAGGTCGGGCACGCCTGCCAAGGGTGCGGCCCCGGTGACGAAGTCGGCGTGGGGGCCGAGCCATTCGCAGAGCAGGATGGTGGCATCGTCCTGCAACTGGTCGCCGTGGTGGCGCAGGTGGGCGCGGATGAGGCGGCGCAGGGTCTCGGGGACGCTGAGCCCGTCGGCGTGATAGCGGATGAGGAGGTCGATGAAGCGGATGAGACCGAACTCCTCACCGCCGGAAGTGCGGGCTTCGGTGATGCCGTCGGTATAGAGGACGAGACGATCGCCGGGCTGGAGCGGCTCGCGGCACGGTTCGGTGGGCAGGCCCAGGTCGGTGCCCATGGGATGTGCGGGCGGACACCGCAGGAGCGTGGTCCAGCGTCCGCCGCGGATGACGACGGGCGGAGGGTGGCCGTGGTTGGTCCAGGTCAGCATCCCGGTGGTGGTGTCGAGGTCGGCCAGGATGCCGGTGACGAAACGCGACGGGCCGAACTGCTCCAGCAGCACCCGCTCGACGGCATCGCCGAGATGCTCCAGGCCGGTGCCCTGCCTGCGGTGGTTGCGGCAGGCACCCATGGCGAGGTTGGCGGTCAGACCGGCCGACGTGTCGTGCCCCATGGAGTCGAAGATCGACAGGTGGACGGTGCCGGTGGAGGTGGCGTAGTCGTAGGCGTCGCCGCTGACCTCGTAGGCGGGCTCCATCACGGCGCTGATGACCACCCGGTGGTCGGCGTAGGTGCGCGGCGGCATCAGCGTCCACTGCATCTCCGCGGCGACGTTCATGGGCTGGGTACGGGTCAGGCGGGCGTAGGAGTCGCTGATGTCCCGGCTGCCGACCACCAGCACCGCCACCAGCGAGGCCAGTGCCAGCATGTCCTGGTGTGCGTCCTTCCCGGCCTCGGCGGTGGTCACGTGCAGCACGCCGAGACGTTCGGTGCCGTCCAGCAGCGGCACCCACCATCCCTGGGGGCCGTCCGCGCTCCCGGGGGCAGACACGATGCGACCGTGCTGATAGGCGTGGCCGGCGACGGTGCCCTCGATGCTCAGGTCCGCACCGCCCTCCGGGGCGTCCGCGGCGGCATCGAGCCCGTCACCGACGACCGGGCGCAGGACCTCGCGCCGAAGGTCACCCAGGTAGATCACAACATCGTGAAAGCCGGCTGCCGCGGCGTGGTGGGCCACGCGTGAGGGCAGGCCCTCGAACGGCGTGACGTGGCTTTCTGCCAGCAGCCCCGTCAGCATGCGCCGGATGGCGCCGTCACGCTGCGTCACGAGTGACCTCCACCGGCCCGCTCCGGTCGCACACGGAAGTAACGGCCTCTGCTGCCTACGTGCCCCACGCATGACAGGAAATACGCAAATACCTCCAAAGATCTACAAGGGTCACGACAGAGTGTGATGCCAGCGGCCACATGGGGCACGCGAAGAAAGAGGCTGGGAGGCGGCCATGGCACACAAGCAGATCGTTCTGGGTGAGGTGCTCGCCGCGGCCGAGGACGCCGCACCGGTGGCGTCTCTCGATGTGGTGGCGCGCAATCTGCGCGACCGGTTCGGTGCACGGTACGTGTCGTTCCTGTTCGTCGACATCGTCGGCCAGAAGGTGGTGCGGGTCAGCGAGGAGGCGGCCACCCAGCAGGGCCGCCGAGCCGATCAGATCGACCTGCCGGGCAGCGTCTACGACGAGGTCCTGCGCTCCCAGAAGCTGGTGCAGGTCACTGAGGGCGAGCGGGGCCAGTGGGTGATGGCCCCGGTCACCAACCGCGGCGACACCATCGGCGTACTGGAGCTGTTCCTCCCCGACTTCACGCAGGACATGCTGGAGCAGGTCGAGGAGGCCGCGCACGCGCTGGCGTACATCGTCGTCGCCGACCGCCGCTTCACCGACCTCTACCACTGGGGGCAGCGCACGACGCCGGTCAGTCTGGCCGCCGAGATCCAGCGCCAGCTGCTGCCCTCCGCCCCCTCGTGCGAGGCACCGGAGTTCGTCCTGGCCGGCGCCCTGGTCCCCGCGGACAGCATCGCCGGCGACACCTACGACTACGCCCTCGATCACGACACCCTGCACCTGTCCGTCACCGACGCCATGGGCCACGACGTCGACGCCGCCCTCATGGCCACCCTCCTGGTCAACGCCTCCCGCGGAGCCCGCCGCGCCGGAGCCGGCCTGACCGAGCAGGCCGGCCGGATCCATCAGGCCCTCATCGAGCACGGCCGCCACACCCTCGCCACCGGCCAGCTCCTGCGCATCGCCCTCGACGGCAGCGGCGCCCAGGTCGTCAACGCCGGCCACCCACGGCCCCTGCGCCTGCGTGACAACGCGGTCGAGGAAGTGGTTCTGGAGCCCAACCTGCCCTTCGGTGTCCCCGCGTCCACCCGTTACCGTGTGCAGGACCTCGACCTGCGCCCCGCCGACCGTCTCGTGCTGTACACCGACGGCCTGCAAGAACGCCAAGCCGAGTTCGTCGACCTGCCACTCCTGATCCGCAACACCGCCGACGAGCACCCCCGCGAGGTCGTCCGCATCGTGACCGCCACGGTCACCTACGCCTGCCGCGGACATCTGGCCGACGACGCCACCGTCATGTGCCTGGACTGGCACGGCCCCCGGACCGGCGGCGGCCAGACCCACGACGGAGCCGGCCGGTGACCGCGTCGCGGCAGCGGCCGGCCCATTCGTGCCGGGGGCAGTACAGCGGGGCCGTGTCGGCGCCCTCCTTGGGGAGCGGATCGGCGTCCTGCCTGGCACGGCGCTGCCCGGCCCCCCGCTCGACGCGCGGGGCCGGGCAGCGGTGACGTCCCGTCAGACGCCGAGCAGGTCCACGACGAAGATGAGCGTCGAGCCCGGCGGGATCAGCGGGCTGGGCGACTGGTCGCCGTAGGCGAGGTGCGGGGGAATGATGAGCTCGCGTCGGCCGCCGACCCGCATCCCCTCGACGCCCTGGTCCCAGCCCTTGATGACCCTGCCGGCCCCCAGCGGGAACCGGAAGGGCTGACCCCGGTTCCAGGAGGCGTCGAACTCCTCTCCGGACGCGAAGGTGACGCCGACGTAGTGGACCTCGACCATGCCGCCGGCCTTCGCCTCGGCTCCGTCCCCGACGACGATGTCCCTGATCTGCAAGTCGTCGGGGGCGTCGCCTCCGGGGAAGTCGACCTCGGGCTTCGTCAGGCTCATCGCAACCTCGTTTCTTTCGGCCGGAGGTCTCCGTGCGGACGCCCCGGCCATGATCACTCCGTGCAGTTACCCGCATACGCTACAAGGCCGCGGTGCGACGCGGCGGTCGGCGCGGCCCGTCAGGGGTGGACGGACCGCGCCGGGCCGGTCCTGCTGAGCCGGCGGGCGAGGCGTGAGAGCGCTCTCAAACGGTAGTGCTGAGCACAGGGGGCGCCAACGGCACTGACTCGCAGCGGAGTTGATGGGCAGGCGGGGTGTCAGCGCGCGGTGACCGAATACGCGGCGAGCGCACGGTTGCCGCGCGGCTCGGCCAGGGCCCGGAGGACGTCGGCCTGACTCAGGACGAGCTGTCGCACCGGCTCCGGCAGCACGGCCAGGCGCTCCTGCGATCCGGCCAGTTCGAGGCATGCCGCGACTTCCCAGTCGCCGTCCTGCAGCTCTCCGGTGTCCACAGGACCGCCGCCGTCGGCCGTCCAGCCGGCCTCGGGCAGGAGCCGCAGCAGCGCCTCACGGGAGAAGGGCGTGCGGACGTTGCCCTGGCCGCGCGAGCCCGCGGCCTCGATCTGGCCCTGGATCAGCACGGCGAGCAGGTGAGCCAGTTGCCCGTCGGAGGCCGGCGTCATGTCCCACTCGGTGAACCACAGCCGCCGCGCCCACGGACGTACCCGGGCCAGGGTGTCCCGCAGTTGCCCGAGTGAGGCGAAGTACCAGGAGCAGTGTGCGAGCACCACGTGGTCGAAGGCGCCCTCGGGGAAGCCGACCGCCGGGTCGAGAACGTCCGTGCCGAAGCGGAATTCGATGCGCGGCCCGAGGGGGCCCGCCGTGAGCCTGGCCGCCGATTCCCCGAGCGTGACCGGTGCTCCGTAGGAGGGCTCGGCCACGTCGACGGCCACCACGCGCCCTTCGGGTCCCACCGCCTCCGCGAGGACGGCGGTCATGTCGCCCTGCCCGCAGCCCAGTTCGAGGACGGTCGAGCCGGGAGGGATGCGCCAGCCCGCCACCAGCGCGGCACGGTGGCGGGTCTGGGACAACTGGACGTCCGGGCTGTGCTCGGCGGCGGCCATGCCGGCCGCGAGCGAAGGGACCTTGGCGCGGAGATCGGAGTGGTTCACAAGATCCTTGGTGGTACTCGGCAGTGGTACTCGACGGTCGGTGCGCGCCGATCGTACGAGACACCGGGAGGCGGCGCCTCCGAGTTTCCGCGCCCCCCGCGACCGCTTCCGTCGAGCACGAGCACGAGCAGCAGTGCGAGAGCCCTGCCGGTTCCTGTCGGACCGCAGGGCTCTCGCGCTGGTGCGTCGTCGTGCGACGGTGCTGGGCCCTCAGCCGCCGGCCGGGGCCGCGCCGGCCGGCGCCGCCTGGTCGTCCAGGGCCGCTCCGGGCTTCGCGACGGTGTCGCCACCGGCCGGGGCGTCGAAGCCCCGCAGCGGTACGTGGCGGATGAACAGGGCGATCAACAGGCCCACGCAGGCCACCGCGGCGCCCCAGGTGAAGACGGAGCCGACACCTTCGGTGACGGCCTGCTGGAACACCTGGCGGGCCGCCTCGGGCAGGCTCTTGAGCACCTCCGGCGTCATCTGCGACACCGAGGCCGAGCCACCGGAGCCCGCCGCCATGCCGCCGTGGGAGACGACGGAGTCGGTGAGGGTGGTGGCGTAGACCGAGCCCAGCAGCGAGACACCCAGGGAACCGCCCATGTTGCGCAGGAAGGTGGCGGCGCCGGTGGCGGCGCCCATGTCCTTCAGCGGGGCGTTGTTCTGCGCGATCAGCATGGTGGTCTGCATCAGGCAGCCCATGCCGGCACCGAGGACGATCATGTACAGCGAGGTGACGGTGCGGGAGGTGCCGGTGTCCATGGTGGCGAACAGGCCGAGACCGACGGCCATCAGGACACTGCCGGCGATCGGCAGGCTGCGGTAGCGGCCGGTGCGGCTGATCACGGCACCGCCGGCCAGCGAGAGCACCATCGAGGAGAGCATCATCGGCATCAGCAGCAGGCCGCTGTTGGTGGCGGAGGAGCCCTGGACGAACTGCTGGAACTGCGGCAGGAAGGTCACTCCGCCGAAGAGGGCGAAGCCGACGATGAAGCTGAGCGCCCCGGCCAGGGAGAAGTTGCGGTTGCCGAAGACCGACAACGGCATGATCGGCTCAGCGGCGCGGCGTTCGACGAGCACGAAGGCGGCGAAGGCCACCACGGTGAGCACCGCCAAGCCGATGATCACCGCAGAGGACCAGTCGTACTCGTTGCCGCCCCAGCTGGTGATCAGGACCAGCGCGGTGATCCAGACGGTGAGCAGGGCGGCCCCGGTCCAGTCGATGCGCACCCGGCCGGTGCCGCGCGGCAGCCTGGCCAGGGTGAACCAGCACACCAGCAGCGCGACCACGCCGAGCGGCAGGTTGACGTAGAAGGCCCAGCGCCAGTTGAGGTGGTCGGTGATGTAACCGCCGGCCAGCGGACCGCCGATCATGGCGACCGGCATCACAGCCATCATCACGCCCTGGTACTTCCCGCGTTCACGCGGCGGCACGATCTCGGCCACCACCGCCATGACGCCCACCATCAGGCCGCCCGCGCCCAGGCCCTGGAGCGCACGGAAGCCGACCAGCTCCCCCATGTTCTGCGACATGCCGCACAGCGCCGAGCCGATGAGGAAGATCACGATGGAGGACAGGAAGGTGATCCGGCGGCCGAGCAGGTCGCCGAGCTTGCCCCATATGGGAGTGGCGGCGGTGGAGGCCAGGATGTAGCCGGTGGTCACCCATGCCAGGTGATTGAGACCGCCCAGGTCGCCCACGATCGTCGGCAGGGCGGGAGCCACGATCATGTTGTCGAGCATGGCCAGCAGCAGCGCGATGACCAGACCGCTCATCGTCACCATGATCTCGCGGTGGGTGAAGCGGGGCGGTGACTCCTGGTCGGGATGGGCTGCGGTCGACGACATGGGACTGCCTTTCTTGAAAGCTGGAGTTCTGGCAGGTGGCGGGCCGCACGTGGCACACCGCCCCCCAGCGCCCGCGAAGACGGACGGTGCACGGGGAGAACCTCGCTCCGGATGGTGGCCCGGGGAGGACCGAGGAGCGGAGGTGTGCGACAGCGGCGGCCGACGAAGGGTCACCTACCGGCCGTTAAGTAAATTACTTGCCGGACGGTAAGCTGGCAAGCGAGATCCCGGGCGACGGCGAGCGGTCGGGCGCGGCGCAGCAGGAAGAAGGCGAGTGTAGATGGCGGGCGCGGGACACCGGCGAGGCAGCGACACCAAGGCCGAGATCCGCAAGGTGGCCCTGGAACTGTTCGCCGCCCAGGGCTACGACGCCACCTCCCTGCGGGAGATCGCCGAGCGGCTGGGCATCACCAAGGCGGCGCTGTACTACCACTTCGACGGCAAGGAAGACATCGTCCGCTCGCTGTTCACCGAACATCTGGCGGCCCTCGACGACCTGGTCGAGTGGGCCCGCACTCAGCCTCCCGGCCCACGACTGCGCGCGCAGGTCATCGACCGGATGATCGACCTGATCTCCCAGCAGGGCCTGCAGGCCATCCGGTTCGCCTTCGCCAACCAGCACGTCGTCAAGGAACTGCATCCCGGCCGGGAGAACGTCTTCGAGCGGCTCACCGCCCTCTTCGAAGCCCTCACCGGCCCGGACGCCTCCGTGGAGGAGGCGCTGCGCATCCGCATGGCCCTGTTCAGCGTCAACCTCGCCTTCTTCGCGGCCCAGGGACTGGACGCGACCGACGAGCAGGTCACCGCCGCCGCCCGCGACGTCGCCCATCTGCTGAACCCGCCGGACGCCGCTCCCTGCCCGCCACCGGCCGACCCCGTCACGGGTGCGGGTCCCGTCTGATCCGTCTGCTTCCGCCCGCTCCCCCGGGCCGGCCGGCCCCGTGGGCCCGCTCGCGTACGGGGGTCAGCTCCGCGCCGGTCCCGACAGGCGATGCAGGCGCAGGGCGAGCTGGATCTCCAGGGCGCGGGCCGGGGTCTGCCAGTCCTGGCCCAGCAGCCGGCCGACGCGCTCCAGGCGCTGGGCGACGGTGTTCACATGGACGTGCAGCGCGTCCTTGGTGCGTGCCGGGCTCATGCCGCGGGCGAAGTACGCCTCAAGCGTGCGTATGAGCTCCGTGCCGCGCCGCTCGTCGTAGGCGACGACCGGGCCGACGGTGCGGTCCACGAAGCCGGCGATGTCCCGGTCGCCGGCCAGCAGCAGGCCGAGGAAGCCGAAGTCCTGGGCGGCGGCGCCGTCGCCGGTGCGGCCGAGCAGCCGCAGGGCGTCGAGGCAGCGCCGCCCCTCCTCGTAGGCGGCGGCGACGGTCTCGGGGCGGGCGGCGGGGTTCTCGACGGGGGCGGAGGCGCCTACGGTGACCGCCTCGCGCACCGTGGTTCCGAGGTGTCGGGCGGTGCGGCGGGCCAGTTGGGTGGCGCTGTCCCCGCGGCGAAGCGGCAGCAGCAGGACCGTGCCGCCGTCGCGGGCGGCGGCCAGTCCGTGCCGGGTCGCGGCCAGGTGGAAGGCCGCCGACCACAGACGGTGGCGGGCGGCGGCCTCCTGCTCGGCGTCGGCGGACGGGGCGCCGAGGCAGGCGGCGA
Source organism: Streptomyces sp. NPDC087787 (assembly GCF_044743035.1). NCBI lineage: Bacteria > Bacillati > Actinomycetota > Actinomycetes > Kitasatosporales > Streptomycetaceae > Streptomyces > Streptomyces sp. NPDC087787. The sequence continues at coordinate 307,241 of NZ_JBIUVQ010000003.1, forward strand.
GCACGACGTGCGTGGCGTCGAGGTCGGCGTGCAGCCGGGCGGCGCGCTCGCGCAGCAGGCGGGGATCGCGGTCACGGGCGTCCAGGAGGTCGTCGAGCAGTTCGCCGCGGACGCGCTGTTCGGCCTCGGCGGCGGACCGCCGGGCGAGCAGCAGCAGCGAGGTGACCATCGCGGCTCGCTCCAGCGTGCGCTGGTCGACGGGGTCGAGGCCGGGGTGGCCGCGCAGCACGAGCGCCCCGAGCAGTTCGCCGCCCGCGGCGACGGCGGCGATCCAGTCCGGGCCGTGCGGCACCGCGTGTCCCTCGGCCCGGGAGGCCTCCAGGGCGTCGGCGGGTGCGGCGGCGGCCTCGGCGAACTCGACGGTGCCGTCCAGCACCTGGGAGACGGCGGCGGCCACGTCGTGCACTCCGCCGCCGCGCAGGACCAGTTCGGCGAGCCGGTCGTGGACGTCCGAGGCGCGCTCGATGACGCCGCTGCGGTCGCGGATGATCTCGTTGGCGCGCTCCAGGCCGGCGAGTGCCGAGCGGGTCTCGGTGAGCAGGTTGGCGCTGTCGATGGCCGCAGCGGCGAGGGCGGCGAAGGAGCCGAGCAGGGCGATCTGCTCCCGTTCGAAGACGCGGGCCCGCCGGTCGGCCGCGAACAGCACGCCGATCACCTGCGGTCCGAGCATGAGCGGCACGCCGAGGATCGCGATCAGGCCCTCGTCCCGCACGCCCGCGTCGATGCTTCCGGTGTGCTGGAAGCGGGCGTCCTTGAAGTAGTCGTCGGTGACGTAGGGGCGGGCCGTCTGCGCGACCAGGCCTCCCAGCCCCTCCCCCATGCCCAGGCGCAGTTGCTGGAAGGCGGCGGCCACCGAGCCCTCGGTGACGCGCATGTAGGTGTCGCCGCGCGCGGGGTCGTTGAGGGTGAGGTAGGCGACGTCCGTGCCGAGCAGCGAGCGGGCGCGCTGCACGATGGCCGGGAGCACCGCGTCCAGGTCGCGCAGGCCGGCCAGGTCGTGGGCGGTCTCGAACAGTGCCGACAGCTCCGCCTCGCGGCGCCGCCGGCCCTCCAGTTCCGCGCGGACGCGCAGGGCGTTCTGTCTGGCCCGTTCGAGCGCGTCGATCCACTCGGCCGGCCGGCCCTCGGCGCGGGCGAGCAGCACGGGCTGTTCGTAGGCAGCGGTGGGCGCGCCCCGGGCCAGCAGCTCGAGAAACGGGGTCTCGGCGCTGCCGGCCGGAATCCTGACGGCGGGTCGCCGGGCGGACTGCACGTGATCGCTGGACATGCCCACAGGATCACCCATCGGCCGGTTCTCCGCTGGAGCCTGTGGACAACCCGGCCGCGAAGAGGAACCGGGGCGGCCGGTCAGTGGGCCGGACGGCCCGTTCAGTGCGCGGTCCAGCCGCCGTCCATGACCAGCGAGGTGCCGGTGGCGAAGGAGGCCTGCGGGCCGCACAGGTATGCCACGGCCTCGGCGACCTCCTCGGGTTCGAGCAGCCGTTTGACGGCGCTGTCCTTCAACAGGACCTCGGACAGCACGCGTTCCTCGGAGATGCCGTGGGCCCGCGCCTGGTCGGCGAGCTGCGCCTCGACCAGGGGCGTGCGCACGTAGCCGGGGTTGACGCAGTTGGAGGTGACGCCGTGCGGGGCGCCTTCGAGGGCGGTGGTCTTGGACAGTCCCTCCAGGCCGTGCTTGGCGGCCACGTAGGCCGACTTGTAGGCGGAGGCGCGCAGGCCGTGCACCGAGGAGATGTTGACGATCCGGCCCCACCCCTGCCCGTACATGTGCGGCAGGGCGCCGCGGATGAGGCGGAAGGGTGCCTCCAGCATCACGGTGAGCACGGTGTGGAAGACCTCGGGCGGGAACTCCTCGATGGGGCGCACGAGTTGCAGGCCGGCGTTGTTGACGAGCACATCGGTGCCCACGGCCGCCCGCTCGGCGGCGTCGAGGTCGGTGAGGTCGAGCACCAGCGGTTCCACGGAGCCGGCCAGCCCGCCCGCCCGCTCGGCGAGCGCGTCCAGGCCCGGCGCGTCCCGGTCGACGGCTCTGACCCTCGCCCCGGCGGCGGCCAGCCGCAGCGCGCAGGCGCGGCCGATGCCGCCGGCGGCGCCGGTGACGAGCGCGGTGCGGCCGCCGAGGTCGAGCGAGGGGGTGTGCGGAGCGGGGAGCGGCGAGGTCATGGGGTGACCCTAGGCAGGTCGCCCGCCGCACCACATATGGGCACGGCACATACTTCAGGCCAATTCAATGGGGTTGAACCACGTGGGTGCGTCGGACATGGCCTGCTTGATCCGGAACACGCTGAACTCGTCGAGGTCCGGCAGCGCGTCCACCGCGAACCAGCCCACCTCCAGCGACTCGTCGTCGTTGACCCGTGCCTCGCCGCCCACGGCACGGCAGCGGAAGGTGATGTCCATGTACTGGCAGACGTCGCCGTTGCCGTAGGTGACGGGCTCCAGCGCCTGGACGAGGACCACCCGCTCGGCGACGCAGTGCACCGCGGTCTCCTCGTGGACCTCCCGCACGGCGCAGGCGGCCGGCTGCTCGCCCGGGTCCGGGATGCCGCCGATCACCGACCACCTGCCGGTGTCGGAGCGGCGGCCCAGCAGCACTCTGCCGTCGTCGTCGAAGACGATGGCGGTGACTCCGGGCAGCCACAGCAACTGGCTGCCGGCCGAGGCCCGGAGCGTACGGATGAAGTCGGGAATGGCCATGGAGCCGACCCTAACGGGCGGGCGCCCGGGGCCTTGGCCCGGTCCGGGGCATCCGGGGGGCGTACGTCCGGCGTACGGTCACACGTGCCGGGCGCGCCACCCGCGCAGTTTGGCGCGGTACGCGTTCCAGGCACGCCGCCCCCGCGGTCCGGGGCTACACGGTCCCGGCGCGTCGCCGACGCAGTCCGGCGCCGACGGCCCAGCCCAGTCCTCCGGCCGCGACCAGCACCAGGGCGATCTCCGGCAGGGTGCCCAGCCGGGTGGCGGGCGTCTCGGAGGAGCGCAGCGGCACCTTCTGGACCAGGTGGCCGGGCACGAACATGCCGGTCTTCTGCGTGATCCGCCCGTCGGGCATGATGATCGCGCTGACGCCGCTGGTCACCGGGACGGTGACGGTGCGGCTGTGCTCGACCGCGCGGATCCGGGACATGGCGAGCTGCTGGTAGGTCATCTCGCTGCGGTCGAAGGTCGCGTTGTTGCTCGGCACGGAGATCAGCTGCGCGCCGGACGTGACGGTGTCACGCACGGCCCAGTCGAAGGCCGCCTCGTAGCAGGTGGCCAGGCCCACCTTCGTGCCGTCGATGGTGAACACGCCCGGCCTGGTGCCCCGGCTGAAGTCCTGCCGGACCATCGACGTCCAGTTCTTGTTGATCGCCCCGAGCAGGGGGCGCAGCGGAAGGTACTCGCCGAAGGGCTGGATCTGCCGTTTGTCGTACGTCTGGACGGGCCCCTTGGCCGGATCCCACAGGATCTGCTCGTTGAACAGTTCGCCGCCCCGCTCCACGACTCCCCCGACGGAGACCGGCACCCCGACCGCCTTGGCGGCCATGCTGATCACGGCACTCGCGTCGGGGTTGACGAAGGGGTCGATGTCGGAGGAGTTCTCCGGCCAGAGCACGAAGTCCGGCTTGGGGGCCCTGCCCGCCTTCACCGCCTGGGCCAGCCGCTCCGTCTCACGCGCGTGGTAGTCGAGGACCGCACGCCGCTGGGCGTTGAACTCCAGGCCCGCCCGGGGCACGTTGCCCTGGATGACGGCGATGGTCGCGGTGCCGGTCTCGGCCCTGTCGCTCACCAGCGGCCGGGCGGCCACCGCGCCCGCCACCGGGACGGCGACGCTCAGCAGGGCCGCAGCCGCGGCCGGACCCCGTACCGCGTCTCCGCGCCGCCTTCGCACCCCAAGGCGCACGGCCTCGCACAGACCGAAGCCGCACAGGGCGACCGCGAAGCCCAGCACCGGGGTGCCGCCGACCGCGGCCAGCGGCAGGAACACGCCGTCGGCCTGCCCGAAGGCGATCTTGCCCCAGGGGAAGCCGTGGAACGGTACGCGTGCGCGTACCGCCTCGCCGGCAGTCCACAGGGCCGCCGCCCACAGCGGCCAGAGGGGCAGCCGGGACACGGCCGCGACACCCGCCCCCACCAGCCCGACGAAGACCGCCTCGACGGCGGCGAGCGCCAGCCACGGACCGGGGCCGACCTCCACGCCGGTCCACACCAGCAGCGGCAGCAGGAATCCGAGGCCGAAGAGGTAGCCGAGGCCGAGGGCCGCCTTCCAGGTGCGTCCGCGCAGCACCCCGCCGAGGACCGCGAGGGCGGGCAGGGCCAGCCACCACAGGGGGCGCGGGGGGAAGCTGAGGTAGAGCAGGACGCCGGACAGGGCGGAAGCGGCGGCGGGCACGAGCCGGAGGAGCCTCGTCCTCAGGGGCGCGGGCGCGGTTTGCGGTCGCAGTGGGTCCGACGCGTCGACGGAAGTTGCGGTGACGGTCACTCCGGGAGTGTACGGCCGGTCGTCCTCGCCGTTCCGATCAGGCCCGTCGTCGTCCGCGTGCTGGTCAGGCCGGTCAGACCCGCCCGGAGGCCGAGGGGTGCAGGCGGTCCCTGATCACGTGCACCGCGGCCTCGGCGTTGTCGATCGTGATCGTGAAGGTATGGCCGTCCCACAGGCGCAGCACGACGCCCTCACCGCGTCGTACGACGACCGCGGTGCCCTTCTCGGGCCGCCACCGGTAGCCCCAGCCGCCCCAGTGGCGCGGGGTGACGTGGGGGGCGAACTCGGCGCCCGCGACATGGGCGAGCGGGATGCGGCGGCGCGGCAGGCCGATGTGCCCGCAGCGGACCTCCAGGCACTCGTGGTCGACCCGCACGGCGACGTGCACGAAGGCGAGGGTGCCGAAGAGGACCAGCAGTCCGGCCGCGATGCAGCCCACGACGGACATCACCAGCGGGGCGACGCCCGAGTTCCAGGCGGAGTCGACGGCCAACTCGATGCCCAGTGCCATGCAGGCGGCGCCGACGAGCGCCAGCAGCCACTGCATCCGGTTGGTGGCCCGTCCGGTCCACACCTCGGAATGGGAACTGTTCTCGGGGTGGTCCCTCATACCCATGAGGTTACTCAGGTTTCGCTGCGCCGGTAGCGCGTCGCGCAGAGTGACCGGACCGGGGGCGGCCGTACCTGGACGGACGAGTCCGGTGGCCCGCCCGGGTCAGCGGACGGGGGCGGCCTGCTGAAGGAGGCGGCCCTCCGCGTAGGCGAGGGCCGGGGCGGGCAGGGCGCCCTCCCGTCCGTTCAGCAGCACGGTCACCCGCCCCTCGGTCCCGGCCTCCGGTTCGGGCCGGGCGCCGAGCCGGCGCAGCGCCTGGGCGACGACGGCGCCCGCCGAGCCGTGCAGGGCCTGCGGCGGGCCGTCCGGTCGCCGGACCGCGGCCCGGATCCGCTCGGCGACCAGTTCGTAGTGGGTGCAGCCCAGGACGACGGTCGTCACGTCCGCCGGGGTGAGTTCGGCGGCCGCGGCGACGGCCTCGTCGATCGCCGTCTGGTCCGCGTGCTCCACGGCCTCGGCGAGGCCCCAGCAGGGCACCTCGGTGACCGGCACGCCGTCGGCGAAGTCGCGGATGAGGTTCTGCTGGTAGGGGCTGCCGGTGGTGGCGGGCGTCGCCCAGATGGCGACGGGCCCGCCGCCGGCCGCGGCCGGTTTGATCGCCGGCACCGTGCCGATGACCGGCAGGTCCGGTTCCAGGGCGGCGCGCAGGGCGGTGAGCGCGTGCACGGTCGCGGTGTTGCAGCCGACGATCAGGGCGTCCGGACTGTGCGCGGCGGCGGCCTCGGCGACGGCCAGGGCGCGCTCGGTCAGGTTCTCCGGCGTGCGCGCGCCCCACGGCATGCCCGCGGGGTCGAGGGAGAGCACGAGTTCCGCGTCGGGGCGCAGCCGCCGTACCGCGGCCGCGGCCGCCAGCAGCCCGATCCCGGAGTCCATGAGCGCGATCTTCACCCGGCCACGATAGTCGATCCCCTCGAACCGGCCGCCCGGGTGGGGCAGACTGCGCGGGTGAGCGTGATCGAGTGGAGTGCCGTCGGATCACTCGCCGCCTGGCTGTGGCTGCTGCTCTGCCAGGGCTTCTTCTGGCGTACGGACGTCAGGCTCCCGCCCCGTGAGGACCCGCCGCCCGACGACTGGCCGCCGGTGTGCGTGGTCGTTCCCGCGCGGGACGAGGCCGCCGTCCTGCCGGAGAGCCTTCCCTCCCTGCTCGCCCAGGACTACCCGGGCCGCGCGGAGGTCTTCCTGATCGACGACGGCAGCCGCGACGGCACCGGGGAGCTGGCCCGCGAACTGGCTCGGCTCCACGGCGGGCTGCCGCTGAGCGTGGCCTCACCGGGTGAGCCGCCCGCCGGCTGGACGGGCAAGCTGTGGGCGGTACGGCACGGCATCGGCCTGGCACGCGCGCGTGGCCCCGCCTACCTCCTGCTGACGGACGCCGACATCGCCCATGCGCCGGACAGCCTGCGCGAACTGGTGGCGGCGGCGCGCACCGGCGGCTTCGACCTCGTCTCGCAGATGGCCCGGCTGCGGGCGGAGAGCCGGTGGGAGCGGGTCGTGGTACCGGCCTTCGTCTACTTCTTCGCGCAGCTGTACCCGTTCCGCCGGATCGGCCGCCGCGGCGCGCGGACGGCGGCGGCCGCGGGCGGCTGTGTGCTGCTGCGCGCCGAGGCCGCCGAGCGGGCGCGGATCCCGGACGCGATCCGGCAGGCGGTGATCGACGACGTGGCCCTCGCCCGGGCCGTCAAGGCCGGCGGCGGCCACATCTGGCTGGGGCTGGCCGAGCGGGTGGACAGTGTGCGCCCCTATCCGCGGCTGGGCGACCTGTGGCGGATGGTCTCGCGCAGCGCCTACGCGCAGCTGCGACACAACCCTCTGCTGCTGCTCGGCACGGTCGCCGGGCTGGCGCTGGTGTACCTGGTGCCGCCGGTGGCCCTGGCCGTGGGCCTGGCGGCGGGCGACGCGGTGACGGCGCTCGCCGGCGGTGCGGCCTGGCTGGTGATGACGGCGACGTACGTCCCGATGCTCCGTCACTACCGGCAGCGGTTGTGGCTCGCTCCCCTGCTGCCGTTCACCGCGTTCCTGTATCTGCTGATGACGGTCGACTCGGCGGTGCTGCACTACCGGGGCCGCGGTGCGGCCTGGAAGGGCCGCACGTACGCGCGTCCGGACGCCGTGCCCGACGAGGGGTGAGCCGGCGGCCGTTCACTTGCGGCCGGGGGTCCAGTTCATGCCCCAGCCGTAGGCGCGGTCGATGGTGCGCTGCGGGCTCACGCCGCGTTCGGGCACCAGGTAGCGGGCCTCCCGCTGGACCACGAGGTCGCCGCCGTTGTTGATGATCAGGGCGAGGGCGCACACCGTCGAGGGCACCGTGCACTCGTCGAGGGAGAAGTCGACGGGGGCGCCGTGCTGCGGCTGGAGGGTGACCGTGGCGTGCAGGTCGGCGAACGAGCGGGCACCCTCGTAGATGGTCACGAAGACGAGGATGCGGCGGAAGTCGCCGCTGTGGTCGAGGTTGATGGTGAGGTTCTCACCGTCGGCTGCGGCGCCGGTGCGGTCGTCGCCGTCCAGATGGATGTACGGCGGCCGGTGCAGCGCCCCGAAGGCGTTGCCGAGGGCCTGGACGACGCCCTTGCGGCCGTCCGACAGCTCGTAGAGGGCGCACAGGTCGAGGTCGAGGTCCCTGTGCATGGCGACCGCCCGGCCGCGCTTGCTGCCCCAGCCCGAGAACTGTTTGCGCACCTGCCAGTTGAGGTTCACGCGCATGGCGCCCCCGGTTCCGCCCTGCTTGGCCAGCGACACCGAGGGGGCCGCCTTGGTGAGCGTCACCTTGCTCAGGCGGACCGGGGCGGCCGCGGGCGTGGGCGCGGCAGGCGCGGGTGCGGGGGATGCGGGCATCGCGGGCACGGGAGTGCCGGAGGCGGGCATGGTGACCGGGGCCGCGGCCGGTGGCGGCAGGGGCACCGGCGGGCCGACCGGCGGCGGGGGCGTGGCCGGGAAGGGGGCCGGCGCGGGCGGCGGCGCCATGCCGGGTGCCCGCGGGGCCGGCGCCGGGGGCGGCGGCGTGTGCTGGGGTTCGTCCACGGTGATGCCGTAGTCCGTGGCCAGGCCCTCGAGCCCGCTGCCGTAGCCCTGCCCCACGGCCCGGAACTTCCAGGCGCCCTGGCGGCGGTAGAACTCACCGAGCACGTACGCGGTCTCCACGGTCGCGCCGGTGCTGTCGAACCGCGCGGCCACCGTCCCCCCGGCGGCGTCCCGTACCTCGATGTGGAGGCCGGGCACCTGTCCGAAGGTGCCGCCGTCCGCGGAGGCGGCGAGCACCACCTTCTCGATCGAGGGCTCCACGCGCGCGAGGTCGACGAGCAGGGTGTCGGTCACCTGGTCGCCGAGGGTGTCCTTGCCCTGGTGGCGGACCGCGCCGGAGGGGTGGGCCGGCTGGTTGTAGAAGACGAAGTCCGCGTCGGACCGTACCTTTCCGCCCGCCAGCAGCAGCGCGGAGACGTCCGCGTCGGGAACGCCCGGTCCGCGGCGCCAGCCCACCTCGACGCGCAGGGCGGTGGCGGGCACCGGCGTGTTCGACCCCTTCGGCATGGACATCCTTCGCCCCCATCACGTGTCGGACAGGCCGTGCCCGGCAGTCCGTCGGCTCGCTACCCGACCAACCTAGTCCCGGTCCCGCCGAACTCCCATGACAAAGGACCGGAACACGCTGGCCGACCGCCGGTAACCCGGCCTCAAGATCGGCCTATACACCATTCAAGCATCGCCCGATGCCCCTTTTTAGCCAAGTTCGCTCAGATTGGCGACCTCACGTCACCGCCGACACGGAAAACAACCCTCTTATCGGTCTCCCCAACCAGCACATCGTGGGCTTTACTTATGGCCATGACCTCCCCCCGCTCCAGTTATGGCGGCGGCTACTACTCCGCCTCCTTCCCGGACACCCCGATCTACGACTCGCTCGTGGCCGAGCGAGGTACCCCGCAGATCGCTCCCATCCGTGTTCCGGCCCCGTACGACTCGGGGAGCCACCTGAGCCCGGGCAGCCAGATGAGCACCGGCAGTCACCTGCCCGCGCTGCCCTCGGCGCTGCCCGCCCTCCCGGCGGCCCCGTCCCAGCCCTCCTACGGCTACCCGCAGGCGGCGCAGCCCGTTCCCCCGCAGCCGGCGCCCACGGCCTACATCCCGCAACAGGCCTCCGCGCCGCGCGGGTACCCAGGCCCGCAGCAGCCGCAGCCACCGCGCCCGATGGCGCCCGGCACCGGCTACGAGGCCATGCGTCCCGCCACCCCCCGGCCCGCCCCGGCGCCCTACCAGGACCCGTACGGGAACCAGCAGTACCGCGGATACTGATCCGCTCCCCGGCTGTCCGTGCCTCCTGTCAGGATGAGGTCATGGGGAACGCGGAACTGCACGCGCTGCACATCCACCCGGTCAAGGCGCTGCGAGCCGTCACGCTCGCGGAAGCCGTCGTCCAGCCCTGGGGGCTGGCCGGGGACCGGCGCTGGGCGCTGATCGACGACGGGGGAAAGGTCGTCACGCAACGCCAGCAGCCACACCTCGCGTTGGCCGCCGCCGAGCCCGAGCCCGGCGGCGGTCTGCGTCTTTCCGCGCCCGGACGGGCCCCGGTCACGGTCGCCGTCCCCCCGCCCGGCGAGACGGTGACCGTGGACATCTTCGGCGAGAAGGTGGAGGCCGTCCCGGCGGACGAGGCCGCCCACGCCTGGTGCGGCGCCCTCGCCGGGGACGGAGTGCGTCTGGTCCACCTGGACGACCCCGCCACGCGCCGGCCCGTCGACCCGGACTACGCCCTGCCGGGCGAGACGGTGAGCTTCGCCGACGCCTTCCCGCTGCTGCTCACCGCCGTCTCCTCCCTGGCCTCCCTCAACTCCCTGATCGCCGAGGGGGATCACGCCGCCGAGGGCCCGCTCCCCATGAACCGCTTCCGGCCCAACGTGGTGGTGGCCGGGACCCCCGCCTGGGCCGAGGACGACTGGACGCGCATCGCGATCGGGGAGGTCGCCTTCCGGGTCGTCAAGATGTGCGGACGCTGCGTGGTGACCACCACCGACCAGGACACCGGCGTCCGCGGCAAGGAGCCGCTGCGCACCCTCGGCCGCCACCGCCGCTTCGGCGGCGAGCTGATCTTCGGCCAGAACCTGGTGCCCGAGTCCACCGGCACCATCCGGCTCGGCGACCCGGTCACCGTCCTCGAATGACCACCGGCCGCGGCCGGGAACCCGGGAGCGGGGCCCGGTCGTTGGGCTTTCGTGAGGAATGGATGAGATTCACCGGCCCGAGGTGATTTCCCTCTCTCTTCGGCCGACGAGCGGGCGAACGGTTCCGGCCGTAGTCATCACGGACCGGAGTCGTCGCGGAGGGGAAGGGGGTGCGACAACGGTGCGAACGATCGCCGGACTCCGGCGCTGGCGGCACAACCCGCTGCGGCGCGGGACCGATCTCGCCGAGGCCTGGGTGACCCTGGTCGCGCTGCTGCTCGTCCTCGTCGCCGCCCCCGTGATCGGCTGCCTCGTCGGATTCCTCGCCCAGGACGCCCTTCAGCAGTCCGTCCGCGAACAGGGCCGGTCCCGGCACCCGGTGACGGCCACGGTGGTGCAGAGGCTGAACCGGCTCGATCCGGATCCGGAGATCACCACGGGACGGGACCCGCGCAGCCGCGTCCTCGCCGACTGGACGGCCCCGGACGGCACCCGCCGGCACGGCCCGGTCACCACGACCCTGAGATCCCCCCGCCCCGGCGACCACTTCACGCTGTGGACGGACGAGCACGGCCGGACGGTGACCCGGCCCCTGGACTCCACGACGGCCACGACCCATGCCGTGCTGGCCGGCTGCGGCGCGGGCATGCTGACCGCGCTCCTGGTGGAGGGGATACGCCGGCTGATCGTCTGGCGCCTGGACCGCCGGCGGTACGCGCTCTGGGACCAGGCCTGGGACCGCGCGGGCCCGGACTGGGGCCGTACCGGCACCGGCAGCTGACGGCCTTTGGGCTCTGGTCAACCGAGCGTCCGCGCGCACGCTACGGTGGACCGGCCGACGCACTCGGCATCAACCAACCCGCGTACCACGAGGTGGGGGCACAGCAGCGCCATGGCACAGGGCACGGTCCAGGTGACGCACACCGGTACATCGCGGTGGCGGCGCCGCACGGGTGAGTACGCATCGCTCGCCGCCGCGCTGGAGGCCGCGGCCGACGGTGACGTGCTCACCGTCGCCCCGGGCACCTACCGGGAGAACCTCGTCGTACAGCGGGCGGTGACCCTGCGCGGCCCCGAGGGCGCCCCGGGCTCGGTGCGCATCGCCCCCACCGAGGGGGTGCCGCTTACCGTGCGCGCCTCCGCGGTGGTCCAGGACCTGCACGTCGAGGGCCAGGACGCCACCGCGCCCGCCCTGTTGGTGGAGGAGGGCGCGCCGGAACTCAGGGACGTGCGGATCGTGACCCGGTCCGCGGTCGGCATCGAGGTGCGCGGCGGCGCCCGGCCCACCGTGCGCCGCTGCACGGTCGACAACCCGGCCGGCGTCGGCATCGCCGTACTCGACGGCGCCGGCGGGGTGTTCGAGGAGTGCGAGGTCGTCGCGGCCGGGCAGTCGGGCGTGACGGTCCGCGGGGGCGCCCACCCCCGGCTGGAGAACTGCCGTGTCCACCACGTCTCCGGCGCGGGCCTGACCGCGACGGGCGACAACTCCGCCCTGGAGGCGGTGGGTTGCGAGGTCTACGAGGTCCGCGGCAGCGGTGTCCAGATCACCGGCCGCGCCACCGCGCACCTCACCGACTGCGATGTGCACCGCACCGCCGGGGACGGCGTCACGCTCGACACCGACGCCGTGCTGACCCTGGCCGACTGCCGCATCCACGACATTCCGGAGAACGCGGTGGACCTGCGTTCCCGCTCCGTGCTCACGCTGACCCGGACGACGGTGCGACAGTTCGGGCGCAACGGCCTCTCGGTGTGGGACCCGGGCACGCGCGTGGACGCCAACCAGTGCGAGATCTTCGACAGCACCGGCGACTACCCGGCGGTGTGGGTCAGCGACGGCGCCACCGCGGTGCTCGACTCCTGCCGGGTGCACGACGTGCCCGACGCGCTGTTCGTGCTGGACCGCGGCTCCCGCGCGGACGTCGTCGACAGCGACCTGTCGCAGGTGCGCAACACGGCGGTGTCGGTGAGCGACGGCGCCACCGCGCAGCTCGACGACTGCCGGATCAAGGACGCGGCCACGGGCGCCTGGTTCCGCGACCACGGCAGCGGCGGCACCCTCAACAACTGCACCCTGGACGACATCCAGACCGGGGTGATCGTCACCAAGGGCGCCGACCCCACCATCGAGCGGTGCACGGTCGCCTCCCCCGCCGAGGCCGGTTTCTACGTCTCCGCCGGAGGTCGCGGCAGTTTCCTGGACTGCCGGGTGACGGGCAGCGGCGGCTACGGCTTCCATGTGATCGACGGCTGCCGTACGACGCTCAGGAAGTGCCGTACGGAGCGATGCGCCCGCGGGGGTTACGAGTTCGCGGACGGCGGGCCGGACGCCGGGAACGGGTCGGGCCCCGTGGTCGAGGACTGCACCAGCGACGAGAGCGGCGGCGTACGCCCGCCGGCGGCCCGGGAGACGGCCGTGCAGACCGCGCTCCCGACCACCGGTCTGCTGGGCGCGATCCCCGGACAGCGCGCCACCGAGCAGGAGCCGCTGGTGGCCGCCGCCGAACCGGAGGCGCCCGCGCGGACGGCGAAGGACGTCCTCGGCGAACTCGACACACTGGTCGGCCTGGACAGCGTCAAGCGGGAGGTGCGCGCCCTGACCGACATGATCGAGGTGGGCCGGCGCCGTCAGCAGGCCGGTCTGAAGGCCGCCTCGGTCAAGCGTCATCTGGTCTTCACCGGCTCCCCCGGCACCGGCAAGACCACGGTCGCCCGGCTGTACGGCGAGATCCTGGCCTCCCTCGGTGTCCTGGAGAAGGGCCATCTGGTGGAGGTGTCCCGCGTCGACCTGGTCGGCGAGCACATCGGCTCCACCGCGATCCGCACCCAGGAGGCCTTCGAACGGGCCCGTGGCGGCGTGCTGTTCATCGACGAGGCGTACGCGCTCTCCCCGGAGGACGCCGGGCGCGACTTCGGCAAGGAGGCCATCGACACGCTGGTGAAGCTGATGGAGGACCAGCGGGACGCGGTGGTGGTGATCGTCGCCGGCTACACGGCGGAGATGGAGCGCTTCCTGTCCGTCAACCCGGGTGTGGCCTCCCGTTTCTCCCGCACCATCACCTTCAGCGACTACGGCCCCGACGAGCTGCTGAGGATTGTGGAGCAGCAGGCGGAGGAGCACGAGTACCGGCTGGCCCCGGACACGGCCGAGGCCCTGCTGGCGTACTTCTCCGCGGTCCCCAAGGGCCCCGCGTTCGGCAACGGCCGTACCGCGCGGCAGACCTTCGAGGCGATGGTGGAGCGGCACGCCGGGCGGGTCGCCCAGCTCGCCGAGCCGAGCACGGACGATCTGACGCTGCTCTACGCCGAAGACCTGCCCGCGCTGCCCTGAGAGGCGGGATCGTCCGGCGGCTCGGGGCCGTTGTGCGGTTCTCCGGCCGGGACGTCGGGCTGCCCGTCGCGGGGTGCCGGCAGGTCCGGGCGCAGCCGGGCGAGCAGCCACCGGCGTTCCTCGTCGAAGGCCGGGTCCGCCTGGTAGTAGGAAGGCCGGGGTGGTCGCGTTCCACCGCGGGGCGCTCGGCTCGGGCCGGACGCCGGGCACGCAGGGCCGGCCGGCCGCAGAGTGCCGGCAGCACGACGAGCAGCGGCGGGATGCCGGACGCCTGCCAGGTCAGCAGGACAGGTGGGCCCGGGATCGAGGCGCCGGTGCCGTCCAGCCAGTCGGCCACGCGCCGGCAGACCCCGCCGGACATCACGCCCCCGAGCGCGCAGGCCGGCACCGCGACCGCGGGTCCGCCCGGGCCCCGGAGCGCGACCCGGGTCTCGGGCCGGGTGCGGTACAGGACGTGGGCGACGACGGCGAGGGCGACGACCGGGAGGCCCTGGCCCAGTGCGATGCCGCCGAAGGCGGTGTCGCCCCGCCGGCCGGCCTGTCGACTCCCCAGCCCGGGCGGGACCATTCGGCGTACACCGCGGTGAGCAGGAGCAGCAGGAGGGCGCCGAGCGGCAGCCGCCGGACGAGGTGGCCGTCCACCTGCCGGTCGAGCAGGTCCTCGGTGCGGCCGCGGCGGCAGACGACCCGGATCATGGCGGCGGACCACACGAGCAGTGCGGCGAGCAGGAGCCGGCCCGCCGTGTCGAGGGCCCCGTCGCCGCCGTGGCCGCGGTCGAGAGCCCCGTGGGCACGGCGATCGTCGCGGCCACCGTCAGCAGGCCCGCGGCGGTGTGCGCGGCGCGCAGCCGGGCCACCAAGCGGCGCCCGTACCAGAAGCCGGGGCGGCTCAGGGATCCGCTGCCTGTGCCGTCCTCGGGCTCCGGGTCGCGGGAGATCGGCTGAGTGGACTCGTAGGCGCTCCAGGTGCGGTGCGCCAGGTACCACAGGAGCCCGGTGAGCGCGGCGGGCACCAGGGCGGCCAGGGCGAGGCGGCGGCCGGGCGCTCCACCGGCCGCCGGCCGCGGGCCGCGGGCCGCGGGCGACGGTGCCCGATCCTGGTGACGGGAGCCGCGCACGGGGGCGAGGCGGGGTGTGCGCGTGGGTCGGGTGCCGACGCGGTGGGAACCGCCCCATGACAGGATGGGACGTCCACGCCCCGGAGGGCATGACGGTCCTTCTCGTCGCCGACGGGCGCGCGGGGCGGGTCGGACGGCTTGAGGCGAAAGGAACCGGAGCACACGTGAGTGAGAATGGGAACCTCCTCGCGGAGCAGCGGCGCGCCCTGATCCTGGACGAGGTCCGGCGCCGCGGCGGTGTCCGGGTGAACGAGCTGACCCGGAAGCTCGGCGTGTCGGACATGACGGTGCGCCGCGATCTGGACGCGCTGGCCCGGCAGGGCGTGCTGGAGAAGGTGCACGGCGGCGCGGTACCGGTGGTCGAGGCCAGTACGCACGAGCCGGGTTTCGAGGCCAAGTCGGGTCTGGAGCTGACGGCCAAGGAGGACATCGCGCGGGCGGCGGCCCGGCTGGTCGCGCCGGGCACGGCGATCGCCCTCTCGGGCGGCACGACGACGTACGCGCTGGCCCAGCACCTGCTCGACGTGCCGGATCTGACCGTGGTCACCAACTCGGTCCGGGTCGCCGACGTCTTCCACTCGGCGCAGCGCACCTCCGGTCAGCGGACGGGCGCGGCGACGGTCGTGCTGACCGGCGGGGTGCGCACCCCGTCCGACTCGCTGGTGGGTCCGGTGGCCGACCAGGCGATCGCCGCGCTCCACTTCGACGTGCTGTTCCTGGGTGTGCACGGGATATCGGCCGAGGCGGGCCTGTCCACGCCGAACCTGGCGGAGGCCGAGACCAACCGGCGCCTCGTGCAGTCGGCGCGCCGGGTGGTGGTGGTCGCCGATCACACCAAGTGGGGTGTGGTGGGCCTGAGTTCCTTCGCCGCGCTGGACCGGATCGACACGCTGGTGACGGACGCGGGGCTGCCCGCGGAGGCACGCGCCGAGATCGCGGAGCACCTGCGGCTGGTGGTGGCGGGCGAGCCCGAGGACGAGACCGACATCTGAGGGCCCGCCGTCGAGGGCCGCCTCAGCCCGGCCACACCCCGGTCGTCAGGAACGACTCCAGCGTGCGCGTGTACGGGGCACTGTCGAGGCCCTGTTCGGCCAGCCAGGCGTCGGAGTAGTACTTGTCGAGGTAGCGGTCGCCCGGGTCGCACAACAGGGTCACGACGCTGCCCCGGCGGCCCTGCCGCAGCATCTCGGCGACGATCTTCAGGGCGCTCCACAGGCCCGTCCCGGTGGAGCCGCCCGCCTTGCGGCCGATGGCCCTCTCCAGGGCGCGTACGGCGGCCACGGCGGCCGCGTCAGGCACCTTCATCATGCGGTCGACGGCCCCGGGGACGAAGCTCGGTTCCATGCGCGGACGCCCGATGCCCTCGATGCGCGAGCCGCTGTCACAGGTGACGTCCGGATCGCCGGTGGTCCAGCCCTCGAAGAAGCATGAGTTGTCGGGGTCGGCGACGCAGATACGGGTGTCGTACTGCATGTAGTGGACGTAGCGCGCGATGGTCGCGGAGGTGCCGCCGGTGCCCGCGGTGGCGACGATCCACGCCGGCTCCGGGAAGCGCTCCAACTCGAGCTGCCGGAAGATGGATTCGGCGATGTTGTTGTTGCCGCGCCAGTCCGTGGCGCGCTCGGCGTAGGTGAACTGGTCCATGTAGTGGCCTCCGGTCTCGGCCGCGAGGGCGGCGGAGGCCTCGTACATGGTGCGCGGGTCGTCCACGAAGTGGCACCGCCCGCCGTGGAACTCGATCAGGCGGCACTTCTCTGCGCTGGTCGTGCGCGGCATGACCGCGATGAAAGGCACGCCGATCAGCTTCGCGAAGTACGCCTCCGAGACGGCCGTCGAGCCGCTGGAGGCCTCGATGACCGGGCGGCCCGGACGGATCCAGCCATTGCACAGGCCGTACAGGAACAGCGACCGCGCCAGCCGGTGCTTGAGGCTGCCGGTCGGGTGCGTCGACTCGTCCTTCAGGTACAGGTCGATGCCCCACGCCTCGGGCAGCGGGAAGCGCAGCAGATGGGTGTCGGCCGAGCGGTTGGCGTCGGCCTGCACCTTGCGGACGGCTTCTTTCAGCCAGTCCCGGTAGCCGCTGTCGCTGCGGTCGACGTCGAGGGTGTCGCCGGTCCTGCGCTGCTCGGTGGTGCTCACGGCGTGGCTCCTTACGCTGTGCGCCGGCGGCGTCGCGCGCGGCCGGACGCCCTCGATGATAGACACCTTCAACACGCTTCTCACCTGCATAAACACACCTTTGAGCGGCTCAAGGCGACGCTTGGGAGCACCTTTCGCCCGGGTTGGCCGACGACAAGGGGGCGCACGGGTCGGGGAGCGCATGCGCGCGAGTGCTCCGGGTGCCGCCCGCGAGCGCTCCCCGCGCACTGGTGCTGCGTGCCGAAGGCGTGCAGACTGCACCGCGGCGGGGCAAAGGGCCCGACGGGGCACAGCAATCTGGAACGAGCCGGGCCGGCTCGTGGACCGGGCGGGACGGGAGCCGGCGACAGGCACGAAGGCGACACGCACGAAGGGGCGGGGAGATGGCCGAACCGGAGTTCACGGCCACGGGCGTACGGATCGACAAGCGGCTGCGCTCACTCACCCGGGCCGGACGGGTCCGGATCCGCGACGGCAGGCTGGAGCTGCTGACCAGCTACGGCAGTGAGATCGACAGCGCGCCGGTGCGGTCGGTGCGCGCGTCCCAGCCCTGGTACGCCCCGGACGACCGGGCACTGGCCGACCTGGGCGGCAACCGGTACCTGCTGACCCTGGGCGAGCACGACCCCGCACCGGGCGAACCGGGGCCGCCCGCGGCCCGCCGGTTCGTCGAGGCCGTCCGCCGGGCGGCTGGGCGCGGCGGCTGAGCAAGGCGAGTTGCGTGACATCACCCCGTGGGTCACGCTGGTCTCACGTCACTCAGGGTTTACCGGCGATAACGCTGCGAACCAGCCCGCCGGCCAGACAGCAGGCGGCAATGTCACGCAGGCGTCCTGCTGCATCCGAAACGTCGTGTTCTTCCGGACCTCAACGTCGGGGAGTCGCAGCCGTGATCAGTCACCCAAGCAGGCACTGCACGGTGGAGCTCCAAGCCCTGCCGTCGCGGATCGGCCAGGTCCGCAGAATCGTATCGGCGCATCTGCGCTACTGGCATCTTGACGCTCTGATAGACCGGGCCGCGCTCGGTGTGACGGAGCTGTTGACCAACGTCCACCAGCACGCCCAGCCCGACAAGCTGTGCACCGTGGAGCTCGAACTGCTGCTCGAGCGGCTCACGGTGTCCGTGCGCGACCACGACCCGCGTCTTCCCGTGGTGGAGGAGATGGGCGACATCGCGCCGCTGGCCACCGAAGGGCGGGGGCTGGCGATGGTGGCCGCGATGAGCGAGAGCTGGGGCGCGCGGCCGGAGGGCGAGCAGGGGAAGGTCGTCTGGTTCATCCTGCCGACCGCCGCCCCTTCGATCGCGGTGCCGGCCCGGGTGCCGGCGCTCGTGACCGGGGAGCACTCCTCACGCCGCCTGGCCGAAGCCGCCTCCGCGCTCGACGGCATAAGGCCCGTCCGGCCCGTCCACGCCCCGGCCGGATCGGCCGTGGTCGGCTGACCACGTCCACATCCACATCCACGCCGTCGCCCGATCGGGCGACGGCGTGGGCGATGAGGCCGGGGCCATGACGGCTGACGGCCCGCGCGGCCCGCGGACGGCGACCGGACCGCGGACCGTGACCGGGCCGCGGGCCATACCCGCGACCGGACAGCGGACCGTGACCGCCACGGACCGTGACCGGGCCCCGGATCGAGACCGGGACGCGCGCCATGACCGCGTCACGGGCCGTGACCGGGCCCCGGGCCATAACTGGGCCACGGACCGAGACCGGGACGCGGCCGAAACCGCGCCACGGGCCGTGACCGGGGACGCTGCCGAGACCGGGGACGCTGCCGAGACCGGAACGCGGGCCATGACCGGGGACGCTGCCAAGACCGGAACGCGGGCCATGACCGGCGACGCTACCAAGACCGGACCGCGGCCGAGACCGGACCGCGGGCCATGACCGGACCGCTGCCAAGACCGGAACGCGGGCCGAAACCGCGCCACGGGCCGAAACCGGGCCCCGGACCGTGACCAGGACCCGGCCGGGACCAGGTCGCGGGCCCTGCCCCGGCCACGGGCCACAACCCCACGCGCCCCGACGACCTCGACGAGCGCGTCGATCCACTCGGGGTCGCCCCGCCGGCCCGCCAGGCCGAGCGGCAGCGTGATGTTCTCGGCGACGGTCAGGGTCGGCACCAGGTTGAACGCCTGGAAGACGAAGCCGACGCGGTCGCGGCGCAGCAGGGTCAGCCGGCGGTCGTCGAGGCCGGCCAGTTCGGTGTCGCCGATGTACGCGCTGCCGGAGGTGAGCGTGTCGAGCCCGGCCGCGCAGTGCATCAGCGTGGACTTGCCGGAACCCGAGGGGCCCATGATCGCGGTGAAGCGCCCGGCCGGGAAGCCGACGCTCACGCCGTCCAGGGCCCGTACGGCGGTGTCGCCTGCGCCGCGGACCTTCACGGCGTCGACGACCCGCGCGGCCGTCGCGGACGTGGTGGTGGAAGAGGCGGTGGAGGCGGGCGTGGTGGTCACCGGGCACCGCCGTTGCCGGTGCGGCCGAACTGCTCCTCCAGCACCGACAGCCGGCGCCAGTACTCGTCCTCGTCGATCTCGCCGGAGGCGAAGCGCCGGCCGAGGACGGCGAGCGGCGAGTCGGGGGCGGGACGCCCGTCCGGACCGCGCCAGAGCCCGGTGTCCATGCCGCGCCAGGGGGTGCCGCGGCCGCGCCGGGCGGTGCGGCGCAGGAGTGTGACGACGCCGACGGCGACGGCCGCCCAGCACAGTGGGAAGAAGAGGATCCACGGCCCGGGGCCGCCGTCCCAGTTCGCCAGGGTCTGCATCTTGGTTCATCTCCCTAGAGGGGTCTGCCGAGAAAGCCGCGGAGAGTTCTCCGGTGCTGCGTCGACAGTGGCTCGGGGAGGGGCTCCGGGTCGTCGTACGGCCAGCGGCAGTGCGGCTACCTCCCGGGGAGTACGGGGGCGTGCGGCGGCTCCTCCGTGCGGCAGGCCCCGGCTGATCCGGCGCGGGCCGCGGTCCGGCGGGCGGGGACATGCGGCCTGCCGCGCCGGAAGTACGAGGGCCCGGTGACCGCACGCCCCGGCCACGGGTCGGGGCGTGGGGGGCATCCGGGGCACGTGGAGGCGCGCGGTCACCAGGCGCGGTACGCGGGTCCGCGCCCCCGCCGCTCCAGGGCGCCGGGGCCGAATCAGGTCAGGGCTGTCAGGGGGTCGTCGAGGACCGGTTGCCAGGCCAGTTCGGCGGCGCCGACCAGACTGTTGTGGTCGAGGGTGCAGGAGAGGACCGGGACGACACCGCTCTGGCCCCACAGGCTACGGTCGGCGACGACGGCGCGCAGACGGTCGGGGGCGGCGTCGAGCAGGGTGCGGTGCAGTCCGCCGAGGATGATCCGGTCCGGGTTGAGAATGTTCACCAGCCCGGCCAGGCCCAGGCCCAGGCGGTCGGCGAGGGTCTCGACGGCCCCGCGGACGGCCGGGTCGTCGTAGTGGTCGCGGACCAGGTCCTCGGCCTGCCGCAGCAGGGACACCTCGGGGCCCATCTCGCGGCCTGCGGCGGTCAGGAACGCCAGCGGATCCGTCTCGACGTCCAGGCAGCCGCGGCTGCCGCAGTGGCAGGGACGGCCCTCGGGGTTGACGGTGAGGTGGCCGACCTCGAGCGCCAGGCCCGAACTGCCCGTGTGCAGCCGCCCGTCCAGGACCAGCGCGCCGCCGACGCCCCGGTGCCCGGTCGCCACGCACAGCAGGTCGCGCGCGCCGCGCCCGGCGCCGTGCCGGTGCTCGGCGAGCGCGGCGAGGTTGACGTCGTTGGCGGCGAAGGCCGGTCCGGTGATCCCGGCGGCGCGCACGTACTGCGCGAAGATACGGCGGACCGGCGCTCCGGCGGGCCAGTCCAGATGGAGCGGGTTGAGGGCGAGGCCGTCCGGTTCGGCGACCGCGGACGGCACGGCGAGTCCGGCGCCGACGCAGCGCAGGCCGGTCGTGCGCAGCAGCTCGGCGCCGGCCTCGACGACGGAGCCGAGCACTTTCGCGGGGTCGGCGTCGACGGTCCCGCAACCGGGCGCGGTCGCCACGATCCGGCCGCCGAGGCCCACCAGGGCGGCGCGGAAGCCGTCGGCGTGCACCTGCGCGGCGAGGGCGACGGGCCCATCCTCCGCGACCGCCAGGCGGTGCGAGGGGCGCCCCTGGGAACCGGCCGCCGCGGCGGGCCGGGCGTCGACCCGGATCAGGCCCAGCGCCTCCAGTTCGGCGGCCACCGCGCCGGCCGTCGCCCGGGTCACCCCCAGCTCGGCGGTGAGGACCGCGCGGGTGGGGGCACGGCCGGTGTGCACGAGCTCCAACGCGGGCCCGAGCGCGCCGCGCCCCCGGTCCAGCCGTGTCCTGGAGGTGCTCCCTTCCCCCGGCGTCCGGGGGTCCGCCTTGCCGCTCATGGGGGTGAGTCTCCCATGATCCGCACATCCGTCGGCCAGCGACTCGTCCGGCGGTCCTGGTCACAAGCCGCTCACCCTGAGGGTGAGGTTCAGCCGTCCGGTCAGCCCCAACTCGGGCGGTGCCGTGCCCGGATGGACGCGCGGTACGCCGTGGTGGGCGAGGCGGGACGGGCCGCCGAACACGAACAGGTCGCCGCTGCGCAGTTCGACGTCGGTCCAGGGCCGGGCGCGGGTCTCGGGGTTGCCGAAGCGGAACACGCACGTGTCGCCGAGGCTCAGCGACACCACGGGCGCGCCGGACGTCTCGTCGCTGTCGCGGTGCATGCCCATGTGCGCGTCGGCGTCGTAGAAGTTGATCAGGGCGATGTCGTACGGCGCCGGACCGGCCGCGCCGGGGCCCAGGGCGTCGCTCACGGCGCCGCGGGCCAGCTCGTCCAGCCATGCGGGGAACGGCTTCACCGGGGCGCCGTCGCCGTCGACCACGGTGTCGGCGTAGCCGTACGGGTACCAGTGCCGGCCCAGGCAGACCTGCCGGGCGGTCATCGTGCCGCCGCCGGGTGTGCGCACCGTGCGCAGGCCTGCCGGCGGGCGGGCCCACTCGCGGCAGGCGGCGAGCAGCGCGCGCTGCCGGCCCGGATCCAGCCAGTCCGGCAGGTGCACGGCGCCCGGCGCCATCTGCCTGCGGTCGCGCGGGAACAGCTCGGCATCCATGGTTCCCATCCTGCCGGACGCGGCGTGAGCTGGCGCTCCGCTAGCCTTGACGGGCGATGAACGACCGTATGACCACACCGTGGGGCGAGCTGGAGCTCGCCCGGTTCCCGCAGGACCCGCGTGACCGGCTCCGGGCCTGGGACGCCTCCGACGAGTACCTGCTGGGGCACCTCGACGAGCAGGGCACCGAACTGTCCGGGACCGTCGTGGTCGTCGGCGACCGCTGGGGCGCCCTGGTCACGGCACTGGCCGCGCACCAGCCGGTGCAGATCACCGACTCCTTCCTCACCCAGGAGGCGACCCGCGCGAACCTCGCCCGGTGCGGTGCGGAGCCCGGCACGGTACGCCTGCTGACCACGCAGGATCCGCCGCCCGGCCGGATCGACGTGCTGCTGGTGCGGGTGCCCAAGAGCCTGGCGCTGCTGGAGGACCAGTTGCTGCGCCTGGCGCCCTCGGTGCACGAGGGCACGGTCGTCGTCGGCACCGGGATGGTGAAGGAGATCCACACCTCCACGCTGGCGCTGTTCGAGCGGATCCTGGGTCCCACCCGGACCTCGCTCGCGCGGCGCAAGGCCCGCCTGATCCTCTGTACGCCGGATCCCTCATTGGAGCGGCCCGCGAACCCGTGGCCGCACACCTACACGCTGCCCGGCGGCATCGGCGCCGCCTCCGGGCGGACCGTCGTCAACCACGCGGGCGTCTTCTGCGCCGACCGGCTCGACATCGGCACGCGGTTCTTCCTCGGGCACCTGCCGGAAGCCGGTGATGGCCGCCGGGTGGTGGACCTGGGCTGCGGCAACGGCGTCGTCGGTACGGCGCTGGCGCTGGCGAACCCCGGCGCCGAAGTGCTGTTCACGGACGAGTCGTTCCAGGCCGTCGCCTCCGCGGAGGACACGTACAGGGCGAACGGCGTGCCGGGGCAGGCCGAGTTCAGGGTCGGCGACGCGCTGGCCGGGGTGCCGGCCGGCAGCGTGGACCTGGTCCTGAACAACCCGCCCTTCCACTCGCACCAGGCGACCACGGACGGGGCGGCCTGGCGGATGTTCACCGGGGCGCGGCGCGCGCTGCGCCCCGGCGGTGAGCTGTGGGTGATCGGCAACCGCCACCTCGGCTACCACGTCAAGCTGCGCCGGCTGTTCGGCAACAGCCGGCTCGTCGCGAGCGATCCGAAGTTCGTGGTGCTGCGGGCCGTCAAGAGGTAGGAGCGGTACGGCGTGAGCCGATCACGCCGACGAGGCGCTCCACCTCCCCCACCATGGCCTCGCGGCCCACGCTGAGGTACTTGCGGGAGTCGACGGCCTCCGGGTGGGCGGCGAGGAAGTCACGGATCGCGGCGGTCATCGCGATGTTGAGGGCGGTGCCGACGTTGACCTTGGCGATGCCCCCGGTGACGGCGGCGGTCAGTTCGCCGTCGGGGACGCCGGAGGAGCCGTGCAGGACGAGCGGCACGTCCAGCGCTCCGGAGAGCCGTTTGATGAGGTCGTGGTCGAGGGCCGCGGTGCGCTCGGTCATGGCGTGGGCGTTGCCGACGGCCACGGCCAGGGCGTCCACCCCGGAGCCGGCGACGAACGCGTGCGCCTCGGCGGGGTCGGTGCGCGCGCCGGGGGCGTGGGCGTCCAGCGGCGGCGCGCCGTTCTTGCCGCCGACCTCGCCCAACTCGGCCTCGATCCAGAGCCCCTGGGCGTGTGCCCAGGCCGCGGCGGCGCTGGTCGCGGCGAGGTTCCGCGTGTAGGGCAGCCGGGAGGCGTCGTACATCACGGAGCTGAAGCCGGCGTCGGCCGCCTGGCGCAGCAGGTCGTCGCTCTGCACGTGGTCGAGGTGCAACGCGACGGGTACGGCGGCGCGTTCGGCCGCCGTGGCGGCGGCGCGGGCGAGCGGCAGCAGCCGTCCGTAGCGGAACGAGACGGCGTTCTCGCTGACTTGGAGGACGACGGGTGCGCCGGCCGCCTCGGCCCCGGCGACGACGGCCTCGACGTGTTCCAGCGTGATGATGTTGAAGGCGACGACTGCGGAGCGCGCGGCGGCGGCGCGGGCGACCAGCTCGCCGGTGGCTGCAAGCGGCACGGTCTGTCCTTTCCGGTGCTGGATCGGGTGACGGCGCGTCAGGGCGCGAGGATCACCGAGCGGGTGAGGTGGCGGGGCCGGTCCGGGTCGAGGCCGCGAGCGGCGGCGACGGCGACGGCGAGCCGCTGGGCGCGGATCAGTTCGGCGAGTGGATCGAGTTCGCCCTCGATCCACAACCCGCCCGTGGCGCGGACCTGTTCGGCGAGCCCGTCCGGTGCCCGGCCGAGCATCCAGGTGGCCGTGCCGTCCGTGGTGACACTGATGGGGCCGTGCCGGTACTCCATCGCCGGGTACGCCTCGGTCCAGGACAGCGAGGCCTCGCGCATCTTCAGCCCGGCCTCGTTGGCCAGTCCGACGGTCCAGCCCCGGCCCAGGAAGGTGAACTGCTCGCAGGAGAGGAGCTGTTCGGGCAGTGGGGCGGACAGAGCCGTGCGGGCGTCGACGACCACCTCGTCGGTGTGCAGGCCGAGGTGGGCGCGCAGCAGGGTGAGGGCGGTGGTCGCGAACCGCGTCTGCACCACGGAGCGTTCGTCCGCGAAGTCCAGGACCACGATCTCGTCGGCGGCGTCCATCACGGGGGTGCCCGCGTCGGCGGTGACCGCCGTCGTCCGGGTGCGTCCCTTCAGCTCCCGCAGCACGTCGAGCACTTCGGTGGTGGTGCCGGATCGGGTGAGGGCGAGGACCCGGTCGTAGGAGCGTTCACAGGGGAACTCCGAGGCGGCGAAGGCGTCGGTCTCCCCCTGCCCGGAGCCCTCGCGCAGCGCGGCGGCGGCCTGGGCCATGAAGTACGACGTGCCGCAGCCGACGATGGCGACCCGCTCCCCCTGCGCGGGCAGCGCCCGGCCGTGGACGGCTACGTCGGCCGCGACGCGGGCCCAGCACTCGGGCTGACTGGTCAGTTCGTCCTCGACATGGCTCACGGCCCCTCCTCCTGCTCCAGCGGATGCGCTTTTCTGCAAGATAGCGCCGAATTTCAAGCACAATCAAGCATCTTGAGGTGTTCCCGGTGCGTTAGGGTCACGAAGGATCGAGGGAACGGAGGAGGCGGATGTCACGCGACGCCCGCTGGAAGGCACTGCTGGAGCTGCTCGTGGAGCGCGGCCGGCTGGACGTCGAGGACGCGGCGTCCGGACTGGGGGTGTCGGCCGCGACGATCCGGCGGGACTTCGACCAGCTCGCCGAGCAGCAGATGCTGGTCCGCACCCGGGGCGGGGCCGTGGTGCACGGCGTCTCCTACGAGCTGCCGCTGCGGTACAAGACGGCCCGCCACGCCTCCGAGAAGCAGCGGATCGCGAAGGCGGTCGCGGAACTCGTAGCGCCCGGCGAGGCGGTCGGCCTGACCGGCGGCACGACGACCACGGAAGTGGCCCGCGCCCTGGCGGTGCGCGCCGACCTGGCCGTCGGCTCGCCCGCGCTGACCGTGGTGACCAACGCGCTCAACATCGCCAACGAGCTCGCCGTCCGGCCCCAGTTCAAGATCGTGCTGACCGGAGGAGTCGCGCGGCCGCAGTCGTACGAGCTCATCGGGCCACTCGCGGACGGGGTGCTGAGTCAGATCACGCTCGACGTGGCGGTGCTCGGGGTGGTCGGCTTCGACGTGGCGCACGGCGCGGCGGCGCACGACGAGGCCGAGGCCGCCGTCAACCGGCTGCTGTGCGAGCGTGCCGAGCGTGTCGTCGTGGCCGCCGACTCCAGCAAGCTGGGCCGGCGGGCCTTCGCCCGCATCTGCGCCGCCGAGTCGGTGGACACCCTGGTCACGGACACGGCGGCGGGGCCGGAGACGGTGCGCGCGTTCGAGGAGGCGGGCCTGCGGGTGCTGACCGTGTGACAGCGCCGGTCCCGCATCCGGACTACAGCCGCACGAAGCCCACGCCTCGGACGTCGTTGCAGCCGCAGGGGGCGGTCCGGCCGTCGTCCGGCGGCCCCTGCTGGGCCTTGAGCGCCACGCTCGTCAGACTCATCAGCAGATCGACGTCGGCCGAGCCGTCGAGGCGGACCGTCACCCACGAGGAGCCCGGCACGACGCGGATCGCGGCGAAGCGCCGCAGGTCGCGTTCCAGGCGGCGGATCGCCCGGACGGTCAGGCGGAGGTCGACGTCGCGGTCGGAGTGGAAGTGGGCGATCTCCCCGCCCGCCGAGCTGAGCGCCTGCCCGTTGCCGCAGCTCGGCACCGCCTCCGAGAGGTCCGGCCAGGTTGCCAGCTGGGCGAGAGCACGCGCGGCGAGCGTCATGGTTCCATCATGGCGTGCTCACCGTACGGCAACGGCCCGGTGAGAAAGCCTTAACCGATCCGTGTCCGAAAGACCCGGCGCGGCCCGTCGGCCCGTGCGTTCCACGGCGGTCCCACGGGGGCCGTGCCACCGGCCCCGGCCGTCCCTTTCCGGGCTCCCCGCAGGCCTTGGACCGCCTCCGGGGGGACACTGGCAGTAGGGGCCGTCGATGCTCACGAGGGGGTGTCGAAGGTGGCACGTCGTTCGGGAGTGTGGCTGTGGCGCTGGCGGCGCAATCCGCTCCGGCGCACCAGTGACGTGGTCGAGGCG
The DNA here is from genome assembly GCF_044743035.1 of Streptomyces sp. NPDC087787. Lineage (NCBI taxonomy): Bacteria > Bacillati > Actinomycetota > Actinomycetes > Kitasatosporales > Streptomycetaceae > Streptomyces > Streptomyces sp. NPDC087787. The sequence goes on from NZ_JBIUVQ010000003.1 coordinate 333,742, forward strand.
TGGATCCTGCTCGTCGCCTGGGTCCTGGCCGTGGCGGGCGGCGTCCTCGCGGGCGTGCTGACGGCGGGCGCGATGCAGCAGGCCGCGGAGCGGGTCCGCGCCGACACCCACTCGGTGCGGGCCGTGGTGACGCAGGAGGCTGCCCGCGGGGCGGTCCGGCCGGTGGGCAGTGCCCTGGGGTGGGGGACGGTCCGCTGGACGGACGCGGACGGCTCGGCGCACACGGGCCGGACCAGGGTCCCGGTCTCCGCGGCACCCGGCGACCACGTCACGGTGTGGACGAACGGGCGGGCCCTGCCGGCGCCCCCGCCGGCCTCATCGGCCGACATCGCCTTCCAGACGACCCTGGGCGGCCTCTGGGCGGGAACGACCACCGCGGGTGTCGTCATCGGCGGTGCCAAGCTGGCCCGGACCCGGCTCGACCGCCGGCGCTTCGCCCAGTGGGACGAGGAGTGGGCGCGCGCGGACACGCCCTGGGGATGGAAGACCGGCTGACGGCGGGTGGAGGACGGGGGAGGCCGCCTCGCCCCAGGGAGTGCCCGGCCACCGTTCCCTGCTGGACGGCGCTGATCCGGCGCCGCGCCGCAGCGGGCGCCGCGCCGATGGCTGATCCCGGCCGTCCCCCGCGCCGGCCTGCCTCATCAGGTCATCCGGCCGGGCACCTCCGGGTGTTCGACCCGGCAGACCAGGGCGTCGTTCACGACGTCCGCGACGATCGTGTCACCGGGGTCGGCCGAATCGCTCAGCAGCAGGGAGGCGATGCGGTTGTCGAGTTCGGACTGGATGGTGCGGCGCAGCGGACGGGCGCCGAACTCGGGCTGGTGACCGTGGGCGATCAGCAGCCTCTTCGCGGCGTCGGTGACCTCCAGGTCCAGGCCCTGGGCGCGCACGCGCCGGCGGCTGTGGTCGAGGAGCAGGTCCAGGATCCGGCCGAGGTCTTCCTCGCTGAGGCCGTGGAAGATGATGATGTCGTCGATGCGGTTGAGGAACTCCGGCAGGAACCGTCCGCGCAGATCCTCCATCAGCTGGTCCTTGATCGCTGCGACGTTCCCGTGGTGGACCAGGATCCGCTGCGCGCCGATGTTGGAGGTCATGATGAGCACGGTGTTGCGGAAGTCGACGGTACGGCCCTGGGCATCGGTGAGGCGGCCGTCGTCGAGGACCTGGAGCAGGGTGTTGAAGACGTCGGGGTGCGCCTTCTCCACCTCGTCGAAGAGCAGCACGCTGTAGGGCTGGCGGCGCACCTTCTCGGTGAGCTGGCCGGCCTCCTCGTGGCCGACGTAGCCGGGCGGGGCCCCGACGAGCCGGGAGACGGTGTGCTTCTCCTGGAACTCGCTCATGTCGAAGCGGACCATCCGGTCCTCGTCCCCGAACAGCAACTCGGCGAGCGCCTTGGCCAGTTCGGTCTTGCCGACCCCGGTGGGGCCGAGGAACAGGAAGGAGCCGACAGGCCGGTTGGGGTCGCTCATGCCGGCGCGGCTGCGGCGCACCGCCTGCGCGATCGCGGTCACCGCCTCGTCCTGGCCGACGACCCGTGAGTGCAGCGCGTCCTCCAGCTTCAGCAGCCGCTCCTTCTCGCTCTCGGTGAGCTGGGCGACGGGGATGCCGGTGCGCCGGGACAGCACGTCGGCGATGTCGTCGACGGTCACCTCAAGGACGCCTTCGCGGCGCTCGGCGAGACCCTCCAGTTCCGTCTCCGTCTCGGCGATCCGGTCCTTGATCTCGGAGGCCCGTTCGAAGGCCTCCGCGGCGACGGCCTGGTCCTTCTCGCGGCGCAGCTTGGCCAGCCGGTCCTCACGCTCGACGACCTCGGTGGACCGGCCCAGGGACCGCAGGCGCACCCGGGCGCCGGCCTGGTCGAGCAGGTCGATGGCCTTGTCGGGCAGGAACCGGTCGGTGACGTAGCGGTCCGACAGCTCGGCCGCGGCGACGAGGGCGTCGTCGCTGTAGCGGACCTGGTGGTGGGCCTCGTAGGAGTCGCGCAGCCCCTCCAGGATCTGCACGGTCTCCTCGACGCTCGGCTCGGGCACCATGACGGGCTGGAAGCGGCGCTCCAGGGCGGCGTCCTTCTCCACGTACCGCCGGTACTCGTCGAGGGTGGTGGCGCCGACGACATGCAGCTCACCACGGGCGAGGGCCGGTTTGAGGATGTTGCCCGCGTCCATGGCGCCCTCGCCGGTGGCACCGGCGCCGACCACCGTGTGCAGTTCGTCCAGGAACAGGATCGTCGACTCGGAGGCCGCCTTGACCTCGTCGATGACGTTCTTCAGCCGCTCCTCGAACTGGCCCCGGTACTGGGCGCCCGCCACCAGTCCGGTGAGGTCCAGGGCGACCACCCGCTTGTTCTCCAGGGTCTTCGGCACGTCCTCGTTGACTATGCGCTGGGCCAGCCCCTCGACGATCGCGGTCTTGCCGACGCCGGGCTCGCCGATCAGCACGGGGTTGTTCTTCGTGCGGCGGGAGAGGACCTCGACGGTCTGCTCGATCTCCGCGGCCCGCCCCACCACCGGGTCCAGCTTCGCGGCACGGGCCTCCTCGGTCAGGTCGCGTCCGTACTGGTCCAGGGTCGGGGTGTCGCTCCGGGGTTCGGCGCCGCCGGGTGCCGTGTCGGGGCGGGAGGCGGTGTCGGCGCTGCGGCGCAGCGCGTCCGTCTCGATGCCGTGGGCGCTGAGGGCACGTGCCGCCGCGGCGCCCGGGGTGTCGAGGAGCGCGCCGAGGATGTGCTCGGGGCCGATGTACGACACTCCGGCCGCCCGCGAGTGCTCGTAGGCGCGCAGCAGCACCCGCTTGGCGGCCGGGGTGAGGCCGGGCTGCGCGGAGGGGGTGCCGCTCTCGCCGGGCAGCGCCTCGGCGAGAGCCGCGCCGAGGCGGTCCGGGTCGGCTCCGGCCTGGGCGAGCAGGCCGCGGGCCGGCTCCACCTGGGTGCACGCCCAGAGCAGGTGCTCGGTATCCAGGTCGGAGCTGCCGTCCTCGGCCGCCCGCCCGGTGGCCTGGTTGATCAGCTCGCGCGCGGAGTCGGTCAGCAGCCGTCCGATCGGCACCCGCTGCACCTGCGGGGGCGCCGCGCCCGGCGTCATGCCGAAGAAACGGTTGAGGATCTCGGAGAACGGGTCCTGGCCGCCGAAGGAGGCGCCGAAGGGGGACATCGTCATGATCGCCGTCCGGAACGTGGGCAATGAGTCACCTTCCAGCCCAACCCGCCGAATGGAGTATCGCAACGCGGCCTACGCCGGTCCAGTGCCGTCGCCTCCGGCGGAGACCGCGCCGTACCGTCCCGTCCGGGCCGCCGGACCGGCACCCACCGCCGAGCGGACGGGCCCGGCACCGGGGCGCGGGCGTCCGGGACGGCCACGGGGCGCTGCCGTGGCACGGGCACGGTGCGCAGCCGGACCGCAGGCCCCGTACCCGCACGCCACCGCGCCCGGGGGCGACACCGAGGCCGCTCGCGGCGGCGCCCAGGACACGTTCGGCACGGGCTTCGCCGTGGACGGCGCCGACGAGCCGCCGCGCGCCGCTCCGGGCGGTCAGCCCAGCCAGCCCGGGCGCACCAGGCCCGATTCGTAGGCCAGGACGACCAGTTGGGCACGGTCGCGCGCGCCGAGTTTGACCATGGTGCGGCTGACGTGGGTCTTGGCGGTCAGGGGACTGACGACGAGGCGGCGGGCGATCTCCTCGTTGGACAGGCCGATACCGACCAGGGCCATCACCTCGCGTTCGCGTTCGGTGAGCTGAGCGAGGGCGCCGGCGGCGGCCGGTTCCTTGGAGCGGGCGGCGAACTCGGCGATCAGGCGCCGCGTCACGCCGGGAGAGAGCAGGGCGTCGCCGCCGACCACCGCCCGTACCGCGCGCAGGAGTTCGTCGGGTTCGGTGTCCTTGACCAGGAAGCCGGAGGCACCCGAGCGGATCGCCTCGAAGACGTACTCGTCGAGCTCGAAGGTGGTGAGCATGACCACCTTGACGTCCTTCAGCCGCGGCTCGCCGGTGATACGGCGGGTCGCGGCGAGTCCGTCGAGCAGCGGCATGCGGATGTCCATGAGCACCACGTCGGGGCTCAGCTCGCGCACCTTGCGCAGGGCCTCCTCCCCGTCCGCGGCCTCCCCGGCGACCTCTATGTCCGGCTGGGCGTCGAGCAGCGCCTTGAAGCCTGCCCGTACCAGCGACTGGTCGTCGGCCAGCAGTACCCGGATCACCGGTTCTCCTCCTCGGTCGTCAGGGGCAGTACGGCCAGCACCCGCCAGCCGCCGTCGGGGCGCGCGCCCGCGTCGATGGTGCCGCCGAGCGCGGCGGCCCGCTCCCGCATCCCGGCCAGGCCGTTGCCGCTGCCGCCGGCGTCCGCCCCGGTGGCGGGCCCGTCGTCGTCGACGCGCAGCCGCAGCGCGCGGCGGCCGTGGTCGAGGAGCACGCGCGCGTGCCGCGATCCCGAGTGGCGTACGACGTTGGTGAGCGCCTCCTGAACGATGCGGAAGGCGGCGAGGTCCGTGCCTGGTGGCAGCCGCGGCGGCGCCCCCTGCACCTCGACGGCGAGCCCGGCTGCCGCCGCCTGGTCCACCAGCTCGGACAGCCGGCCGAGGCCCGGCGCCGGAGCACGGGGGGCGTCACCGGGGGTACGCAGGGTGTCGAGCACCTGACGAACCTCCCCCAGCGCCTCCTTGCTGGCGGCCTTGATGGTGGCCAGCGCCGTGCGCGCCTGCTCCGGGTCGGTGTCCAGCAGGGCGAGGCCGACGCCCGCCTGGACGTTGATGACGGAGATGCTGTGCGCGAGGACGTCGTGCAGTTCACGGGCGATCCGCAGCCGCTCCTCGTCGGCCCGCCGCCGGGCCGACTGGGCGCGCTCGGCGCGTTCCTTGGCCCACTGCTCGCGGCGCACCCGGGCCAGCTCCGAGACCGCGACGACGGCCACCACCCAGGTGGCGACGGCCAGTTCCTGTCCCCAGGAGGCCGCGGTGTCCCCGGGCGGGGGCAACCATCGGTACAGCCAGAGCGAGATCAGCGCGTGGGCGGCCCACAGGGTGCCCAGCGCCGCCCACGCGGCCCTGCGGTGCCCGGCGACGACGGCGCTGAAGCAGCTGACCACGACGGCCAGGAAGACGGGTCCGTACGGGTATCCGGCGGCGTAGTAGACGAGGGTCGTCGCCGCCGTGCCGCACACCACGAACGCCGGACACCGCTTGCGCCACAGCAGCATCCCCGAGGTCACGAGCAGCAACGCGAACCCGAAGGCGTCCAAGGGCTCCCGGTGGCCGCGCTGGTTGTGGGCCGAGAAGTGGGTGCCGACCAGCACGAAGACGGTGAACAGCGCGGTGGAGAGCCATGGCCGACGGCGGCCGGGCTCCGCCTCCTCGCCGACGGCACGGTGCCACCACGGGGGTCCGTGCCGCCACCACTGCGGCGGGCCGCCCCGGCGTACGCGCTGCTCCGTCATGACCGCCACGCTAGACGCCGGCGCCGCCGGGGGCGTCAGCCGGACGAGGTGATCACACCTACTCCCCGGGAAGTACGCGCCCTCACGCCGCCCCGAAAGCACGGCGCCCTCTCAAACGCCCGGCAGGTTCCCGTCCCGTCCCGGCTGCGGTCAGGCCCTCAGCCCGATCCCGTGCGCGAGTCGCGTCACCGCGTGCCGGAAGAACGGCTCGCGGTCCTCCACGACCCGGTTGAACTGGCCGAACAGCTCGAACCCGACCAGCCCGAAGAGCTGCGCCCACGCGGCGACGAGCGCGGGCCCCACCTCGGGCGGCAGGCCGGGCGCCAGGTCCGCGGTGATCCGCTCGGCCTCGCCCCGCAGCTCGGCGGGGAGCGGCGGCCCGGTCAACCCGTCCCGCTCATGGGCGTCGCGCACGACGCCGATGAGGACCAGACCGACGCGGGCCGCGGCCGGGACGGTGGTCATCGGGGCGGTGTAACCGGGCACGGGAGTGCCGTAGATGAGGGCGTACTCGTGCGGGTGTACGAGCGCCCAGTGGCGCACCGCCTCGCACACGGCGGTCCAGCGCGCCAGGGGCTCGGCGCCGGCCGCCTCCGCGTTCGCCGCCTCCGCGGCCTCGCCCACGGAGTCGTAGGCGTCGATGATGAGCGCCGTCAGCAGATCGTCCCGGCTCGGGAAGTACCGGTACAGCGCGGAGGAGACCATGCCGAGCGCGCGGGCCACGGCACGCAGCGAGAGCTTGGCGGCACCCTCGGACGCGAGCTGTCTGCGGGCCTCGTCCTTGATCGCGGCGGTGATCTCCGTCCTGGCCCGGGCGCGGGCTCCCTGTGCGGTGCTCATGCCGACCAGTGTTCCATGAATCCAGAGCACTGCACACAAAAAAGAGCACTGCTCTTGCTTTGGATCGCCGATCCACCCCACACTGTTCATCGAACGAGAGCACTGCTCTCCCGAACCGAACCCATGGGGGTCACCATGTCGTCGTCCTCGTCGTCCTCCTCGCCCTCCTCGTCTTCGTCGCCGTACTACCTCAAGGGCAGCCCGACGGCAGTCCGTCTCAACGGCGTCATCGGTTGGCTGGCCCGCCGCGGGCTGAGCCTCGCCGGCTCGGCCGAGCTGACGGTGCGCGGCCGTACGAGCGGCAATCCGCAGCGCATTCCCGTCAACCCGCACACGTACGAGGGCGCGCAGTACCTCGTCTCGGCGCGCGGCCACTCCCAGTGGGTGCGCAACATGCGCGCGGCGGGCGGCGGGGAACTGCGCGTCGGGCGGAAGGTCCGCGAGTTCACCGCGGTGGAGCTGCCCGACGCCGAGAAGCTCCCGGTCCTGCGGACCTACCTGGAGCGGTGGGGCTGGCAGGTCGACGGGTACTTCAAGGGCGTCACGGCGAAGTCCTCCGACGAGGAGATCGCCGCGTCCGCCCCCGACCACCCGGTCTTCCGCATCACGGTCAGGAACTGACCGTGTCCTCGGCGGCGGGCGGCGCCGGCCGCCGGTCCAGCGCCGTCAGGGCGCGGTGGGCCATGGGGTGGGTGCGGACGAGCTCACCGAGCGAGGTCGAACCCTGCGTGATCTCCTTGAACGCCTTCCAGGCGGGCCGGAAGCCGGTCAGGACGGCGTGGAAGATCCCCGGCCGCCGCTCGAACACCGCGAGCATCCGCTTGCCCACGGCCATCTCCACGCCCAGCCCCGCCTTGATGGCGAACGCGTAGTTCAGGGCCTGGCGCCGGGTGTCCACCGCGTCGTGCGCCTCGGCGACGCGCACCGCCCACTCCCCCGCGAGCCGCCCGGACCTGAGCGCGAAGGAGATGCCCTCGCGCGTCCACGGTTCGAGGAGTCCGGCCGCGTCCCCGCACACCAGCACCCGCCCCCGCGAGAGCGGCGAGTCCTCGGCCCGGCAGCGCGTCAGATGCCCCGAGGAGATGCTCGGTTCGAACCCGGCCAGGCCCAGCCGGGCGATGAAGTCCTCCAAGTACCGCTTGGTGGCGGCGCCCTCGCCACGCGCCGAGATCACCCCGACGGTCAGCGTGTCCGCCTTGGGGAAGACCCAGCCGTAACTGCCCGGCATCGGCCCCCAGTCGATGAGCACCCGTCCGCGCCAGTCCTCGGCGACGGTCTCCGGCACCGGGATCTCCGCCTCCAGGCCGAGGTCCACCTGGTCCATCTTCACCCCGACATGGGCTCCTATCCGGCCGGCGCTGCCGTCGGCGCCGACCACCGCGCGCGCGAGCACCGTCTCACCGCCCTGGAGCACCACGGCGACCGTGCGCCGGTCCGGTACCGCCGAACCGTGCTGCTCGACCCGCGAGACCGCGGCGCCGGTCCGCAGCTCGGCGCCGGCCTTCTGCGCGTGCTCGACCAACTGCTGGTCGAACTCGGGCCGGTTGATCAGGCCGAACAGCATCTGCCTGGAGCGGCGGGTGCGGGTGAAGCGGCCGTTGTGGGAGAAGGTCACCGCGTGCACGCGGTCCTTCAGCGGAAGCTCGAAGCCGGGCGGCAGCGAGTCGCGCGAGGGGCCGATGATCCCCCCGCCGCACGTCTTGTAGCGGGGCAGCTCCGCCTTCTCCAGCAACAGCACGCGTCGTCCCGCGACCGCCGCCGCGTAGGCGGCCGAGGCCCCCGCGGGTCCCGCGCCCACCACGACGACGTCCCACACCCGCTGCACGTCGTCCGCCGAAGAGTTGTCGCTGCTCACGATGGTCTACCGCTCCCGATCAAGCCGCCTGCCGCTGCTGTCTCCCGCATCCTACGGCGGCCCCGGTGGTGGGCCGCTGTGGGAGGATCAGCAGCGTACGTGCCCCGTACACAGGGTCGCGCCTACGCTGACACGATCATCCGCAATACAGAAGTGCTCGGAAGTATCTCCCCGATACCCATGAGTTCTCCTTCGCACCTACAAGGAGCGTGCCCATGTCGTCTAATCCGGTCGCGGAGACCGTCGCGTCCCTGATGCCCAGGGCGCGGGCGGAACTCGCCGAGCTGGTGGCCTTCCGGTCGGTGGCGGACTTCGACCAGTACCCGAGGAGCGAGAGCGAGGGCGCCGCGAACTGGATCGCCGACGCGCTGCGCGCCGAGGGCTTCACGGACGTGGCTCTGCTCGACACTCCGGACGGCACCCAGTCGGTCTACGGCTACCTGCCCGGTCCCGAGGGCGCGAGGACGGTCCTGCTCTACGCCCACTACGACGTGCAGCCGCCGCTGGACGAGGCCGGCTGGACCAGCCCGCCCTTCGAGCTGACCGAGCGCGACGGCCGCTGGTACGGGCGTGGTGCCGCCGACTGCAAGGGCGGCCTCATCATGCACCTGCTCGCCCTGCGTGCCCTGAAGGCCGACGGCGGCGTCCCGGTCAACGTCAAGGTGATAGCCGAGGGCTCCGAGGAGCAGGGCACCGGCGGCCTGGAGCGCTACGCCGAGGAGCACCCGGAACTCCTCACCGCCGACACCGTCGTGATCGGCGACACCGGCAACTTCCGCGCCGGTCTGCCCACCGTCACCAGCACCCTGCGCGGCATGACCATGGTCCGGATCCAGGTCGACACCCTCGAAGGCAACCTGCACTCGGGCCAGTTCGGCGGTGCCGCCCCGGACGCGCTCGCCGCGCTGATCCGCGTCCTCGACTCGCTGCGCGCCGAGGACGGCTCGACGGCCGTCGACGGCCTGGCCGGCGACTCCGTCTGGGACGGCCTGGCCTACGAGGAGGAGCAGTTCCGCAAGGACGCCAAGGTGCTGGACGGCGTGGAGCTTATCGGCTCCGGCACGGTCGCCGACCGCATCTGGGCCCGCCCCGCCGTCACCGTGCTCGGCATCGACTGCCCGCCGGTCGTCGGCGCCACCCCGTCCGTGCAGGCCGGTGCCCGTGCCCTGGTCAGCCTGCGGGTGCCGCCGGGCGTCGACGCGGGCGAGGCGACCAAGCTGCTCCAGGCCCACCTGGAGGCCCACACCCCCTGGGGCGCCCGGGTGAGCACCGAGCAGATCGGCCAGGGCCAGGCCTTCCGCGCCGACACCACCAGCCCGGCCTACCGGGCGATGGCCGACGCGATGGCGGTCGCCTACCCCGGCCAGGACATGCAGTACGCCGGTCAGGGCGGCTCCATCCCGCTCTGCAACACCCTCGCCGCCCTCTACCCGCAGGCCGAGATCCTGCTGATCGGCCTGAGCGAGCCGGAGGCGCAGATCCACGCCGTGAACGAGAGCGTCTCCCCCGAGGAACTGGAGCGCCTGTCGGTCGCGGAGGCGCTGTTCCTGCGCAACTACGCGGCGAGCTGACCGTTCCTATGGACTGAGCGGGAGTGAGTCCTGGGTCCAGGGCTCGTGCTCAGCCGTGTGCCCCGAACGGTTGTGGGCACACTGGTCGCCCGCTTTCGCTCCGCGTCCGGGCGGCACGGATCGTGTCCGTGGTCCGGGAACGCGGGGGCGGGGTCCCTCACGCCCCAGGGTGCCCGGTCGGGCCTGGACGGTCCGATGCCCCACACGATCGCTCCGGTCGTGTGGGGGCGGTGTCGTCCGACGCCGGATCGGGTGTCCCAGGGCGCGTCGTCCGATCGCCACGGCGGCAGCGTCGTGCCGCGTGGGCTTGCGCGTTGTGGTGGTGAGGGGTTTACTGCGCCTCCGTCAACTGCGAGGCGCCGGCGACAGCTCCGCGCAGTCCGCGCCATCGGCGTAGGCACGGGGCGTCAGCCGACCGGCACGCCCGCCTCCAGGTACACCGCCGCGCCGCGTTCGCGGGCCCGCAGTGCCCAGCGCAGCCGGGCGTAGCGGACGGGCGGGAGCAGGTCGGCGGCCTCCCGCTCGGTGACGAAGCGGCAGTCGCGCAGCTCGGGTCCGGGCAGCAGCAGGCGCGTGGCCGCCGCCGAGTCCAGGCGGCCGCCGTCGAAGAGGAAGCGCAGACCACCGAAGGCGGGCGGTGCGGGCGGCTCCCAGTCGACGACGAGGAGCCGGGGCATCTCGTCCAGCCGTACACCCGTCTCCTCGGCGACCTCGCGCGTCCCCGCGCGGGCCGGGGCCTCGCCGGGTTCGACGACACCGCCGGGGAACTCCCAGCCGGGCTTGTAGGTGGGGTCGACGAGCAGCACGCGGTCCTGTTCGTCGAACAGCAGCACTCCGGAGGCGACGGTCTCGGCCGTGGGCTCCGGGGTCTGCACGATGTCGCAGACGGGCGCGGCACCATTGCTGACGGCCTCGACGATGCGGACGGCCGTCTCGTGCGGGGTGAGGGCGCTGGTGTCGACGGGGTGGGCGTCGGCGGTGAGCCAGGAGGCCAGGGCGGTCCGGTAGGGCTCGATGTGGTCGTAGGCCCACTGGCGGACGCGTATCTCGCCGTCGGGCAGGTCGGGCGGGACCTCCCGATGGGCTATGCGCTCACGCAGGATCGTTTCGGCCGGGGCCAGGAGAACGTGCCGTACGGCGACGCGGCGGGCGGCGAGCCCGCCGAAGATCTCGTCGCGGTACTCCTGGCGCAGCAGGGTCATGGGCACCACGAGGGTCCCGCCCAGCTCGGCGAGCAGCGCGGCCGCCGTGTCGATCACCATGCGCCGCCAGATCGGCAGATCCTGGTAGTCGCCGGCCTCGGCGAGGTGTTTGGGCGGCAGCAGATGCGCCAGCGCACCGCCGATGACCTCGGGATCGAAGAGCGTACTGTTCGGGATCAGTTCGATCAGTTCCCGTGCGGTGGTCGTCTTCCCCGCACCGAAAGCGCCGTTGATCCAGACGATCACGGGTCCCCCTCTGCTGTCGGCCCCCTGTGGCTTGCCCGCTCCACCCTGCCACGGAAACCAGCCCAGTTGAGGGCTGCCCACAGGACGGCGCCGGCACCCCCGCGGTGGGGGTGCCGGCGCCGCGCTCGGCCGACGGGCGTCAGCCGTGGTGCTGCCCGGACGCGTCGTCGCCCGTGGCGAGGCCTTCCTCACCGACGACCTGGTCGACGGTGCCCACGATGTCCTTCACGCTCCGGTCGCCGAGCCCGTCGTGGTCGACGGCGTGCGACGGAGAGACGGCGGCCACGACGAAACCGGTGGCCAGGGACGCGAGGGCGAGCATGCTGCGCTTCTTCATGCTCGGTTCAACTGCGCCGGCCGCCCGGGGGTCACGGCCGTGCACCCGACTGGGAGCACACAGTCCTTCGTCGAGCCCATGCCCGCTCCGGCGGCTGCGCCGCACAGGACATTGCGCCTCAAACAACCGTTACGGCCCCCCTTCCAACAGAGTTGAACACGTCCTACCATAACCGCGCACTGATGACGCGGACATGACGTCATCTCAACTTTCGCGAGTCCGGAGGAGCGTTCTCATGCGTCACCCGCACACGCGCACCGCCCGCCGCACCGTGGTCGGGGCCCTGGCCGCAGGACTGCTGTGCGCCACGGAACTCGCAGTCCCCGCCGTCGCCGCGCCCGCCCCGGCGACCTCCGCCCGAGCCTCCGTCACGCCCACGCGGGCCGACGGACTCGCCCTCACCCCTCCGATGGGCTTCAACAACTGGAACTCCACGAACTGCCGTGCCGAGTTCGACGAGTCCATGGTCAAGGGCATCGCCGACCTCTTCGTCACCAAGGGCCTGAAGGACGCCGGGTACCAGTACGTCAACCTCGACGACTGCTGGGCCCTGCCCGCCCGCGACGCGAACGGCAGGCTCGTAGCCGACCCGGTCAGATTCCCGGGCGGCATCGGAGCCGTCGCCGACTACGTGCACTCCAAGGGACTCAAGCTGGGCATCTACACCAGCGCCGGCACCAAGACGTGCAACAACGCAGGCTTCCCCGGCGCGCTCGGCCACGAGTACAGCGACGCCCAGCAGTTCGCCGACTGGGGCGTGGACTACCTCAAGTACGACAACTGCAACAACCAGGGCGTGGACGCCAGGCTCCGGTACACCACCATGCGGGACGCGCTGAAGGCGACCGGTCGGCCCATCGTGTACAGCATCTGCGAATGGGGCCAGAACAAGCCCTGGGAATGGGCCGCCGGCATAGGGCACTTGTGGCGCACCACCGACGACATCAGCGACAACTGGGGCTCGATGCTGTCGATCCTGAAGCAGAACCTGCCACTCGCCCCGTACGCCGGTCAGGGCCACTGGAACGACCCCGACATGCTGGAGGTCGGCAACGGCGGCATGACGGACACCGAGTACCGCACCCACTTCTCGATGTGGTCCGTGATGGCCGCGCCCCTCCTCATCGGCTCGGACCTGCGCAAGGCATCCGAGGCGACCCTCGACATCCTGGGCAACCGGGAGGTCATCGCCGTCGACCAGGACCCGCTGGGCCGGCAGGGTGCCGTCGTCTCCTCCGAGGACGGGCGCTGGGTGGTGGCCAAGGAGATGAAGGACGGCAGCCGCGCCGTCGCCCTGTTCAACGAGACCGGCAGCCCGCAGCGCATCGCCACTACCGCGCGGGCCGTGGGCCTGCCCGGCGCCGCCGCCTACACCCTGCGCGACCTGTGGGAGCACCGCTCCTACAACACCGCGGGCACGATCTCGGCGACCGTTCCGGCCCACGGCACCGTCCTCGTCCGGGTCCAGCCCGACCGCGACTGGGCCGCGAACCCGCCCGCCGTCGAACTCGGCCTGGACGGCAGCCTGTTGCTGGAGGCGGGTCGGCCGGCGACGCTCACCACGACCGTGACCGACCTGGGCCGTACGCCGGCCACGCGGGTCGCCGTGTCCCTGACCGGCCCCGCGGGCTGGACGGTACGGCCCGAGTCCGCGGTGCGGGCCCCGGCCGTCCCGACGGGGAAGGCGCTGCGCACCCGCTGGACGGTCAGCGCACCGGCCGGAACACCGACGGGTTCATACGACCTGACGCTCAGGACGAGCCACCGCTCCCCCGGCGGCGTGCGCGTCGAGGGCGCGCTGGCCTTCGCCGCCGGCGTGGTGGTGCGGCCACCCGCGGGGACGTCGCACCTCAGCGACCTCCCCTGGCTGTCGGCCGCCAACGGCTACGGCCCGGTGGAGCGCGACACCAGCAACGGGGAGAGCGCAGCAGGCGACGGTCATCCGATCACCCTCGGCGGGGTGGTGTACGCCAAGGGGCTCGGCGTCCACGCGGACAGCGCCGTCGAGTTCTACACGGGCGCGTCGTGCCGGACGGTCACCGCGGACGTCGGCGTCGACGACGAGAAGGACGGCAGGGGCACGGTGGCGTTCGAGATCTGGGCGGACGGCCGGAAGGCAGCCGCCACCGGAGTGCTCACCAACGCGATGGGCGCCCGGCCGCTGTCGGCGGACGTCTCCGGCGCCCAGGTGGTCCGCCTCGTCGTCACGGACGGCGGCGACGGCATCGACTCCGACCACGCGGACTGGGCGGACGCCCGCCTGGTGTGCTGAGCCGCGGTCACGGGGCGGCGGCCGCCGCCTCAGACCCCGGCCGCCGTGACGTCCGTCCGCGCCGCGAGCGCTGCCGCCGCCGCTCCCACCAGGCCGGCGTCCGTGCCGGTCTGGGCCGGGGCGACCTTCAGACGCCGTACGAAGGAGAGGGTGGCGTAGTCTGTCAGGGCCCGGCGCAGTGGGGCGAGGAGCACGTCCCCCGCCTTGGCCACTCCCCCGCCGATCACCGCGATGTCGATCTCGACCAGGGTCGCGGTGGCGGCGATGCCCGCGGCCAGGGCGCGGGCGGCGCGGGCGAAGGAGGCCATGGCGACCGGGTCCCCGGCGCGGGCGGCGGCGGCCACCGCGGCGGCCGAGGTGTCGCCGTCGGGGCCCGGGCGCCAGCCCTGGGCCAGGGCCCGGCGGGCGATGTTCGGGCCGCTCGCGAGGCGCTCCACGCAGCCGCGCGAACCGCACGGGCACGGGTCGCCGTCGAGGTCGACGCTGATGTGGCCGATGTGCCCGGAGTTGCCGGTCGGGCCCGGGTGGAGCCGCCCGTTGAGGACCAGTCCGCCGCCGACACCCGTGGAGACGACCATGCACAGCGCGTTGTCGTGTCCCCGGGCGGCGCCCTGCCAGTGCTCGGCCGCCGTGATGGCCACGCCGTCGCCGATCAGCTCCACGTGCAGGCCGCCGGTGGCGGCGCGGGCCCGCTCGACCAGCGGGTAGTCCCGCCAGCCGGGCACGTTGACGGGGCTGACCGTGCCCGCGGAGGCGTCGACCGGGCCCGCGCTGCCGATACCCAGGGCCGTGGCACGCCCCCACAGCGGCGAGGCGCCCAGCTCGCCGAGCACCTCCTCCACGGCCCGCATCACGGTGTCGCCGTCCTCCTGCGCGGGCGTCGGCCGCTGCGCGCGCACCAGGATGCCGCCGCGGCCGTCCACCAGCGCTCCGGCGATCTTGGTGCCGCCGATGTCCAGCGCGGCCACGAGGTCGGTGTGCATCAGAGTCAGATCTCCCCGTCAACCATGAGAAAACCAAGAGGTGGGCGCGGTCCGGTATCGCCGTGGGGCGGCGCGGGCCGGAGTGTTCGATGGACAGTCTCTCGTGCGTATGACAACGTTGTCCAGGTTCTATGCTCGACGCCACATCCTCATACGAACCCATGGACCGACGCATCCCCGTGGACGCGATTCGTCCCCGTGGACGACAGGACAGGACGCCGCACCGTGCCCGAGACCGCCCGTCGAGCAGACCGCCCCGCAGACCGCCCGGACCGCGCGTCCGGGAACCGCTACGGAAGCCGTCCGACCATGAAGGACGTGGCGGCACGCGCGGGCGTCGGCCTGAAGACCGTCTCCCGCGTGGTCAACGGCGAGCCCGGGGTCACCCCGGACACGGAGCGGCGCGTGCAGGACGCCATCGCGGCCCTGGGCTTCCGCCGCAACGACAGCGCGCGGGTGCTGCGCAAGGGCCGTACGGCGAGCGTGGGGCTGATCCTGGAAGACCTCGCCGACCCGTTCTACGGGCCGCTGAGCCGCTCGGTGGAGGAGGTCGCCCGCGCGCACGGCGCCCTCCTCATCAACGGATCCAGCGCGGAGGACCCGGAGCGCGAACAGGAACTCGCGCTGGCGCTGTGCGCACGGCGGGTGGACGGGCTGGTGGTGATCCCGGCCGGTGACGACCACCGCTATCTGGAGCCCGAGCTCAAGGCGGGCGTCGCGACCGTGTTCGTGGACCGCCCGGCCGGGAACATCGACGCCGACGTCGTGCTGTCGGACAACTACGGCGGCGCCCGCGACGGTGTCGCCCACCTGATCGCCCACGGCCACCGCCGGATCGGGTTCATCGGCGACATGCCCCGTATCCACACGGCCGCCGAGCGCCTGCGCGGCTACCGGGCGGCGATGGAGGACGCGGGCATACCGGTCGAGGACTCCTGGATGTCGCTGGGCGTCACGGACCCGGAGCGGGTGCGCCGGGCCACGGAGACCATGCTGTCCGGGCCCGACCCGGTCACCGCGGTCTTCGCGGGCAACAACCGGGTGACCGTCACCGTGATCCGCGTACTGGCCGAGCAGGCGCGGCGGGTCGCCCTCGTCGGCTTCGACGACATCGAACTGGCCGATCTGCTCCAGCCGGGAGTCACCGTCGTCGCCCAGGACTCGGCGGCCCTCGGCCGAACCGCCGCCGAGCGCCTCTTCCGCCAGCTGGACGGCTCTCTCCTCGCCCCGGAGCGCATCGAACTCCCGACCCGCCTGATCACCCGAGGCTCGGGCGAACTGCCCCCGCCGGCCTGACGCCCAACGCCCGGCGGGCGTCCCGCGCCACGCGGGCCGGGTCCGGCACGCGGCCGTGGCGCGAGCCGGAAGCACAGGGGCGTGACCACGGGTACGGAGCCCCGGGGTCACGCCCCCGCCCGTGTGCCGTGCCGTCCGGCTACTGCGCCGACGCGGTCAGGTCGCCGCGGCGAGGGGCCGCGAAGGACTCGAGGCCGGCGCGGGTCAGGCCGGTGCGCTCGGCGACCTCGGCGGAGTCGAGGGCGCCGCAGTCCAGGCCGCGCAGCAGGTAGCCGCTGAGCGCCTTGGCGGTGGCGGGCTCGTCCATGACGTCGCCGCCGGCTCGGCTGACGTAGCGGGCGAGACGGGCCGCCGCCTGCTCGAAGCCCTCGCGGTAGAAGGCGAACACGGCCGCGTACCGCGTGGGGATGTGGCCGGGGTGCATGTCCCAGCCCTGGTAGTAGGCGCGGGCCAGGGCACGGCGGGTGAGGCCGAAGTGCAGCCGCCAGGCGTCGTGCACCTTCTCGGCCGGGCCGACCGGCAGGACGTTGGTGGAGCCGTCCGAGACGCGCACGCCCGTGCCCGCGGCGGCGACCTGCATCACGGCCTTGGCGTAGTCGGCGGCCGGGTGGTCGCTGGCCTGGTAGGCGGCGGAGACACCGAGGCAGGCGCTGTAGTCGAAGGTGCCGTAGTGCAGTCCGGTGGCACGACCCTCGGCGGCCTGGATCATCCGGGCGACCGTGACGGTGCCGTCGGCGGCGAGGATGGACTGGCTGGTCTCGATCTGGATCTCGAAGCCGAGGCGTCCGGGTGCCAGCCCATGGGCCTTCTCGAAGGCCTCCAGCAGCCGGGCCATGGCGGTGACCTGCTCGGGATAGGTCACCTTCGGCAGGGTCAGGACCAGCCCGCCGGGCAAGCCCCCGGCCTCCATCAGGCCGGTGAGGAAGATGTCGAGGGTGCGGATGCTCCGGTCGCGGACCGCCGCCTCGAAGCACTTCATGCGGATGCCCATGTACGGGGCCGCCGTCCCGTTCCGGTACGCCTCGGCGACCAGCCCGGCCGCGCGGGCGGCCGCCTCGTCCTCCTCCGCGTCGGGCCGGGGGCCGTACCCGTCCTCGAAGTCGATCCGCAGGTCCTCGATCGGCTCCCGCTCCAGCTTGGCGCGGACGCGGTCGTACACGGGGACGGCCAGTTCGTCGCTCAGGCCGAGGACGGCGGCGAAGGAGGCCGCGTCCGGGGCGTGTTCGTCGAGCGCGGCGAGCGCCCGGTCGCCCCAGGAGCGGATGGTGCCGGCCTCGAAGACGTCGCCGGGCACGTAGACGGTGTGCACGGGCTGGCGGGTGCCGGGATCGCCCGGGTAAAGGCGCTCCAGTTCGGCGTCGACCGGCGCGAGGGAGGCGTTGATCTCCTCGCTGACGGCGCCCGCGAGGCTCGTCGCCACGTTCTCCTGCTGGCCCTGGCCCATCCCGCACCCTCCCATTTTCCGCTTACCGGAATCCATAATCCGCACTACGAAGTTATCCGCGGATCTTCCCGTGGGTCAACACCGTCTTCCTTCCGCACGACCGCCCACGCCTCTCATCTCATCCTGGCGCGCGGGAGGACGGGATCACCCGCCGGGGCCGAGCGGGGTTGTGCCAGGACGAGCCGAGGCCCCCGCGTCCCGCCCGGAGAGGGCGGGGCACGGGGGCCTCGGTCGTACGCCGGAGGATCAGCCCTTGCGGGTCTTGATCTCCTCGGTGAGCTGCGGGACGACCTCGAACAGGTCGCCGACGACGCCGTAGTCGACCAGGTCGAAGATCGGGGCCTCGGGGTCCTTGTTGACCGCGACGATCGTCTTCGAGGTCTGCATACCGGCACGGTGCTGGATCGCGCCGGAGATGCCGTTGGCGATGTAGAGCTGCGGGGACACGGACTTGCCGGTCTGGCCGACCTGGCTGGTGTGCGGGTACCAGCCGGCGTCGACGGCGGCACGCGAGGCACCCACGGCCGCGCCGAGGGAGTCGGCGAGCGCCTCGATGACCGCGAAGTTCTCCGCGCCGTTCACGCCACGGCCGCCGGAGACCACGATGGCGGCCTCGGTCAGCTCGGGGCGGCCCGTCGACTCACGCGGCGTCCGGCCGGTGATCTTCGTGCCGGTCGCCTGGGCCGAGAACGTCACGCTCAGCGCCTCGACCGCACCGGCGGCCGGGGCGGCCTCCACGGCGGCGCTGTTGGGCTTGACGGTGATGACCGCGGTGCCCTTGGAGACACGGGCCTTGGTGCTGTACGAGGCGGCGAACACCGACTGGGTGGCCACCGGGCCCTCGTCGCCGACCTCCAGGTCGACGGCGTCGGTGATGATGCCCGAACCGATGCGCAGCGCCAGACGCGCGGCGATCTCCTTGCCCTCGGTGGAGGACGGCACCAGCACGGCGGCCGGCGAGACGGCCTCTACGGCGGCCTGCAGGGCGTCCACCTTGGGCACGACCAGGTAGTCGGCGTACTCGGGCGCGTCGTGGGTGAGGACCCGCACGGCGCCGTGCTCGGCGAGCGTCGCGGCGGTGTCGGCGGCACCCGCGCCGAGGGCGACGGCGACCGGCTCGCCGATGCGGCGGGCCAGGGTCAGCAGCTCCAGGGTCGGCTTGCGGACGGCACCGCCTGCGTGGTCGACGTACACGAGGACTTCAGCCATGGGACTTCTTCTCTCCTGCTTGCGAAGTGTGAGGGGCGGTCAGCGGAACCAGCGGGCTCAGATGAACTTCTGGCCCGCGAGGAAGGCGGCGAGCTGCTTGCCGCCCTCGCCCTCGTCCTTGACGATCGTGCCCGCGGTGCGGGCCGGACGCTCCGTCACGGAGTCCACGGCCGTCCAGGCACCCTCCAGGCCGACCTCGTCCTCGTCGATGTCCAGGTCGGACAGGTCCCACGACTGAACCGGCTTCTTCTTGGCCGCCATGATGCCCTTGAAGGACGGGTAACGGGCCTCGCCCGACTGGTCGGTGACGGACACCACCGCGGGCAGCGACGCCTCGAGCTGCTCCGAGGCCGCGTCCCCGTCCCGGCGGCCCTTCACCGTGCCGTCCTCGACCGACACCTCCGACAGCAGCGTCACCTGGGGGACACCCAGACGCTCGGCGAGCAGCGCCGGGACCACGCCCATGGAGCCGTCGGTGGAGGCCATGCCGGAGATCACCAGGTCGTAGCCGGCCTTCTCGATCGCCTTGGCCAGCACCAGCGAAGTACCGATGGCGTCCGTGCCGTGCAGGTCGTCGTCCTCGACGTGGACCGCCTTGTCGGCGCCCATCGACAGCGCCTTGCGCAGCGCGTCCTTGGCGTCCTCCGGACCCACCGTCAGAACGGTCACCTCGGCGTCGTCGTCCCCGTCGTAGTTCTCCGCGATCCGCAGCGCCTGCTCGACCGCGTACTCGTCCAGCTCGGAGAGCAGACCGTCCACGTCGTCCCGGTCGACGGTCAGGTCATCGGCGAAGTGCCGGTCGCCAGTGGCGTCGGGCACGTACTTCACAGTGACAACGATCCTCAAGCTCACGCCGGCTCTCCTACTGCATCGTCTTCTCTGGGCTGCCTTCCTAGGCAGCATAGGCGCCTGAAGCGGCCGATCCCGGTCAGGGCGACCACGCGCTCCGAGCGGAATATTACTCGTCAGTACACCCAGTTCATGCCCGCTGAGCAAGCGCTTTGAACTGTGACCTTCGCAACGCAGCGTAACCGGAACCCGACGGCTTCGCAGGAGAGGGGTGAGGTGATCAATCACGCAGCGCGCTGAAGCGGCCCCGGTGGTAGAGAAGCGGACGACCGGCGCCCGCGGGATCGCCCAGGACGACCTCGGCCAGCACGATCCGGTGGTCCCCGGCCGGCACCCGCGTGACGACACGGCACACCAGCCAGGCGAGCACACCGTCGAGGACGGGCACCCCCTTGGGACCCTCGCGCCACGCCGTCGGCGCGCCGAAGCGGTCGGCGCCGCTGCGCGCGAAGGTGGCGGCCAGTTCCTCCTGGTGCTCACCGAGTATGTGGACGCCGACATGGTCGGTCGCGGCGATGGCCGGCCAGCTGGAACCGCCGGTTCCGATGCCGAAGGAGAGCATCGGCGGCTCCGCGGAGACGGAGGTGAGGGACGTGGCGGTGAAGCCGACCGGACCGGCGTCGCCCCGGGCGGTGATCACCGCGACGCCCGCCGCGTGCCGCCGGAAGACGGAGCGCAGCAGCTGTGGGGAGGCGAACTGGACGGTGCCGGAGGCACCCAGGTCGGACATGGCCGTCATGGAGCCGTCCTTCTGCTGGTCGGACGAGCGGGATCCGCGGCTGCTCAACAGTGCGGACGGCGCGCGCTCGTGGGGCGGGCTGGGTCGACGCGGGGCCGCCCGAGAAGGAGGAGTTCCGAGGGCATGCGGTCAGGCTCACGATAGTTGGCGTGCACAGTCAAGTACGCCCCGGGCTCCACGAGCCCTCCCGCCGCCGCGGTCAGAGGCCTCACCACCCCGGACGGCGACCTCACAACGCCTCCCCCAGGGCCGCGATGACGTCCGCCTTGCGGGGCTGCCCGGCCGCCCGCCGCACCACCCGGCCGTCCGCGTCGAGCACGAGCACGGTCGGCGTCCTGAGGATCCCGAGCGCGCGCACGAGGTCGAGCCGGGCCTCCGCGTCGACCTCGACGTGCGCCACCCCGGGGACCAGGCCGGCCACCTCGCCGAGGATCCGCCGGGTCGCCCGGCAGGGAGCGCAGAACGCGCTGGAGAACTGCACCAGCGTGGCCCGCGTGCCGAGGTCCTCACCGAGTTCGGCCGACCCGAGCCGTCTGCCCTCGTCCCGTCCCGGCACCCTTGTACTCCCGTTCTTCCGCCGCGCCCTGCCATACTTTCGCGGACGCCCCCCAGCGTCCGCGCCCACCGGTACAGCGCGCCCGGGGGCACGGAGATTCCCGGGCGCCCGGGACGGGTTCCCGACGGGGTTCCAAGGCCTGTGCCGCGGGCCCACGATGGGCCGTCGGGCGGAATCCGAGGGGTGACGTGACGAGGATCTCGCGTTGGACGGGCACGTGGGCTGGCTCCCGCGCCGTTCTTGGGGCACGATCTGCGACAGGCCGTAAACCTACGGCAGCGTAACTTCCGCCGGGAGCCCTTCCCTGGCAGAGAGAAGGGTCCGTCCCGCTCATGGCAGAGCTCGTCTACCGCCCCGTCATCGGTCTCGCCCGCACGATGTTCAAGGCGTGGGACCTCAAGATCGACTGCCAGGGGTCGGAGAACATTCCCGGCACGGGCGGCGCCGTGCTGGTGAGCAATCACATCAGCTATCTGGACTTCGTCTTCAACGGGCTCGCGGCGCTCCCGCAGAAGCGCCTGGTGCGTTTCATGGCGAAGGAGTCGGTCTTCCGGCACCGGATCTCCGGCCCCCTGATGCGCGGCATGAAGCACATCCCGGTGGACCGCGCCAACGGCGAGGCGGCGTACGCACACGCGCTGGACTCGCTGAGGTCCGGTGAGGTGGTCGGGGTGTTCCCGGAGGCCACGATCTCGCAGTCGTTCACGCTGAAGGCCTTCAAGTCGGGCGCGGCCCGCCTCGCCCAGGAGGCGGGCGTCCCCCTGGTCCCGATGGCCGTCTGGGGCACGCAGCGGCTGTGGACCAAGGGTCACCCGCGCAACTTCAAGCGCAGCCACATCCCGATCACGATCCGGGTGGGCGAGGCCATGGAGGCCTCCCGCGAGCTGTACGCGGGCGCCCTCACCCGCCGGCTGCGCGAGCGCGTCCAGGAGCTCCTTGAGGCCGCCCAGCGCGCCTACCCGGTCCGCCCCCGGTCCGCCGACGACACCTGGTGGATGCCCGCCCACCTCGGCGGCACGGCCCCGACCCCGGAACAGCTCCGCACGGCCGGGGCGCACTGACCCCGCGACCGGAGCGCCGACGGGACGGGCGCCGGACCGGACCTTCCTCCGCCGGCTCACCGACACCGGTCCTCGTGATCTGCCCGTCACCCTGCGGACCCGGATCGAGACGAACACCGACGCACAGCGGACCGCCCTGCCGTCCAGGCGTCAGCCGCAATACGGTCGGGGCCCCTCTGCGGGCCGTCGCAGGACAGGACCGCTCGGCCGCGATGTGCTCACCACCGGTCCGAATGACTGCGGCTTCCCCTAATCCCGGTTGTGCTATTCGGCCCCGGGGCCGAGGTGCCGGCCGCCGCTAGGCTCCGCTCAATGCGCTCCTCACACTTGGTGCACACACGCGCGGGCGCGGCGCGGCCTCGAAGAGGCGACGGCCGCCGCCGGTCGCTGCCGTGCCTGGGCCGGGCCGTTTCCATCACGGCCATCACGGCCGTCGCGGCGATCGTGCTGAGCGCGGCCGTGGCCGGATACGCGTCCGACACCGGCGTACGGGACGCGGGCGCGGCGGCGGATCCGCCGCCGCCGACCGGCCTGCCGCAGCCGACGGGCATGTTCCCGCCGGAACCGGACGGGGCGATCCTCGAACGTCCTCCCGCCGGCCCGCCGGAGCGGTGCCCGTCCCGTGCCGATGCCCTTCTCCTCCGGTCCAGAGCGCCCGGGCCCCTTCCGCCCTTCGCCGGCGGCCTGCCGTCCCTCACCGGAACAGCGAGGACATCGCCATGACCGCAACCCCCGCCCTCCTCGACGAGCCCGCCGGTCCGCACATCCTGTTCGTGGAGGACGACGCGGTGATCCGGGACACACTCCGCATCGCGCTCCAGCGCTACGGCTTCACCATCTCCACCGCGGCCGACGGCCTCACCGGTCTCGAGCTCTTCCGGAGCGCGCACCCGGATCTGCTGCTGCTCGACCTCATGCTTCCGGAGCTCGACGGTATCGGACTGTGCCGGAGAATAAGGGAGTTCAGCCTCGCGCCGATCCTCGTGGTGACGGCGCGCGGCGACGACCTGGACATGATCTCCGGGCTGGAGGCGGGCGCGGACGACTATGTGGTCAAGCCGTGCGAGAGCGCGGTGCTCGTCGCGCGCATACGGTCGCTGCTGCGCCGCGCCTCCTTCGCGTCCCCGCTCGGGGAGCCCGCACGCGGGGAGCCCGCTCGCGACGAGAGCGGGGCGGACGCCCGGTCCGTCCTCACCTTCGGCAACCTGACCATCGACACCTCCGGAATGGAGGTGCGGCGCGCGGGCGAGATCGTGGCGCTGACCCCCACGGAACTGAGACTGCTGCTCGCGTTCGCCGAGTCACCGGGCATCGTGCTGGAGCGCAGGACGCTGCTGAGAAAGGTGTGGGACCACGCCTGGGACGGTGACACGCGCGTGGTCGACCTGCATGTGAAGCGGCTGCGTGCCAAGATCGACGCCGAACGGATCGAGACCGTACGCGGCTTCGGGTACAAGCTGCGGCGCTGACGGTGCCTTGGCGTCCGCCGTCCTCCGTGACGGCCCGGTCCTGGTATCCCTCGCGGTCCTTGCGGTGGCGCATCGCGGGACTGGTGGCCGCGGCGACCTGTGTGACCGTCGTCGTCCTTGAGGTACTGGTCGATCGCGCCTCGCGCGCCTTCGAGTTGGAGCAGTCCCGCTCGATCGCCATGCTCACGCTCGACCGGGCCGCCGTGTCCTACGCGCGTACGGGTCTGGTCGACGGGACCGGGGCCGAACTGGACGCGGCCGAGGTGCCCGGGGAGCTGCGGGTGCTGGTGCGCCAGGGGCGTCAGGGCACTCAGTACGCGGACGGTCCCGACGGTCCCGCGATGTGGGCCGCGCGCCCCGCCGGCACGCGGACCCTGTCGGTGCGGCACTCGTTGAGCACCACGTTCGGCAACCTGGAGGCCTTCAACACGTCCATTCTGCGGGCGGGCCTGTTGACGGTCGTCGTCGTGCTGCCGCCCGTCTGGCTCGTCGCCGGGGAGATGAGTCGCAGGCTGCGTACGGCCGCGGGCACCGCCCGGCGGATAGCGGCCGGTGATCTGGACGCCCGGATCTCCGCGATGCCCCGCCCGTTCGACGAGATCGCCGAGATCTCCGGTGCGGTCGACTCGATGGCGGCCTCGCTCCAGGCGCGATTGCGGAGCGAGCAGCGCTTCACCGCGGATGTCGCCCATGAACTGCGCACGCCGCTCATGGGGTTGGTCACCGCCGCCGAACTCCTCCCGGACGGTGAGGCGGAACTCTATGTGCGGGACCGGGTGCGCGCGCTGTGCGCGCTGGTGGAGGATCTGCTGGAGATCTCCCGGCTCGACGCGGGCGTGGAGCGCGCGGACTTGCAGCACTGCGCGCTGGTGCCGCTGCTGGAGGAGGCCGTGGAGCGGGTCGCGGTTCCGGCGACGGTGCTCGTCGGTGGCGCCGCGGACCCGGCGGACATACGGGTGTGGACCGATCCCCGCAGGCTGGAGCGCATCGTCGCCAATCTCGTCGTCAACGCGCACCGGCACGGCCACCCGCCCGTGACGGTCACGGTGGGTGTGGACGCCGACACCGGTGTGCACAGCGTGACCGTACGGGACAGGGGGCCCGGCTTCCCCACCGGGCTGCTGGACGGCGGCCCTCAGCGGTTCAGGACGGGCGCCCGTGAACGCGGTAAGGGACATGGACTCGGGCTGACCATCGCGCTCGGGCAGGCGCATGTCGTCGGGGCCACTCTGACGTTCGGCAACGCCCCGGACGGCGGGGGCGCCGTGGCCCTCGTACGGCTTCCCCGCGGTCCGGCTGCGGAGCCGCTACCGGACTGACACACCGTCGACGTCGTACGGACGTACCGCTGACGCGCCGTCGCGGCACAGCCGAGCCGGCCCCGACGTCTGTCCTACCTCAGGACGACACATTCGCTTCACAGGATGGCACCCGCACCTGAACTGACGACGTTCCGGGGAAGGACTGCCGCAATGGACGCGAAGACCGCTCATGGCGCGCGCGAAGAGACCGTGGTCGACCTCGCCGCATACGGCGCGCGATTCGTCGAGAACCCCTATCCCGTCTACGCGGAGCTGCGCGCGAAAGGACCGGTGCACCGGGTCCGTGTGCCCGGCCAGGAGCGGGACTTCTGGCTGGTCGTCCGCAACGAGGAGGGCCGGCGCATCCTCGCCGACGCCCGCTTCAGCAAGGACTGGCGCTCCCAAGGGGTCTGGCCGGCCGACGCGCTTCCGATCAACGAGAACATGGTGGAGAGCGATCCGCCCACCCACACGCGCCTGCGCGCCCTGGTGACCCGCGAGTTCACCGCGCGGCGGATCGAGGCGCTGGCCCCCCGGGTACACACGCTGACCGCGGAGCTCCTGGACTCGATGACCGAGGCCCGGGACGGGCGGGCCGAACTGGTCGCCGCGCTCGCCTTCCCGCTCTCCATGACGGTGATCTGCGAGCTGCTCGGCGTGCCGGACCTGGACCGGCAGTCGTTCCGGCGGTGGTCCAACGAGATCGTGGCCTCCTCCTCTCCCGAGGCGACCGTCGAGGCCGTGCGGGCGGTCAACGCGTATCTCACCGGCCTCATCGAGCACAAGCGCGCCGAACCGGATGACGACCTGCTCAGTGCCCTGCTGCGCACTACCGACAAGGAGGGAGACAGGCTGAGCCCGGAAGAGGTCGTCGGCATGGCCTTCCTGCTGCTCGCGGCCGGGCACGAGACCACCGTCGGCCTGATCTCGAACACCGTGCTGGCGCTGCTCCGCCACCCGGACCAGCTCGCGCTGCTGCGGGCCGACTTCTCCCTCACCGGCAACGCGGTCGAGGAGACACTGCGCTACGACAGCCCGACGGAGAACTCGACCTACCGGTTCGCCACCGAGGCCATGGACTTCTGCGGCGCCCGCTTCGAGCGGGGCGATCCGGTGCTGGTATCGCTCGCCGCGGCCGGGCGTGACGGCGAACGTTTCGAGGACGCCGAACGCTTCGACATCACCCGCACCACGCGCGGACACCTCTCCTTCGGCCATGGCATCCACTACTGCCTGGGCGCCCCGCTGGCCCGGCTCGAAGCCGGTGTCGCGGTCCGGGCCCTGCTGGAGCGCTGCCCCGATCTGCGACTCGACACCTCCGAACCCCTCGTGTACGTACCGGGGATGCTCGTCCGCGGCGTGCGCCGGCTCCCGGTGCGATGGACGGGGTGACCCCGCCTCCGTACCGCTCCCTCGTCTCCCCGTCCCGAGCACCCCGAGCACCCCGGAGCAGTCCATGAGTACCGACACGGCGAATGCGGCGCACGACACGGCCCGTGGCCCGACCGGCGACGTCGCCAGGATCAGCACGGACGACACCCATACGTTCTTCTTCGACCACCCCCTCGATCACATACCGGGAATGCTGCTCGTGGACACCGCCCTGCACCGGGCGGAGGACGCCGCCCGCGCCGGTCGGCACGCCGCGGGTCCCATGCGGGTCCGGGCCCTCGATCTGACGTTCAACGGCCTGTGCGAGCGCGGTTCCGACGCCTTCCTCCATCTCGGGGCGGACCGGCCGGGCGGGCGCGCGTTCACGCTGGACGTACGCCAGGACGAGGCGAGCGTCTGCACGGGATCGCTGCGGCTGGAGCCCGCTCCTCGGCGGGAGCTCTTCACCGAAGCGCCGGGACGAACGCCAGGACACGGCCGCCCGCGGCGCGCGCCCGCGGAGCTGGTCCACAAGAGGTCCTCGGACAACGTCCTGATCGGGCCGCTGCGGCAGACCGGCGAGCACAGCTACACCACCGACATGATCGGTCCACCCGCCGATCGATGGCCCGATGTGCATCCCGCGACCGTGCTGGTGGAGGCGATCCGGCAGACGGCGACCATCACCTCCCACACCGCGTGGGACATCCCCACGGACTGGCAGTACATCCTCATGTCGATCCGCCTGACCCTCTCCGGCACCGCGACCTGGCCCCGCGCCCCCGAACTGGTCTGCCGCGTAAGCCCGTTGAAGGGCCGCGCCCGCGGCGGGATCGACATCGGCGTCCAGGTCGACGGAACACAGGTCGGCCATATGCACCTCAGGGCCCGCGCCGTACCCCCGGCGGCGTACCGGCGGATGCGCGAGGCCGCGTCGAAGGCGGCGGAGGGGACGGCATGAGGCGGTGGATCACCGAGAAATTCCCCGCGCTCTTCTTCTTCACCGGGTTCCTGGCCGGCGCCGGGGCTCTCGTCCGGGCGGCGCGGGCCACCGCGAGCCCCACCTTCCCCATGCCGGCGCTGATGATCGGCGTCTATCTGTGCTGGGTCCTGCTGGAGGCGCGCATCACCTTCCGCACCGCCGGCATGCGGGACACCGAGGACGACCACGGCACGGAGATCGTCTACGGCCTGTCACGGTTCGCGACCGTCCTGGCCGCGCTCTACGGTCCGCTGCCGGACACGGCGCCGCTGCTGGCAGCCGGCCCGCTGCTGCTCCTGCTGGCCGGAATCGCGCTGCGACTCGTGTCGATCCGGACGCTCGGCGCCTTCTACTCGCACCGGGTGCGCAAGGACGCCCAGCACCGCGTCGCCACCTCGGGACCGTACCGGCTGCTCAGACATCCGGCCTACGCGGGGATGATCCTCGCGCACATCGGCCTGGTGGCGCACTTCCTGAATCCGTTGAGCGTCGCGCTGTTGCTGCTGCTGTTCGTCCCCGCGGTCGTGCACAGGATCCGCGTCGAGGAGAAGGTGATGTCGACCGTCGCCGGCTACCGCGACTTCATGGCGGGCCGCAAACGGCTCGTGCCGTTCCTGTGGTGACGCGGGCGCCGCTCGCGTGCCGACCGCCCAGGATCGCGCTGACCGGAGCCACCGGTTACGTGGGCGGCGCGTTTCTGCGGCATCTGTCGGGGATGGCGTCGCCCTGGCCGGTCACGGCGCTGGTGCGGCAACCGCCGCCGCGGCGACTGCCGTTCGTCACCTACGTGCCGGGCGAGATCCCGGGGCGGCTGCCCGTCGGCTTCCCGCCGCCCCGCACCGACGTCCTGATCCATCTCGCCAACGAGAACCGCAGCCGCGACCAGGACGTACTGCACGCCGTGAATGTGGCGGGCACCCGCGCTCTGCTCGGCGCGGCCCCCGCCTCGCTGAAGGGTGTGCTGCTCGGCAGCTCCATGTCCGTCTACGGCAGGGGCGCCCAGATCAAGGTGGCGGAGACGGCGCCCGTCCGGCCGTCGACGGCTCTGGGCCGCGCCCGGCTGGGCGCCGAGCGAGAGGTCGCCGCGTCCATGCGGCGGCGCGGCGGAACCGCCTATCTGCTGCGGCCGCGGTTCATCACGGGCCGGGACGACACCTCGTTCCTGCCCGGCATCGGCAGGCTTCGGCGGCTGCCCCTGCGGGTGCCCGCGGACCGGACCCGCTTCAGCGTGATCGACGTTGACGACTACGGCTCGGTGATCGCGCAGCTCGCGCGCCGGGTGCTGGAGCGTGCCGCGTGCGGCACGCCGGTACGTACGGCGGTGAACGTCGCCTACCGCAGACCCGTGGCCCTTCGGGACCTGTTCGACCTCCTGGCGGCCTCGCCGGGCCCCGGCCCCGTCCCCGTCCGCTGGCTGCCGGCCGCCCCGGTGCGGGCCCTGAGTTCCGTGCTCCCCGGGCAGGGGGCGTCCCGGCTCGCGGAGCGACTCGACCTGGTCACCCGGTCCCACTGGGCCGACGTCGGCCTCCTGGAGGGCGAGATCGGAACCGCTCTGACCGCGAAATCACCGGAAGCGGTGGTGCGCTCCTACCGGGCGTACGAACCCGAACAGGAAAACTCATGAAAGAGACACTCATCGAGACGCTCGGCGACGGCATGACGCCGGACAGCGTCGGCTGGAAGTTCGCCCGGCTGAAGACGCTCCAGGAGCGCGGTGTCCGGGTCCCGGGACTGTTCTGCCTCACCGGCGCGGCCTACCACCGCGCGGTGGCACCGGTCGCGGAAGCCATCGACTCCCTGGTGCGCACCACCGACCTGGACGACTGGGACCGGGTGTGCGCCACCAGCGCCCGCATCCGTGAGGTCATCGCCGAGGCCGGACTCGGCCCCGAGGTGGAGCGGGCCCTCGAACGCCGGCTGGCCGCCGATTTCCCCGACGGCCCGCTGCTGGCGGTGCGGGCCTCGGTCATCGGTGCCCGGGGCCAGGGCGAGGACTCGGCGCGGAACCCGTTCGCGGGCATGAGCGACAGCTTCCTGTACGTCCCGCCGTCCGGGGTGAAGGAGGCGGTGCTCAACTGCTGGGCATCGGCGTTCAGTCCGGAGGGACTGCTCTACCGGCACCGTCAGCGTCTGCCCTTCTCCGGGCTGTCCGTCGCCGTCGGCGTCCAGCGCATGGTCTTCGGTGAGCGCTCGCTCGTCCTGTTCACCTGCGACCCCACCAGCTACGCCCGCAACACGGTGATCAGCGCAAGCTGGGGCATCGGCGAGGGCGTCGTCCAGGAGAAGGCTCCGGTCGACCACTACTTCGTGCACTCGCGCACCGGGAACGTCGAGAGCCTCGTGGCCCGCAAGACGACCATGGTGACCCTCGACCGCGAGCGGGGACACGGAACCGTCGAGACCGCCGTGGCGAGCGAACGCGTCGCCGTTCCCGTGCTGAGCGACGAGGAGGCCAGGTCGCTGGCCGGGCTCGGCCGCGACATCGAGAAGATCTTCGGTGAGCCGCAGGACATCGAGGCGACCCTCACCGAGGACGGTCTCGTGCACGTGGTGCAGTCGCGGCCCGTGACCATCGAGGCCGACCGGCACCGGATCTGGAGCAGCGCCAATGTGTCCGAGAGTTTCCCGGACACGACGACCCCGATGACGTACTCGGTGGCGCGCCGCTTCTACTGGTTGCTGAACCACGACTATCTGCGCCGCAGCGGGGTCCCCGAGAGCGAACTGCACGAGCTGCACGAGACGATGACCCGGCTGCTCGGCTTTCTCGACAACCGCATCTACCACAGCATCAACGCCTTCATCAGGATGCTGTCCGCCGTGCCGATGTTCGACAGCGTCCGGCGCGACTGGGAACGCCTTGTCGCCGAACTCGACACGTTCTACCACCACACGTCCAAGGGGCCCACCGGCTTTCGCGCCCGCGGTCGCCGGGCGGTCCGGCTGGTCACCGGATGGGGCCGGGTGGCGCGTGCGTACTGGACCCTGCCCCGCGACTTCGAGGACTTCCAGGAGCGGTGGAGCGCGCTGCTGCGGGAGGTGCGGACCGGGTCGACCGCGAGCGAGCATCCGCTCAAGCTCGTCGCCGACTACCGGCGCACCTGGCGCACGGCGGGACGGCTCTGGGGCATCACCCTCGTCAATTACCAGTTCATGGTGCTGTTCCACAAAGCCGTCGAACTGGCCATGGACCGCTGGGGCGTCGACGAACAGGAGACCCTCTTCAGCCAGTTGCTGTGCGGCGGCCGGCAGCTCAAGGGCGCGGAGATCGCGCTGAGCGCGGTACGGCTGGCCGAGCGGGTGCGCGCCGACGCGGAACTGCACGACCTGTTCCTGGCCGGCCGGCCACGCGCGATCTGGGACCGTCTGGATGCGGGGAAGCTGCCCGGCGAGTTCACCGAGGAGGTGCGCCGGCACATCGAGCGGTACGGCGACCGCGGCATCGCGGAACTGAAGCTGGAGAAGTCCAACCTCCGCGACACCCCGTGGGAGCTGATCCGGCTCGTCCAGCAGTACGCCGCGAGCGACCTGACCGTCGCGGACATGGAGGAGGTGGAACGCGGGACGCGCCTGGCGGGCGAGGCGCTGCTGTGCTCCAAACTGCCTCGTGCCCGGCTGCGGCGCCGCATGCTGCTCGGTCTGTTCGACCGGCTGCGTACGACCCTGTACTACCGGGAGGCCGGCCGGTACATGCGCAGTGAGCTGTTCGGCTACAGCAAGCAGGTCATCCGCGCCCTGGGCGTGGAGTTGCACCGCCGCGACGTGCTCGGCGACCCGGAGGACGTGTTCTTCCTCGATCTCGACGAGCTCTTCGGCTTCGTGGACGGTACGGGCTCCACCCGCGATCTGGCGGGACTGGTCGCGATCAGAAGGCGCGACCTGGAGAAGTCCCGGACGCTGCGGCCGGTGCGCGAGTTCGCCACCGGCGACGTGGTGGCGACGTCGGTGCCGCAGCAAAAGGACGTGTCGCCGGACGGCACGGAGGGCGTCGACGGGCTGCGCGGTCTCGGCTCCTGCCCGGGAAAGGTCCGCGGATACGCGCGTGTCCTGTCGGACCCGGCCCTGGACGGGGAGTTCCCCGCCGACAGCATCCTCATCACCCGGGAGACCGATCCCGGCTGGCTCTACCTCATGCTCGCCTCGAAGGGGATCGTCGTCGAACGCGGCAGCCTGCTGTCGCACACCGCCATCACCGGCAGGAAGTTCGGCATACCGACGATCGTGGGGGTGCCGGACGCGACCCGGAAGATCCCCGAAGGAAGCCTCATCGAGGTCGACGGAGGCACCGGCCGCGTCGTGATCCTGGACGAGGCCCCCAGGTGAGGCCGCTGCGCGCCTTCTGGCGGTTCTTCTCCCGGCGCTTCCCCGCCCTGCGCTACCTGGCGTACGTCGTGCTGTGGCCGGCGGGCGTGCTGGGCGCGCTCGCGCCGCTGCGTCCCGCCGGGGCGGCGGTGGGTCCCGGTGTCGCGGAGCAGGTGTGCGCCGCACTGGCCCTGTTCGTGATCCTGTTCTTCATGCGCGCGGTCGACGAGGTCAAGGATCTCGACTACGACCGGCAGTTCCATCCCGACCGTCCCCTCGTGACCGGCGAGACGGATGCCGCGACGATCCGTGTCCATCTGGCGGGGGCGGCGGCGGTCGCCGTGGCGCTGAGCGCCGTCGTCGGTCCGGCGGCCGTCGTGACGGGCTTGGCGATCATGGCCTACAGCGTGTTCCTGCTCGTGCTGGAGAGCACGTCCGAGCGCTTCCGCGAGAGCGTCTGGGGGAACATCGCCGTCACGATCCAGCTGAAGACCGGACTCATCTGCTACGTGGCGCTGTCGGCCGGGTCCGGTGCTGCAGGGACGCCGCCGCTGCCGACCGCGCTCGTGGCCCTGTCCTTCCTCCTGGCCTATCTGCACTGGGAGATCGCGCGCAAGACGGTTCGGACGCGGTTCGCCCTGCCCGGCGAGAAGCTCTACTCGACGGCGATCGGCGCCCCGTGGAGCCTCGGTGTGGCCGCGGGTCTCATGGTCACCGCCTGTGCCCTGCGCGCGGTGGTGGCCCTGGGGCCGGACGCGGACGGGGTACCGTCTGCCGCTCTCGCGGTGCTGGCGGTACCACTCGCTCTCGTCGCCTGGGGCGTCGTCGGCTTCCGCAGGCGCGGAGAGGTGCGGCATACCGCCGGCGGGCCGGCGTTCGCCGCGTATCTGGCGTTCCTCGCGACCGGGGCGGTGCAGCCCGCGCTGACGGACGGGGCGCCGCCCTGGTTCGGCTGAACCGGGCTCCCTCCTTCCCCTCTCCCTGCTTCCCCCTGCTTCCCCCTGCTTCCCCCTGCTTTCCCTCCGACGCAAGGTGTGGTGTGTCATGAACGGACGTGTCGTTTACGCCGACTTCGAGTACCCCATCCCGCTGGGCGGCGCGCGCATTCTGTCGGCGCATGTGAAGCTGCTCGCGGAGGCCGGGGTGGACGCCTACCGGTGGTCGCCGACACCGGGATTCCGGTACGCCTGGTTCGACGACAGCGGCGTACCGACCCTGTCGGGCATGGAGATCGACCTGACGGCCGACGACCTCCTGGTCGTCCCGGAGATCTCGGTCCTGCCCGGACACGACCCGGCGCCCGGCGCCCGCAAGGTCGTCTTCAACCAGGGGCACTTCCTCACCTTCCTCACCAGCGGCGCGGTGGACCGGTATCCGGGGTTCGCCCCTGATCCCGGCATCTGGACGATCTCCCGGGAGAGCGTCGACGTCCTCAGCCGCGCTCATCCGTATCTGCCCACACCCCTGCTGATCCCGAACCCCATCGACGGCGAGCTGTTCCGCCCCGCCGAGCGGCGGGTGACGAGCATCGCGTGGATGCCGCGCAACCGCCCCGCCGAGTCACTGCTGCTGGAGCGGCTGCTCCGCGCCGATCCGCGCGGCGAAGGCGTCGAGTTGCGCCCGATCCGGGGATTGAGCCACGAACAGGTTGCTGAGGTCCTCGCCGACACGTCGGTCTTCGTCGCGCTCGGCTCACCGGAGGGAGAGGGATTCGGCCTGCCCGTCGCCGAAGCGCTGGCGAGCGGCTGTCTGGTCGCCGGCTATCCGTTGGGCGGCGGCGAGGAACTCTTCGACGCGCCCTCGGCCTGGCGCGTACCCGACCTGCGTACGGGTCTGCTGGCCGACCGCGCCCTGGAACTCGTCCGGCGGCCGGAGGACGGCCTGCGTGCCGAAGGGCGGCGGTGGCTGCTCGACCGGTACCACCGGAAGACGACCACGGACGCCCTGCTGGCGGCGGTCGACGCGGCCCGGAACCTGCCGGGCGGCCCGGCCACGGCGACCCACTTCCTGGCCTGGTCGGAGGAGTACCGGCCGTTCTTCGTGTCCCAGGTGGCGGCCATGGAGGCGGCGCAAAGGGAGAGTTGACCGTCCTCGCAGCGCGGAATCCGCCGAGGCCGAGGTGTACCGGCACGATCTTCCCCCTGCGACGAGCAGGGTGTGCCCGGCGCCGGTCCCGAGCCGGTCCAGGGCGCGGGTGACCGTCCCGATGCCGCCCGTCGCGCCACCGAGCCGGGTCAGGTCCGTCAGGACGAACCCCTCGTCTCCGGGACCGACGCCGGTGACGCCGTCCAGCTTGCCGGCGGCCGTACGGTGACCTCGGCGCCCGGGCTGAACTTCTCCAGCAGTTCGGCGAGTTCGGCCGCCGCCGCCTCGACCTCGGCGACCGGCATCGGGGCCAGGCTCTCCAGCAGGAAGATGCCCGACGCAGTCTGCTCGGTGAGGCGGGTGCGCGGGCCCTGGCGCCAGTTCCAGCGGCGGCAGGTCACGCCGGCCCCGTCGCACCACACCACCTCGCCCGCGTCCGGGTGTTCGACGGTCTCCTCGCCGCCCGCGACGGTGACGAAGTCCTCCTCGCCACTGGCACGCACGAGGCGCATCCCGCCCTCGATCAGGTCGAGGTCCTCGCCGCCGACGGGGATGAGGTGGGCGACGCTGATGGCGTTGTAGAGGTCCACGAGCAGGTTGATGCGGGGCAGGCCGGCGCCGGTCAGCGCCCGCCTGGCCAGCGCCTCGGCCGAGTTGCGGGTGCGGGAGGGCTTGGAGCCGAACGCCGTGTACGTCTCGCGCCAGGCGGCCATGTGCGCGTCCTCGTGCGGGGCGCGTCCGTCCAGACGGGCCGCCAGACGGCGTGCGGCGTCGT
This sequence comes from Streptomyces sp. NPDC087787, assembly GCF_044743035.1. Classification (NCBI taxonomy): domain Bacteria; kingdom Bacillati; phylum Actinomycetota; class Actinomycetes; order Kitasatosporales; family Streptomycetaceae; genus Streptomyces; species Streptomyces sp. NPDC087787. The sequence goes on from NZ_JBIUVQ010000003.1 coordinate 367,909, forward strand.
CGAGGAGCGCCGAGGAGCCTTCGGTGCTCGGTCCGCCGACCAGCCCGCGGGCCTCGACGGCCACGTGGGTGAAGCCGGGCGCGAGTGCGCGTACCTCGTCGGACACGGTGAGCGTCAGTGCCATGTTCTCCCGCCTCGCGGTCAGAGTGCGGCCGGGAGTGTCTTCCACAGCCGCGGCCGGTCCGGAGCGGCCCTGAGGGCGGCCAGCACGGCCGGGTGCGGTTCAGCGTACAGCACCGGGTAGTCCAGCTCGTTGGACTTGCGGTCCGGCACGAAGGCCAGACGCTCACCGGCGAGGGAGAACCGGGCGTCGACACCCGGCTTGTTGCCGCGCGGGTCCTGCCGGTGCCAGGCTCCGTCGAACCGGACGGCGACCAGTCCGTGCACCACATGCCCGCCGTCGTCATCGCGCGTCAGCCGCTGGTAGCACAGCGCCGTCGGAATGCCCTCGGCCCGCAACAGCGCCGCCAGGGCATGGGCCTTGGCGTAGCAGATGCCGGTGCGCACGCGGAGGACGTCGGAGGCGCGCCAGGTGACGCGCGGGTCGCCCGCGTCCTGCGAGTGGGGGATGCCGTCGCGCACGAATTCGTACGCGGACCGCGCATAGGCATACGAGTCCGCCACCCCCTCCGCGAGCCGGGCAGCCGTTTCGCGGACCATCGGGTGCTCATGATCGACCACCTCGTCGGCGGCCAAATAGGCAGACAGGTCGGGGGTGTTCTGGATCAGCTCCATGCCCGCAGAGCATAGGAATGCGACCACTCGACCGTCAATGACTTTTCGAGCGATCGCATAACCATGCAGATCGGATCTCTGGCCGATCCGACCGGGGGCGCTAGCGCGCCATCTCCTCCTTCAGCGCGGCCACGAACGCGTCCACGTCGTCCTCGGTGGTGTCGAAGGCGCACATCCAGCGCACGACGCCCTCCGTCTCGTCCCAGAAGTAGAAGCGGAACCGCTTCTGCAGACGCTCGCTCACGTCGTGCGGGAGCTTGGCGAAGACCCCGTTGGCCTGGACCGGGTAGAGGACCTCCACCCCGTGCACGGCGCGCACGCCCTCCGCGAGCCGCTGCGCCATCCCGTTGGCGTGCCGGGCGTTGCGCAGCCACAGGTCCTTGGCGAGCAGCGCCTCCAACTGCACCGACACGAAACGCATCTTGGAGGCGAGCTGCATGCTCATCTTGCGGATGTGCTTCATCTGACGGACGGCGTCCTGGTTGAGGACGACGACCGCCTCGCCGAACATCGCCCCGTTCTTCGTCCCGCCCAGGGAGAGGATGTCGACGCCGACCGCGTTGGTGAACGTCCGCATCGGCACGTCCAGCGAGGCGGCCGCGTTGGCGATGCGGGAGCCGTCCAGGTGCACCTTCATGCCCCGGGCGTGCGCGTGCTCGCAGATGGCGCGGATCTCGTCGGGCGTGTAGAGGGTGCCGAGTTCGGTGCTCTGGGTGATCGAGACGGCCTGCGGCATCGCCCGGTGCTCGTCCTCCCAGCCGAACGCCTGGCGGTCGATCAGCTCGGGGGTGAGCTTCCCGTCGGTCGTGGGCACGGTGAGCAGTTTCAGGCCGCCCATGCGCTCGGGGGCGCCGCCCTCGTCGACGTTGATGTGCGCGCTCTCCGCGCAGATCACCGCACCCCAGCGGTCGGTGACCGCCTGGAGCGCCACGACGTTGGCGCCGGTCCCGTTGAACACCGGAAACGCCTCCGCCGTGGCGCCGAAGTGGCTGCGGACGATCCGCTGGAGGTTCTCCGTGTAGTCGTCCTCGCCGTACGCGACCTGGTGCCCGCCGTTGGCCATGGCCAGGGCGGCGAGCACCTCCGGGTGGACCCCGGCGTAGTTGTCGCTGGCGAACCCGCGGACCTGGGGGTCGTGATGGCGACGCGCGTCGGTCCGGGGAGGGTTCACGGCTTCTCGGTGAGCCACAGACGCTTTCCGTTCACTTCCGCGGCGGGCTTGCTCCACACGTCGACGATGGCCTCGGCCAGGTCCTTGACGTCCGTGAAACCCGCGAACTTCGCGTTGGGCCGGTCGGCGCGCATCGCGTCGTGCACCAACGCCTTCACCACCAGGATCGCAGCCGCGGACGTCGGCCCTTCGGCGCCCTCGGCCTTTCCCGCCTTGCGGAAGTAGTCGGCCATGGCCAGCGTCCACGCCTCGGCGGCGGCCTTGGCGGCGGAGTAGGCCGCGTTGCCCGCGGTGGGCTTGCTGGCGCCGGCCGCGCTGATCAGGACGTACCGGCCGCGCTCGCTGCGCTGAAGCGCCTCGTGGAAGGCCAGCGAGGTGTGCTGCACGGTGCGGATGAGCAGCAGCTCCAGGAAGTCCCAGTCGTCCAGGACGGTCTTGGTGAAGGTCTCGCTGCCGCGCCAGCCGCCCACGAGGTGGACCAGACCGTCGACCCGGCCGAAGTCCTTCTCGACGTGCGCGGCCCAGTCACGGGTGGACTGGAGGTCGAGCAGGTCGACGGTGTCCCCGGTGACACTGGCGCCGCCGGAGCCGTACCGGGCGGCGTCCACGGCCTGCGAGAGCCGCTCCGGGTCGTTGTCCGCGCCGACGACGGTCGCCCCCGCCTCGGCGAGCCTGAGCAGTGCCGCCCGGCCGGCCGGCCCGCCCGCGCCGGCCACCGCGATCACCGCACCGCTGAGAGCCCCGTTCCCCGCCATGTTCCTCGCCTCCTGCGCAGTGTTCTCAGTCTCGCGGCCGCTCACGCGGCGGCCCGCTCGGCGCTGTCCCCCGCGACGCCCGTGGTGGAAGTAATGCGCCTGTGTCCTTCAGTTTTCACTTCTTCCTCCACCAAAACGTCACTCATGCCGTAAATCTTTGCAGGGCAGAGCCTATCCACCAGCCCCGGCCCCCTCGTACGGGGCGATCTTGCCCAGGGCGTCGGCGCGCATGCCCTCGGAGCACACCCACTCGTCCGGCCCGGGCTCGCGCCCCCCTGCCAGAATGCCTTCGCCCTGCCCTCACTGCTCGCCGGAGCCGTCGAGCGGGACGGCGCCCCCTGCCGACCCGGCTCGCGCGCCGAATCCGCCAGGAATCGGCCCCCACCGTGCGGCGGGGGCCGATTCCTGGAGACTCAGGCTGCCGCGACGATCCCCTTCGTGGAGGCGATCACGTTCTTCAGCTTCTTGGACAGGGCCTCGAAGAACATGCTGAGCGGGAACTCGTCCGGGAGGACGTCGTCCACGAGCTTGCGCGGGGGCTGGGTCAGGTCGAGGGCGTCGGGGCCCTTCGCCCACTTGGAGCCCGGGTGCGGGGCGAGGTAGGTGGAGACCAGCTCGTAGCCGGCGAACCAGTGGACCAGCTTGGGGCGGTCGATGCCGTCGCGGTAGAGCTTCTCGATCTCGCCGCACAGCTGGTTGGTGACCTGCGGGGCGCGCTCCCAGTCGATGCTGAGCTTGTTGTCGGTCCAGCGCACCACGTCGTGCTTGTGGAGATAGGCGAAGAGCAGCTGACCGCCGAGGCCGTCGTAGTTGCGTACGCGCTCGCCGGTGACCGGGAAGCGGAACATGCGGTCGAACAGCACCGCGTACTGCACGTCCCGGGCCTGCGCGACACCGTCGGCCTGGAGCTTCACGGCCTCCTTGAAGGCGGTCAGGTCGCAGCGCAGCTCCTCCAGGCCGTACATCCAGAACGGCTGGCGCTGCTTGATCATGAACGGGTCGAAGGGCAGGTCGCCGTGGCTGTGGGTGCGGTCGTGGACCATGTCCCACAGCACGAAGGCCTCCTCGCAGCGCTTCTGGTCGAGGACCATGGCGGCGATGTCCTCGGGCAGTTCGAGGCTCAGCAGGTCGACGGCGGCGGCGGTGACCCGGCGGAAGCGGGCGGCCTCGCGGTCGCAGAAGATGCCGCCCCAGGAGAACCGTTCCGGCGCCTCGCGCACGGCGATGGTCTCCGGGAAGAGGACGGCGGAGTTGGTGTCGTAGCCGCCCGTGAAGTCCTCGAAGGTGATGCCGCAGAACAGCGGGTTGTCGTAGCGGGTGCGCTCCAGTTCGGCCAGCCAGTCCGGCCAGACCATGCGCAGGACGACCGCCTCCAGATTGCGGTCCGGGTTGCCGTTCTGCGTGTACATGGGGAAGACGACCAGGTGCTGGAGGCCGTCCGCGCGGTTCGCGGCGGGCTGGAAGGCCAGCAGCGAGTCCAGGAAGTCCGGCACCTCGAAGCCGCCCTCGGCCCAGCGGCGCAGGTCGCGCACGAGCGCCTCGTGGTAGGCGGCGTCGTGCGGCAGCAGCGGGGACAGCTCCTCGACGGCGTCGGTCACCCGGCGTACGGCGGCGTCGGCGTCCGCGCGCCCGGGGGCGCCCTCGGCCGTGAAGTCGATCGAGCCGTCCTTCGACTGCCATGGCCGGATTCGCTCCACGGCATCCTTGAGCACGGGCCACGCCGGGTGCTCAACCACCCTGGCCACCGGAGGAACCTTCTCCTCCGCACCCACCTGCACAAGAATTTCCGTCATGACTCATCCTCCACGGGACAACCTCGCGTAAGGAGACGGTATACATACAGGGTTTCTCCCAGCAAGGGGCCCCTCGGGAAATAATTCTGCGCACAGCCATGGTCACCGGCTATTTTCCTGCCGTACACCCGGACGGGGCCAGACCCGGTGGCCTGGTCGAGTGACAGACGCCACGTCGACCCGAGAGCGGTTTCCGGCCCCGGGCGACCGCGCGAGGGCCGCACGGCCCGGCGGTCAATGTGCGGACGACTCGCCCACGCGGGAGTGACCGTCGTGGCGGATACGGCCCCGTTCCTGCGGGCCGTCACCCCACTGCGCCGTGTACGCGGGGGTCCAACCCGCGTGTGGGCCATTAGGCTGCGGCACTACCGCGCGGACGACGAGGTCCGTCCGCTTCGCGCCGCGCCGAGCCGCCGTCGACGGAAGCGAGTTGAACCTTGAACTTCCTTACCATCGGTCACCGCGGAGTCATGGGTGTCGAGCCCGAGAACACCCTCCGTTCCTTCGTCGCCGCCCAGCAGGCCGGTCTGGACGTCATCGAACTCGATCTGCACCTGAGCAAGGACGGCGCCCTCGTCGTCATGCACGACGACGAGGTGGACCGCACCACCGACGGCAGCGGCGCGATCGCCGACAAGACGCTCGCCGAGCTGCGCTCCCTGGACGCCGGCCGCGGCGAGCGCATCCCGGTCTTCGAGGAGGTACTCGACGCGGTGCGGACGCCGCTCCAGGCCGAGATCAAGGACGTGGCCGCGGCCCGCGCGCTGGCCGGGGTCCTGCACGAGCGTGACCTGGTCTCCCGGGTCGAGGTGTCCTCGTTCCACGACGAGGCGATCACCGAGATCGCCCGGCTGGTGCCGGGGGTGCGCACCGCGCTCGTGGCCAGCCGCTACGGCGCCGACGTCGTCGAACGCGCCACCGCCGCCGGCGCCGCGACCGTCTGCCTCAACATCCGCCGGCTCACCCTGGAGATCGTCGAGCAGGCGCGCGAGGCGGACCTGAGGATCATCGGCTGGGTCGTCAACACCCTGGACCACCTGCGCCTGGTCCGCGCCCTGGAACTGGACGGGGCGACCACCGACTACCCGGAGATCAAGCTCACCGGCCGCTTCACCGCCTGACCTCCGGCACGGACCTCCGGCTAGCCGAGTTCCTTGACGAGCAGCTCGAACTCCAGGTCGTCGCGCTGCGGAACGCCGAAGCGCTCGTCGCCGTACGGGAAGGGGGACGTCTTTCCCGTACGGCGGTAGCCGCGGCGCTCGTACCAGGCGATCAAGTCCTCGCGTACGGAGATCACGGTCATGTGCATCTCCCTGGCGCCCCACTCCTGCCGGGCCCGGCGCTCGGCCTCCGCGATGACCACCTTGCCCAGGCCCGCGCCCTGCAGCGTGGGACTGACCGCGAACATGCCGAAGTAGGCGTGGTCCCCCTTGTGCTCGAGCTGGCAGCAGGCGACCACGCTGCCGTCCCGCTCCACCGTCAGCAGCCGGCTGCCGGGCGACTTGATCACCTCCAGCACGCCCTCGGGGTCGGTGCGCTGTCCCTGGAGGATGTCCGCCTCGGTGGTCCAGCCGGCCCGGCTGGAGTCCCCGCGGTACGCCGACTCGATCAGGCGCACCAGCGTGTCGACATCGGTGTCGCGGGCGTCGCGGAAGGTCAGTCCACCGGCGGCGGTCGTCATGGGGCGTGCCTTTCGGTTCGGGCGCTGTCGGGAGGCGGGCGAGCGCCATCCTGCCACTAGCCTCGGGAGGCATGGTGCACGTACTCAGCAGTCGGACACTGGTCCGGCCCGCGGACCCCGAACGCTCCCGTGCCTTCTACGGCGAGCAACTGGGCCTCGCCGTCCACCGCGAGTTCGGCACGGGGCCGGAGCGCGGCACCGTCTACTTCCTCGGTGGCGGTTTCCTGGAGCTCTCCGGGCGCTCCCACGACCCGCCGTCCCCCTCCCTGCGGCTGTGGCTCCAGGTCGAGGACGTGGCGGCGGCCCACCAGGAGCTGCGCGCGAAGGGCGTGGAGATCACGCGGGAGCCGGTGCGCGAGCCGTGGGGCCTGATCGAGATGTGGATCGCCGATCCGGACGGCACGCCCATCGTCCTCGTCGAGGTGCCGGCCGGGCATCCGCTGCGGTACCGGCCGGGGATCTGAGCCGGTCCGGGGCGCGGGCCGGCGCGGGCGGGCCGGGCGGCTCCCACTGGCCCGCGTCGGCGGCCGGAGCTAGCGTGCTGGTGGGTGGGAACGAGCTTCCCGGAGGAAAGCCATGGAGTTCGACAAGCCTGTGGTCGGCGGACCCTGCTGGGCGGAGCTGGGCACCAGCGACCTGGATGCGTCCACGCGGTTCTACACGGAGGTCTTCGGCTGGCGCATGCGCCGCGATCCCCGGCTGGTCTCGGGTGACTACACCCTCGCTCACCTGGGGGACGCGCCGGTCGCCGCGATCACACCCCTGTACCAGACGTCGCAGCCGGTCGCGTGGAACATCTCGTTCGCCGTAGCGGACGCGGACGCCACGGCGAACAAGGTGGTGGAGGCCGGCGGGACGGTGATCCACGGCCCGCGCGACATCTACGAGGAGGGCCGCTTCACCGTGGCCCTGGACCCGTCGGGCGCGGCCTTCCAGATGTGGGAGCCGCGGGAGTTCACCGGTGCCGGGGTGTTCAACCGGCCCGGCTCGCTCGGCTGGGTGGAACTGGTCACCCGCAACCCCAAGCGGGCCAGGGACTTCTACACGAGCGTGTTCGGCTGGAGCGTCAACGCCTCGGAGTGGTACACGCAGTGGGGTCTGCACGGCGAGGACTTCGGCGGCGTGACGGCGATGCACGACCGTTTCCCGGCCGATGTGCCGCCGCACTGGCTGCCGTACTTCGCGGTCGAGGACGTCGAGGCGAGCACGGACGTCGCGGTGCGGGCCGGCGCCAAGGCCCTGCTGGAGCCCACCGCGCTCGCGGACGGGCCCCACATCGCGGTGCTGCGGGACCCCCAGGGCGCGACCTTCGGCGTCTATCAGTCCGCCCGGGAGAGCTGACGCGGAGCGGACGGCGGCTCAGAGACGCAGGGCGCCCGGGCGGCCCTCAAGGCGGCCGAGCAGCTCGCCGAGGAGCGAGGCGAGCCCGTCACGTTCCCGACTGGCCAGGCCGGACAGGACGGCCCGTTCGTAGGCGAGCTGTTCCGGCAGGATGCCGTCGACGAGGTCGCGTCCGGCGTCCGTGAGGCGGACATGGGCGACCCGGCGGTCGCGGGTGTCGCCGCGGCGCTCCACCAGGCCGCGCTCGGTGAGCTGCTTGAGGCGTTTCGTGACGGCGGCTCCCGAGGAGAACGTCTCGCGGGTCAGTTCGCTCGGGGTGAGCTCGTCCCCGGTCCGCCGCAGCGCCCCGAGCAGGTCGAACTCGGGCCGGCTGAGCCCCGCCCGGCGCAGGGGCGCGTCCTCGGCCTGCTGGAGGAGGGCGGCGCAGCGGTTGATCCGGCCGATGATCTCCATCGGCGCGGTGTCCAGGTCGGGGTGGACGGCCCGCCACTGGCGGACCACGCCCGCGACGGTGTCGTCGCCCGGCCCGGTCTCCGCGGGGCGGGTCCGCTCGTGCGCCGCGCCCCCGGTCGCCGCCTCCCCGTGGGCCGGCCCTCCGTTCCTCGCCGTCATGGCCGTACGTCCTCCGTCGTCTCGCCCGTGCCCGCCGGGGCGTGCGGGCCCTGGCGTCGTATCGTCGCGGCGAGCGTACGGTGTGCGGACTGCTCGGTGAGCACGACCCGCTCCTCGGGCAGGGCGCGTTGCCACCACTCGCCGGACGCGGCGTCGGCGGTGGCGCGCAGATCGACCAGCGTGGCGGCCAGGCTCCGGCGGGCGGACTCCAGGGCGGCGGGCGCGGGCCGCTCCTCGGCGAGCAGGCGGGCGGCCCGTTCGCGGGCCCGGTCGACGGCGGCCAGCGCGTGCCCGATGCGGTCGCCGGCCCGGCGGTTGGTGACGGCGACGGCGGCGACGAAGCCGACCAGCGCGCCGACGACGGTGTCCACGGCCCGCTCGGTGATCAGCCGGCCCGGCTCGTGGTACCCGGCGAACTCGACGACGAGCAGTGCCAGCGGGGTCACGCAGATGCTGCCGAGCCAGTAGTTGCGGCCCATCAGCGCCTCGGCGCCGAAGTTGAAGGCCATGCAGAGCAGGACGAGGGCCAGGTCGCTCGCGTGCGCGAGCGGGGCGACGGCGGCGAAGACGAGGACGCCGACGAGGTTGCCGACGACTCGCTGGATGCTCCGCTTCCAGGTCAGGGTCATGTTGGCCTGGTACAGGGAGGCGGCGGTGACCAGGGCCCAGTAGGGGCGGCCGATGCCGAGCGCGAGGGAGGCGTAGCCGGCGAGGGCGCAGCCCAGCGCGGTGCGCACCACGATCGGGGTCAGCGGGCCGAGCAGGGTCCACCAGGGCCGGTGCGGGGCGGTGGTCTCGGCGTCCACGCCGAGCAGTTCGTCGGTGGCCGCAGCGGTCTCGCCGGCCTCGGGGACGGGACCGGTCCCGCGCAGTTGGCGGGCCCAGGCGCGCAGCCGCTCGGGGTCCGCGTCCGCGGGGGCGGCGAGGGCGACCTCGGCGCGTACGACGAGCCGTTCCAGGGCGCGGCGGGGAGCGGTGCGGGCGCCGGTGGACAGCAGCGTCCGCCAGGCGGCGTGGACGGCGGCGGCCGCGGCGGCGCGGGTGCGGGCGTGGCCGTCGCCGGTTCCGGCGGTGGCGGCGTGGGCGGCGGCCGCGTTCAGCGCCTGCGCGGTGGCGCGGCGCTCCGGGCCGTGCGGGCGCAGCAGTCCGGGTGCCATGCCGACCAGCCAGGCCCAGGCCGCCGCGGCGAGGGCCAGCGCCAGGTGGGCGGGGACCTGCCCGAGGGTCTGCGGGGCGAACAGGGAGGCGGAGCTGATGAAGGTGAGGACGACGTTGCCGGGCGGTCCGATGCGGGTGGCGTCGCACAGCGCCTTCTGCACGGCGGCCATCAGGGCGCCGACGGTGACGAGGACGAACGGGTCGGCGGTGAGCGAGGCGGTGACCAGGGCGACGGCGAGGCCGCCGATCATGCCGACGACCACCCAGGCCAGGGCGCGGGCCCGGGCGGCGTAGGGGCGGTTGTGGGCGTACAGGGCGCACAGTGAGCCCGCCATCGTGTACATGGCGAGGTCGAGCCGGCCGAGGACGAGCAGGGTGAGAGTCGGCAGGGCGACCGAGACGACGACGCTCAGGGCGGGCTTGAACCAGATGTCCGAGGGGCGGCCGAGCCGCAGTACGCCGGTGAGCGGAAGATGCCGGGCGATCCGGTTCAGGGGGGTGGGGGGCACACTGCTCATATCGACAACCTTAGCAGGTGTTTTACTTGTAAAGCATATCGGCGGATGGCCGCTGGACGCTCATGACGTGCTGTGCTTCCCCGAACGCGCCCCGTATACCTCCTTGCGCTCGTGTGCGCACCGCGCGCTGCGGGCATCGCTTGACCGACCGGCCGTCCGGCGGCGGCCGCGATCCGTCGAACGGGAGGTGGGGGGTGCACGGATCGGCTTCGCCCAGCTGGCTGCTGGTCGCGCTGTGCGCGGCGACCGGGGCGTACTGCCTGCTGCGGATGCGCAGCAGCGTCGAGGAGCAGCGCCGTGCCGCGGGCGGTGAGGCGTTCATGGGCTTCGGCATGGCGGCCATGGCCGTCCCGGCGGCGGTGTTCACACCACCGGCGTGGGCCTGGTCGGCCTACGGGGCGCTCTTCGGCGCGACCGCCCTGCTCGCGCTGCGGTCGGCCCGGACGAGCCCGCACCATCGGCACCACCTGGTGGGCACGGTGGCCATGGTCTACATGTCCGTGGTGATGGCCGTCTCGCCCGGCTCCCACCACCACGGCGGGTCGGGAGTCCCACCGCTCACCGGCGCGCTGCTGCTGTACTTCGCCGGATACGTCCTGCTGTCCGGCGTCCGGCTGGTCCCCGCCGGGGCGGCGACCGGCGGCGGCACGCCCGGCGGGACGGCGTGGGGCGACCGACCGGAGCTGGCCCGTGCGTGCCGGCTGTCGATGGGGATAGCGATGGTGGCGATGCTGCTGACCATGTGACTGCTCCCCTCCGTGAAGAGGAGGGGGTTCCTGGCTCAGGCCGCCTCCTGGGGACCGGCACCACGGTGCCGTGGTCTGCGTCACTTCGCCGCGGAGCCGTGCCCCCGGGCTCTCGGCCGCTCATAAAGTGGCCCGCATGATGGTCCCCGCGGTCCTGCTGCTGCTCGGTGCCCTGACCGCCGTCGCCGCCCCCCGGCTGCTCGCCCGGGCCGACTGGCCGGACCGTGAACCGGTGCTCGCGCTGTGGGTGTGGCAGTGCGTGGTCGCCGCGGTCCTGCTGTGCTGCGCGCTGTCGATGACGCTCAGCGCGGCCGCCGCCTGGCAGGCGGTGCGCGGCCATCTGTTCGCCCCGGCTCCGCGTTCGGTGGTGGAGGCCTACGCGCTCGGCACGGCCGCTGCCTGGGCGCCGACGACCGCGGTGGCGCTCGCGTGCGGCGGGGCGTGGAGTGCGGCGATGCTGCTGCGCGAGGTGGTGCGGGCCAGGGCGCGACGCCGGCTGCGACGCGCCGAACTCCTCGTGCGCGCCCCGCTGCTGCCCGGCGAGGAACCCGGCTCCGACCGGCTCGTGGTGCTGGAGGGCGAGCGGCCGGACGCCTGGTGGCTGCCCGGCCCGTCGCCCCAACTGGTCATCACCACGGCCGCGTTGCGCCGGCTGAGCGGACGGCAGCTGGACGCCGTCCTCGCGCACGAGCAGGGGCACGCGCGGGCCCGGCACGACTGGCTGCTGCACTGTTCCGGCGCGCTCGCCGGCGGCTTTCCCCAGGTGCCGGTGTTCGCCGCGTTCCGCGACGAGATGCACCGCCTGGTCGAACTCGCCGCCGACGACATGGCCTCACGCCGCTTCGGCCGTCTGACGACCGCCCTCGCCCTGGTGCAACTCAACGAGCACCGCGGTGTGTTCGGCCCCTGCCCGGCCACCCAGGCGCACATCCCTCAGCGCGTGCACCGCCTCCTCACTCCCCCGAACCGCCTTCCTGCCGCCCGCCGGCTGCGCCTGACGGCGGTCGCCTCGCTCGTGCCGGTGATACCGGTCCTGGTGGCGGTGACACCCGGCTTGAGGGCACTGGGCTAGGAACAGTCCCCCGAGGCCCAGTGGCCGGGGCACCTGGAGTTGGGCATGATCGGCGCATGACTGCCGTGCTCTTCGACTTCTCCGGGACCCTCTTCCGCGTCGAGTCCTGCGAATCCTGGCTGAGAGCCGCCCTCGACGCGGCGGAGCTCACCCTCGGGGAGCAGGAGCTGGCCCGTGCGGCACGAGCGCTGGAGGAGGCCGGGGCACTGCCGGGCGGGGCGTCCCCGCTACGCGTGCCCGACGAGGCGGCCGGGCTGTGGGAGAACCGGGACCGCAGCGCCGAGGAGCACCGGGCCGCCTACATCGCCCTGTCCCGCCAAGTGCCGCTGCCCGACCCCGCGTTGCACGACGCGCTGTACGACCGGCACATGACACCGGCGGCCTGGGCCCCCTACCCGGACGCGGCCGAGGTGCTGCGCACGCTGCACGAGCGCGGGATCGGCGTGGGCGTCGTGAGCAACATCGGCTGGGACCTGCGCCCGGTGTTCCGCACCCACGGCCTCGACGCGTACGTGGACGCCTATGTGCTGTCGTACGAGCACAGCATCCAGAAGCCGGACCCGCGCCTGTTCGCCCTCGCCTGCGCGGCGCTCGACGCCGACCCGAAGGACGTGCTCATGGTCGGCGACAACCGCCAGGCGGACGGCGGCGCGGCCGCCCTGGGCTGCGGCGTGCACTTCGTGGACCACCTGCCGGTCGCGCGGCGGCCGGACGCGCTGCTGCCCGTCCTCGGCCTGCTCCGCCCGACGGACCGAACCACTCGTACGGCTCGTACGGCTCGTACGGCTCGTACGGACTGAACGACCACGACGCTCGCGGCCCCGCGGCACCCCCTCGACGGCCCCTGGCACAAAAGAAGCCGTCCGCCTCGGACGATCCCCCGTTTCGCCCGAGACGGACGGCAGCACGACGGACCCCTGCCCGGGGCCGGTCCGCTCGCGTTGAGTATAGTTGGCTGGCAGCCAGTCAACGCAGGAGTCACAGCATGTCCCCGCGAAGCGCCTCGGTCAATGAAGAGTTGCGGCGGCGTTCCCGGGAGCGGCTCCTGCAGGCGGCGGTCGAGCTGGTCGGCGAGCACGGGTACGACGCGACGACGCTCGGCGCCATCGCCGACCGCGCGGGGTCGGCACGCGGACTGGTCTCCTACTACTTCCCCGGCAAGCGCCAGCTCGTGCAGTCCGCCGTGCACCGGCTGATGCACCGCACACTCCAGGAGGCGCTGGAGCGGGAACCGCACAGCGAGGACGGCCGGGAGCGGCTGGCGCGGGCCATCGACGCGATCCTGGGTCTGGCCCGGGACCGGCCGGTGCTGATGCGCCAGCACATGGCCGGGATCCTGCACGAGGAGGGCTTCGTGCAGTGCCCCGAGCAGCAGCGCCTCTCCGAGCTGCTGCGGGACACGGTGGCCCGGCGCGGTTCGCGGGACGTCGACGCCGACTACCCGATGCTGCGCGCGCTGCTGATGGGCGCCGTCTACGCCGCGCTGGTGCCCGGGGCACCGATGCCGGTACCGGCACTGCGGGCCGAGCTGTTCGAGCGCTACGGGCTCGACTGGAACCTGGGAACGCCGCCCGGGGCGCAGCCGCCCGGCGGGTCCTGCGACACGGACCTGTCCCGCTTCTTCGCGACCGGCCGGATCCCGGCGCCCCCGCAGGAGCGGTAGCCGGCGGTCCGCGTACGGTCCGGGCCGCGACACGCGGGCGGTCCCGTGCCGCCTCCCTCCCCCGGCGGGCCCGTTGGTGCCATGCTGGAGCCATCAGCGATCTCCTGTGATCCGCCTGTGAGCCCCCGGGGTAAGGAGTTCCGCCGTGCTGCGTGTCGCCGTCGTCGGCTCGGGGCCGAGCGGGTGCTACACCGCTCAGGGCCTGGTCCAGCAGGACCCCTCGGTGTACGTCGACGTCCTCGACCGGCTGCCGTGCCCGTACGGGCTCGTGCGCTACGGCGTGGCACCGGACCACGAGAAGATCAAGTCCCTGCAGAACAACCTGCGCACGGTCCTTGAGCACGAACGGGTCCGGTTTCTCGGCGGCGTCCAGGTCGGCGGCCCCGGCGGACTGCCCGTCGCACGGCTGCGCGAGCTGTACCACGCGGTGGTGTACTGCGTGGGCGCGGCCACCGACCGCCGTATGCACATCCCGGGCGAGGACCTGCCGGGCAGCTGGTCGGCGACCGAGTTCGTCTCCTGGTACAGCGCCCACCCCGACTCCGCGGACAGCGGTTTCGTCCGGGGCGCGCGGTCGGCCGTCGTCGTCGGCGTGGGCAACGTCGCCGTGGACGTCACGCGCATCCTGGCGCGAGGCCCGGCCGAGCTGAGCCCCACCGACATGCCCGACGGCGCGCTCACCGCGCTCGCCGCGAGCCGGGTCACCGAGATCCACATGGTGGGCCGGCGCGGCCCGTCGCAGGCCCGGTTCACGACCAAGGAGCTGCGCGAGCTGGGCGCCCTGCCGGACACCGACGTCGTCGTCGACCCGGGGGAGCTGGCGCTGGACCCGGCCTGCGCGGACCCCTCGGCGCTGCCCGCCGCCCAGCGGCGCAACGTCGAGGTCCTGCGCGGCTGGGCCGCCACGCCGCCGAGGGGCGGCACCCGCCGGATCCGGCTGCGTTTCTTCCTGCGCCCCGTGGAACTGCTCGCCGACGACGGCCGCGTGGGCGCGGTGCGGCTGGAGCGCACGGCACCGGACGGACGCGGCGGCGTCACCGGGACCGGGCAGTACGAGGACATCGAGGCCCAGCTGGTGCTGCGGTCGGTGGGCTACCGAGGGGTGCCGCTGGACGGACTGCCGTTCGACGCGGGCACCGGCACGGTGCCCCACCGGAACGGGCGCGTGCTGCGGGACGGCGCCGTCGCGCCGGGCGAGTACGTGGCCGGCTGGATCAAGCGGGGCCCTACGGGCGTCATCGGCAGCAACCGGCCGTGCGCGAAGGAGACAGTCGCCTCGCTGCTCCAGGACGCGCCCGGGCTCCTGGGCAGGCCGGTGCCGGACGACAGCTTCCCGGTGCTGCGTGCCGAGGGTGCCGAGCCCGTGCGGTGGGCGGGCTGGCAGGCCATCGAGCGGGCCGAGGCGGAACTCGGCGTCTCCCTCGGGCGCAGCGTGGTCAAGCTGCCCGACTGGGAGTCCCTGCGGGCGGCGGCCGGCACCGCCGTCTCCTAGGTTCTGGCAGCCTGCCCGCGCCGTGACGCGTTACTGCGGCGACCCGCGTGCGGCGACCCGCGCCCCCGCGACGCGGAAGGACGGCGGCACCGGACCCGGCCCGCGCCCGCGCCCGCGGGAATCCGTCAGCAGGCGCGGTCGCAATCCCCCGTCCGTGAAAGCGGACATCGCCCCGGTCCCGCGTCCGTGAGCGGACGTGGCGCCCCGGTCCCGTCAGGCGCCCTGGCGGGACCGGGGCCGCCGCCCTCATCCTCCGGCCATCAGCTCCCGTACGGCCGCGGAACCGCTCTCCGGCAGCAGCCGTAGGACGGTCTCCTCCAGTTGGGGCAGGAACCGCTGGCCGGTCAGGGCCAGGGCGATCGCCGCGGCGACGCCGGTCCAGGCCACCGGGCCGAGCGGGGTGCAGCCCAGGGCCCGGCTGGCGCCGGGCGTCTGGATCAGGGCGGCGAGGGCGAGCGCGGAACCCACGGACGTCACCCGGACCAGCGTGCTGCCCCGGCGGTCGAGCAGGGTCTGGGCGAGCTGAGTGCCGACCACGCCGCACAGGGCCATGGTGCTGGAACGGCGGGCGGTGCCGGGGGTCCAGCGGCCGATCATCCAGGCCGTCGCCGCGCCCAGGCAGGTGGTCAGGGCACGGTGGCGGATCTGCCGGATCAGCCCCTCGCCCAGGACGGAGCCCGCCGCGTCCTCCGGCGCCGCCGACCGCGCCTGCTCGGCGTCCTCCTTCGGGGTCACCGCCACGGCCATCGCCGGGAACAGGTCCGTGAACAGGTTCACCATGAGCATCTGCCGGGTGGACAGCGGCGCGGTGCCCGACAGCAGCGTGCCGAACAGGCCGAAGCCGATCTCGCCCGCGTTGCCGCCGATCAGGATGGCGATGGCGTCGGCGACGCTGTGCCACAGGGCGCGGCCCTCGCCGATCGCGTCGATCAGGACCGTCAGGTCGTCGTCGGTCAGGACGATGTCGGCGGCGTTGCGCGCCGCCGCCGAGCCGCGGGCGCTGATGCCCACGCCGATGTCGGCGGCCCGGATCGCCGCGGCGTCGTTGGCTCCGTCGCCGACCATGCCGACCACCCGGCCGGCGTCCCTCAGCGCCTCCACGACCTGGAGCTTCTGCTCGGGCGCCACCCGGGCGACCACACCCGCGTCACGCAGCATCCGGGCGCGGGCCGACCTGTCCGCGGCGGCGAGTTCGTCCCCGGTGACCACGGTGGTGTCCTTGGGCCAGCCCAGTTCGGTGGCGATGGCCCGGGCGGTCTGCGGGTGGTCGCCGGTCAGCATGACCGGTCGAACGCCCTCCTCGTACAGCCCGCTCACGAGCGCCATGGACGTGTCGCGCGGCACGTCCGACAGCGCCAGCAGCCCGATGAACTCCAGCCCCTCAAGCATCCGTTCGAGCGCGTCCTCCTCGCTCTCGCGGTCGTCGAGCGGCCGCTGCGCCACGGCCAGCACCCGCAGTCCGTCGCCGGCCAGCGCGTGCGAGGTGTCGGTGGCATGGGCGGGGAGGTCGGGGCAGGCCGGCAGCACCGTCTCGGGGGCGCCCTTGACCACGAGCAGACGGGGGCCGCCCGCGACCCGGCCGACGGCGGCCGCGTATCCGCGGGCGGCCTCGAAGCCGAGATCCTCCAGCTCCACCCAGTCCGGGTCGGGACCGGCAGCGTCGAGGACGGCCTCGTCGGTGGCGTGCACCGGCCGGTCCGAGTCGCCGTTGAGACGCGGACAGGCCCGCGCCGCGGACCGCAGGGTCCGCGCGGAGGCCTCGTCGCCCACCACGTGGACCTCGCCGTCGGCGTCGGACGCCCGCACCACGCGCAGCCGGTTCTCGGTGAGGGTGCCGGTCTTGTCGAAGCAGATGGTGTCCATCCGGCCCAGCGCCTCCAGCGTGCGCGGGGTGCGCACCAGGACGCCGTGACGGCTGAGCCGCCGGGCCGCCGCCAGCTGGGCCACGGTGGCGACCAGGGGCAGGCCCTCCGGGACGGCGGCCACGGCGACGGCCACACCGCCGCTGACCGCCTCTCGGACGGAGGTGCCGCGCAGCAGCGCGATACCGGTCAGCACGGCTCCGCCCGCAAGCGTCAGCGGCAGTGCCTTGCGGGTGAGCTCCTGGAGCCTGGCCTGCACGCCCGCGGACGGGGGCGTACGGGCGGCGAGGTGCACGGCGCGGGCGGCCTCGGTGGTGTCACCGGTGTCGACCACGACGGCCCGGGCCTCCCCGGCCACCACGGTCGTGCCCTCGAAGACCATGCAGCTGCGGTCCGCGACCGCGGCGTGCGGGGTCGGGGCGATCTGCTTCTCCACCGGGAGCGACTCCCCGGTCAGCGCGGACTCGTCGACCTCCAGGCCGTCCTCCCACAGCAGCCGGGCGTCGGCGGGCACGACCTCGTCTCCCTTCAGCTCGATCACGTCGCCCGGCTTGAGCTTCCCGGCGTCGATGGTCACGGTGGAGCCGTCCGGGGCCGGGGAGTCCGGGGGCGCGACACGCGCCTTCCGCTTCTGCTCGGCGATCAGGCCGGACAGGGCACGCTCGGCGCGCAGCCGCTGGAATCCGCCGACCAGGGCGTTCAGGTCGAGCGCGCCGATCACGAGGAGGGCGTCCACCACGGAGCCGAGGATCGCCGAGGCCGCCGAGCCGACGGCCAGGACCGGGGTGAGGGGGTCCCGCAGTTCGCCCCGCACGGCCTCCCCCAGCTCGTACGTCCAGCGGACCGGCGCGAGGACCGGGTTCCGGACGACGCCGGTGACCGTCCTGCGGACCTGGGCGGCGGCCCACTGGTACGGGGTGCGGCGACCGGCCAGCTCGTGGTTCAGCCGCTCCTGGGCCTCGCCGGCGTCGAGTTCGTGCCAGTGCACGCGCGGCCGCGGGTGCGGGGCGTGCGCCGCCGCCACGGCGACGGCGGCGCGTGTCCCGGACAGCAGGGCGACGGCCGCGGCGGCGTCGACCGGTGCGTGCCGCAGCCCGGGCAGGAGGGCGCGGCGGCTGCGGCCGCCCTTGGACTCGCCGATGGCCACGAGCAGCCCGGACAGCGCGGCGCCTGACCGGGCCAGGGTCTGGGCGCGGTGGCCGGTCGACCGGGCCGCCGGGACGGCCGTCAGCACCCGCCATACATCGGGCAGTCCGTGCAGGGCGAGTATGTCCGCGCCCCACACGACGGCGGCGTCGCCGTCCACGAGGGCGACGGAGAGGTCGCTGCCGCGCAGTCCGGCCAGGATGTCGTGATCGTCGGCGGAGCGCATCCGGGCGACGGTGAGCACCGTGCCCTCCTCGCCACGCAGCCCGTACACCACGTCGTCCAGCGGCCGCCGGGCGTCCACGACCTCGTCGGCGAGGCCGGTGAGGTCCTCCAGGGCGGGATCGTCCACCAGGACCACCCGCAGCCGGGCCCGGCGTGCCGCGTCCAGGACCGGTTCGGCCCAGGGGTCGGCCTCCCCGTCCTCGGTGCGCAGCGCGCTGGAGTGCAGGACGACGGTGCCGACCATCTCCAGTTGCCGCAGCCGCTCCGGCACCCGGACCAGCACGCCGGTCCGGGCGAGCAGGGTGCCGAGCACGGCGTGGAAGATCGCGGGTCCGTAGCGCGCGGCCTTGGGCGAACCGGCGAGCACCGCCTCGGCGGCCTCGGCCCCGTTGCGCTTGACCAGCATGGTCAGCGCCGCGCCCAGCACGCTGCCGGCAGAGGCGTGATTGGCGTACTCCTGGGCCGGTGTGACGCGCAGCGGCGGGCGGGGAGTGTCGTCCGCGGCGACGCTGACGCGGCCGGATGCGCACAGCTCGTCGTGCCGCGCGTCGAAGGCGGCCGTGCGGGCCACCGTGTCGGCCAGTTGGCCGGCGCGCAGCGCGCCGTCCAGGACCAGCGAGGTGGGGGTCTGGCCGGTGCCATGGGCGGCGGCGTTCGCGCAGGCGAGCAGGAAGTCCATACGGGACCTGCCCAGCCGGGCGCTCAGTCCGGCTCGGAAGCTCGGGTTCTCCCTCAGCAGCGTCACCGCGGCGGTCACCATGCGCGGCGAGGGCGGCAGACGCAACGCGTAGGAGGCCAGTGCCACGCCGACGCCCACCACGTCGGCGGCCAGCGTGGCCGCGGCCGCCCGCACCCCGGCCGGGTCCCCCGGATGCGTGAGCTCCTCCGGATCGTCGCCGTCCAGGACGAGCCCGTGGCGGGCCGCGAGGCCGGCCGCGCCGTCCACGACCTCGTCGGCGGCCTCCTCCTCCGTCACGGTGACGACGAGTCGCCCGAGGCCCTCGTCCCAGCAGGCGAAGAGCACGTCGGGCCGCTCGGCCAGTTTCGCGGCGATCTGCCGGGCCAGTTGCGCCTTCCCGCCCGCGCGCAGCACCTTCTGCGGGTCCAGGGAGCGCAGCGACAGGTGCGCCCGCGTTCCGGACCGCCACTGGCGGTCCGTGCCGGGCGTGCCGGGCAGGGCGTTGCGGGCGACACGCGCGACCCGCGCGGCGGCGTCGGCGCCGCGTACGCCCGCCCGTGCCGTTCCGGCCACCGCGCCCGCGGCGGCCCCGACCGCCGGCGCGGCCGCCCGGGTGACCAGCCGGGCGGCGGCCGACGGGGTGGTCAGCAGTCCGAACACCATGACGCCCCCTCAGAGGGAGGTGCGGTCGGGCCGCGCCGTCGGGCCGAGGGGTCCGGTGGCCGCCGCCTGCCCCTTCGAGGACTTGCCCCGGCCGGCCGCGGACGTCTTGGCCTTCCCCGGCCCGTCGGGCCCGGTGTCCACGTCGGTTTCCATGTCCGCGTCCGGCGCGGACGCCTGCTCCCCGGGGCCGGCACCGGCGTCCTGCGCGGCCTCCTGGGCAGCCGTGCCGCGCTTCTTCGCGGGCTTGCGGGCCGCGGTGGCGGTGGTCGTGGCGGTGGCCGACGGCCGCTCCGGTGTCTGTGCCTCCGTCCGTGTCTGTTCCTCGCCGCCGACGGGCCGTTCGGGGCGGGGCTGGGTCAGCCAGGCCACGGCCGCGCCGGTGAGCGCCACCGGCCACTCCACCACTCCGGCGACACCGAGCACCCCAGCCCCCGTGTACACCGCGAGCCGCCGCCCGCGCGGCGAGACGGCGCCGACCTTGTCCAGCGCCCCCTGCGCGGCCCGGCCCACCGTCTCGGCGCCGGGCACCCTCCGCAGCACCGAGGCCGCACCGTGCAGCGGCGCCGCAAGGGCGGACGACGACTTCTGCTCAGCCATGACTCTCCTCGCCTGGGATGAGATCGACTCCTCGTGGCCACCGGGTGCCCACGACCGTGCTGGTCACCCCGCCTCTCCCAGACAACGTCACGGCCCGCTTCCGCGCCACCGGGATCCGCCGTCCGCCACGGGCCGCGTCGCGGCCGCGCGCGGAGCGGCATCCTGCCCCTCAGCAGGTGCGGGGGGCCGGTCCGAAGGCGGCTCGCCGCCCGCGGCGGACCGGGGCCAACCGCTCCCGCGAACGGCACCGGCATGGCTCCGGCGCCGCTGTCGCCACGGGCGCGGCCGCCGCGCGGAACACCCCCCGGCCGAAGGGCCCCCAGCCGCGCTGCCCCGCAGGCCGACGTTCGGCGGCGGCACACACCCACCCGAGGGGAACTGCGCCGGCAAGGTCCGCAGGCACCCGTCACACAGGCCGACCGCCCGGCGGTCCGGGCGGTCCGGCAGTGGTGCTCCGGCAGTGGAGCGGTCCTGCTGCTCCGTCAGCAGGACGGCACCGGCAAGACCGGCGGGCACTCACCCCACGAGCCGGCCGCCCGGCAGCCCGTGGGGCGGAGCCGTCAGTGGCGGAACAGGGTCGCGGGGATCGCCCCGGCGAGGGCCCCGTAGCCCTGCGGGTTGAGGTGCAGCCAGTCACCGGCGTGGAGGTCGGGCCGCAGCCGGCTCGGCCGCGCGGAGTCGCGGACCGCGCGGTCGAAGTCGATCAGCGCGTCGAAGTGCCCGCTCGCCCGGATCCAGGCGTTGACCGCCTGGCGTGACTTCTCCCGCAGGCCCGCCGGGTCGTCGTAGAGGTCGTTGCCGCCGAACGGCAGCAGGGTGGCGCCGTAGACACGGATGCCCTGGGCATGGGCGCGCACCACGATCTGCTGGTACGCGGCGATCAGGTCCTCGGTGACCTGCCGCTGGGCGGCCGCGGTGGGGTCGGCGGTGCCGATGTCGTTGACGCCCTCGAAGACGATGAGCCAGGCGACGCCGCTGGTGGAGAGGATGTCGCGGTCCAGGCGGGCGAGGACGTTGGGGCCGAGGCCGTCGTTCAGGACGCGGTTGCCTCCGGCGGCCTGGTTCAGGACGGCGAGGTCCGCGGTGGCGGGGCGGGAGCGGAGCCGGTCGTAGAGCTGGTCGGGCCAGCGGTCGTTGGCGTTGGTGGTGGAGCCGCGCCCGTCGGTGAGCGAGTCGCCGAGTACCGCCACGGCCTCGGTCGCGGCCTTCGCCTCCACCTCGACGCCGCTGATCAGATACCAGTGGTCGGCCGGGGCCGCCCCGGACAGGTCCGCGTCCCGGGTGTGGTCGCCGTGGACGAAGTACGACGTCGTGCGCGAGCCCGGGTGCGAGGTGAGGGCGAGGGAGGGCTGGCCCTCGGCCAGGTAGGTGGTCACGGTGAGGTTGGAAGCCGCGCGCAGGTCGAGGTCCAGCGGGTCGGAGACGGCCTGGGCCCCGACGGGCACGGTCGTCGAGGCCCGCCCGGAGAACGTCACCTTCCGGGTCGTACGCGGCTCGACGGCGCTGACACCGGCCGCGCCGTCGCGCGGCAGCGCCACCGTCACGGCGGTCAGGGGCAGCGGGGTGTCGCCGAAGGCGTTGGAGAAGCGCAGCCGGATGCGGTGGCCGCCGGTGGACACGTGCAGCGTCTGACGCACGGTGGTGTCGACGAGGACGGCGCGGTCGCCGGTGAAGGGCGCAGGCGGGAGGTTGCCGGGCTCGGTGAGCTGCGGCATCGCCGTCCAGGTGTTCACCCAGTGCCGTGCGGTCGCGGCCTGCGGCCGGCCGGCGGCGGTCACCCGGTCCGGACGGTGCACCAGGGCGGTGACGGCCGAGACGGTGAGAACGAGGGCCAGCACCAGAACGCACGCGCCGATCAGGTCGGCGTGGCGCGTACGTGAGCGGCGGGTTGTTCCGGGCGGTGTCACGTGCGTCCTCCGTTGGCTGTGCGGGGGTGCGATCGGACGGGGTACCCACGGCGGCCCAAGCGCGCCGGACTGCCCGCGGCGGGACTGCCGCTGGTGCATGGTGGCATGAACACGGCCACCGTGGAAGCGCTCCCACACCCCCGCCCTCGACGCACCCCACCCCCGCCCGCGAGTGGCTGGATGTGACCTGCGCGAGGCGTTGACTAGAAAGCGCTTGCACTCTACGTTCCGTTCAACAGCATGACCGAAGGGCGCTACTACAGGCCCTCCAGGCCACCCTGACGCGTAATTCGTTCCAGATGCTGCACGGCATTCACGTATACGACCTGACGCACCCTCGTATACGCCCCCACCCAGTCCTTCGAAGGGACAGCATCCGTATGCGTACTCGCCCCTCACGCCTCCGCGCACCCAGGTCGGCGCCGGCTGCGATCGTCGCCGCGGCCGCCACCCTCGCGGTGCTCGCCCTGCCGCAGCAGGCCGTGGCCGCCGAGAGCTCACCGGTCGGATTCGGCGCCGGCACGACCGGCGGCGGCAGCACCTCGGCGGTGACCGTCACGACGCTCAGCGCCTTCAAGTCGGCCGTGACCGGCAACACCGCCAAGGTGATCAAGGTGAGCGGTCTGATCTCCCTGAGCGGTCAGGTCGACGTCGGCTCCAACACCACGGTGCTGGGCGTCGGTTCGTCGTCCGGGTTCACCGGCGGCGGGCTGCGGCTGAAGAACGTCAGCAACGTCGTCGTCCGCAACCTGCAGATCAGCAAGGCCGTCGGGACGGACGCCATCACCGTCCAGGGCTCGACCAAGGTGTGGATCGACCACAACTCCCTGTCCTCCGACCGCGACCACGGCAAGGACTACTACGACGGCCTGGTCGACATCTCGCACGCCTCCGACTACGTCACGGTGTCCTGGAACACCTTCAAGGACCACTACAAGGGCTCGCTGGTCGGCCACAGCGACAGCAACGCGAGCGAGGACACCGGGCATCTGCGGGTGACGTACCACCACAACTGGTTCAACAACGTCAACTCCCGCATCCCGAGCCTGCGTTTCGGCACGGGGCACTTCTACGACAACTACGTCGTGGGCGCCGAGACCGCCGTGCACTCGCGCATGGGCGCCCAGATGCTGGTCGAGAACAACGTCTTCCGCAGCACGTCGGTCGCCGTCACGACCAACCGGGACAGCAAGCAGGACGGTTACGCCAACCTGCGGGGCAACGACCTCGGCGGCGCCACGACCGAGGTGTCGCAGACCGGCACCTTCACCAGCCCGCCGTACAGCTACTCGGCCGAGGCCGCATCCACCGTCGCCTCCTCGGTGACCGCGGGCGCGGGCACCGGGAAGATCTGACCACCGCCCGCCACAACCCGACGACACGGCCTCGCCCAACCGCACGGCCATCACCCGACCGCACGAAAGGAACAAGGACATGACACCCGCAGCACGACCGCGCCCGCGACGGCGCGCGGTGACCGGAGGTTTGGCCGCACTCGGACTCTCGGTTGCCATGCTCATGACGCAAGGGGCGCCCTCGGCGAGCGCCGCCACCTGGCCCACCGCCAACGGCAGTCAGGCGGTGACCTCCACCATCTCGGTGTCCGGCACCAAGGACTACGGGATGAAGCGCCTGTACGGCAGCGGGGCCCTGGGCACCGGAGGCCAGGACGAGAACCAGAAGCCGATCCTGGAACTGGCCGCCGGTGCCGTCCTGAAGAACGTCATCATCGGCTCCCCCGCCGCCGACGGCATCCACTGCCTCGGCAGTTGCACGCTGCAGAACGTCTGGTGGGAGGACGTCGGCGAGGACGCCGCGACGTTCCTCGGCTCCTCGTCCTCCAACGTCTACACCGTCTCCGGCGGCGGCGCGAAGGAGGCCACCGACAAGGTCTTCCAGTTCAACGGCGCCGGCACGCTGAACGTGTCGAACTTCGCGGTGCAGAACTTCGGCACCTTCGTGCGCAGTTGCGGCAACTGCAAGACGCAGTACAAGCGGACCATCAACCTCAACACGATCGAGGCCACCTACAAGGGCGGCCGGATCGCCGGCATCAACACCAACTACGGGGACAGCGTGTCCCTGAAGAAGATCACCATCGTCGGGGACTCCGGCAAGAAGATCATCCCCTGCCAGAAGTACACGGGGAACAACACCGGCGCCGAGCCGACCAAGGGCGGCACGGACGCCGACGGCACCTACTGCAAGTACACGGCGTCCGACATCACTTACAAGTGATCCCGACACGGTGAGGGGGCGGTCGTGCGCGGTGTGCCCGGAGGCGCCGCGTACGACCGCCGCCGCGCGTCACCGCCGCCCCGCGTTCACCGCCTCGCGTGTCCGAGCATCTCCTCGGTCAACTCCCGTCGGCAGTCGGTGTAGGCGGTGCGCAGTTCCGGGCCCGGCCAGTGCGCGGGCAGCAGGGGCGCGGGCAGCACGGGGTCGGCCAGCAGGTGCCGTACGACGGCCGCGAGGACGGTGAAGCGGTCGGCGGGCCGGTCCGTGCGCGCGACCAGGGCGAGCAGTGCGCGGGCCGTCGCCGCCCAGTCGCCGACCGGCCACAGGCGCGCGGCCAGATCGGCGGCGGGCTCCTCGGGCCGGGCGGTGAAACGCCGGACGGCCGGGGACAGTTCACCCGGCCAGGGGCGAAGCAGGTTGGCGGGGCGCAGCCAGACGCCCTCGCGGAGTTCCGCGAGCCGGAGAGTGGTCAACCGGGCCCGCAGCTCGGCGCGTTCCGCGGGCTCGCGGCCGGTCGCCGTCACGACGACCATCTCCCACTCCCCGTCCCAGGGGCGTGTCTCGGGGTGCACGGCCGCGTCCTGGCGCCGCTGGCGTGCCAGCAGCCGGTCGCTGAGGCCGTAGACGGTGTCGGACCGTCGCAGGTCCCCGGCGGCGACCATCCGGCTCAGGGCCGCGCGCAGGGTGGATCCGCCGATCCCGAAGGGCTCGACCGCCCGCACGAGGTCCTTGACCGGCAGTTCGGGCGGGTGCGTGCCAAGGAGCAGGCTCAGGACGACCGACCGCGCGGACAGCGGCCGCAGCCCGGCCTCGGCGGGCCCCTGGAAGGCGTTCATGGTCCCGTACTGTACGGACCTCCGACGTGTTGCACTCTTGCTGCGACCGCAGCCAGAGTGCAACATAGACCTTATGGCCTCGACACTCGCGCAGGAGCGGCAGGAGCAGCAGGCGCAGTCCGACGGAGGGGCGCCGTCCGAACCGCTGCCCCTGCCGCTCGGGCAGGGCGCCACGCACGCCGTCACCAACCAGGCGCCTGACCTGGCGCCCTACGACGCGTCCGACGACGCGGCACTGCTGGAGGGCCTGCGCCGGGAGGGCGCGGGGTGGGCCGAGACGGACCTGCGGCGGCTCGGGGCGCTGGCCGGGAGCGTCGAGGCTCAGGAGTGGGCCGAGCAGGCCAACCGGCACGAGCCCGTACTGCGCACCCACGACCGTCACGGCAACCGGGTCGACGAGGTCGACTTCCACCCCGCCTGGCACCACCTGATGCGGACGGCGGTCGCCGAGGGCCTGGCCGGCGCCCCCTGGGCGGACGACCGGCCCGGCGCGCATGTGGCCCGCAGCGCCGGTGGTCTGGTCTGGGGGCACACGGACGCCGGTCATGGCTGTCCGACGTCGATGACGTACGCCGCCGTACCCGCCCTGCGCGCCCAGCCGGAACTGGCAGCCGTGTACGAGCCGCCGCTGACAGCCCGGGTGTACGAGCCCGGACTGCGGGTGCCGGCCGAGAAGCAGGGCCTGCTGGCGGGCATGGGGATGACCGAGAAGCAGGGCGGCTCGGACGTACGGACGAACACCACGGCGGCCACGCCGACCGCTGAGCCCGGCGTCTACACCCTGCGCGGGCACAAGTGGTTCACGTCGGCGCCCATGTGCGACGTCTTCCTGGTGCTCGCCCAGGCTCCCGGCGGGCTGTCCTGCTTCCTGGTGCCGCGCGTACTGCCCGACGGCAGCCGCAACACCTTCCGCATCCAGAGGCTCAAGGACAAGCTCGGCAACCGGTCCAACGCGTCCTCCGAGCCGGAGTTCGACGGGACGGTGGCCTGGCTGGTCGGGCCGGAGGGGCGGGGCGTCAAGACCATCATCGAGATGGTCAACTGCACGCGCCTGGACTGCGTGATGATGTCGGCGGCGCTCATGCGCAAGACCCTGGTCGAGGCGGGCCACCACGTCCGGCACCGCCGCGCCTTCGGCGCACTGCTCATCGACCAGCCACTCATGCGGAACGTGCTGGCCGACCTGGCGCTGGAGTCGGAGGCGGCGACGACGCTCACGCTGCGGCTGGCCGGTGCGGCCGACCGGACGGCGGGCGCGGGCGGCGGGGGCGGCGAGGCCGCGTTCCGGAGGATCGCGACCGCGGTCGGCAAGTTCTGGGTCACCAAGCGGGGGCCCGCCTTCACCGCGGAGGCTCTGGAGTGCCTGGGCGGCAACGGTTACGTCGAGGAGTCGGGGATGCCCCGGCACTACCGGGAGGCGCCGCTGCTGTCGATCTGGGAGGGCTCGGGCAACGTCAACGCCCTGGACGTCCTGCGGGCACTCGGCCGGGAGCCCGGCACCGCGGAGGCGCTGTTCGCCGAACTCGACCTGGGCCGGGGCGCCGACGCCCGCCTGGACGCGGCCGTGGACCGGCTCAGGGCCGGTCTGGGCGAGGCGTCCCCGGCCGGCGCCCGCCGCCTGGTCGAGCTCATGGCCCTGACCTTGCAGGCTTCCCTGCTCGTCCGGCACGCCCCGCCCGCCGTCGCCGACGCCTTCTGCGCGACCCGTCTGGGCGGCGACTGGGGCCACTCCTTCGGCACGCTGCCGGACAGCGCGGACGTCGACGCCATTCTGGAACGGGCGCTTCCGGGGTAGGTGGCACGGGCGGCGTGCCGTCTCCTGTCACCGCGTCCCAGCTGCCGGGGACCCTGTTCCTTCCGGCCGCAGCGTCCCGGGTACCGGGGACCTGTTCCCTCTGGTCCCAGCGCCCGCTCGTGCCGGCACCGAACCCCGACGACACCGAACCCCGCCGTCTCCGACGCCCGCCCCGGCGGCGGCGCCTTCCGGCTCTCCCCGGCCCGTCCGCGGCGCCGTCCGGCGAGGGCGGTCACCCGGCGTTGCGGCTCCACAGGGGGCCGAAGCGGGCCCACTCGGTGTCCCACTGGGCCAGGCGGCGGCGTTCCAGTCCGGCGCGCGCGACGTGGCCGATGACGAGAGGGACGGAGGCGGCGCCCAGTCCCACCAGGCCGCCGGCCATGACGGCCCGCGCGCGCGCCTGGGCGGGCGTGGCCGGCTCCGTCACCAGCCGCCCCCGGGAGTCGATCCACACGGTGACGGGGGTGCCGGCGGCGCTGCCGGGCCGCACCCGCGCCCAGCCGGTGCGCTCGGTGCCGTCCGGGGCGGTCCAGCGCACCTTTCCCCACACGCGCAGTTTCGTGCCGGTGTCCTCGCCGGTTCCGGGGGACGTGCCGGGCGCCCGCTCGGTGACCCGCGCGACCGTGGCCGTCCGCGCGAGGGGTTCCTGGGCCGTGGCCTGCTCCGCGCCCAGGGCCGCCGTCCATCCGGCGAGCACCCCGGCGAGAACGCCTAGCACCCAGGTACCGAGCACGACCCAGGCCTCCACCGTGTCGGCGCGGCGTTTGAGCGGATTGCGGCGCCACCGCCACAGCCGCGCCTTCGGACCACGGAACGCCATCGACGGCATCCTCCTCACAAGCACACGGACCTGCCGGACCGCCCTCCCATACGGTGAAGGGCGCCCCGATGCTCACGCCGAGTTCCCCGCCCCGGCCCACCCATGGGTGCCGGGGCCCGGCCGCCCCGGCACCGTCGGTGGGCGCGACCGGGCTCCGTATCCCAGCCATGCCGCTGTGACCTGCGACGACGCCGATGCGGTGAGGACTGTCAGTGGTGGGGTGCAGACTGGCCGGTGTCCAGGACAAAGAGGTCCGGACGAAGACCTCGCGGAGGTGATCGGCATGACCGAGGTACTGCTCGCCGTGGGCACGCGAAAGGGCCTGTTCATCGGGCGGCGACGGGGCGGCGTCTGGGAGTTCGACGAGAGTCCCCACTTCAACGCCCAGGCTGTCTACTCCGTCGCCATCGACGTCCGCGGCCCCGTCCCGCGGCTGCTGGCCGGCGGGGACAGCGCCCACTGGGGCCCGTCGGTGTTCCACTCCGACGACCTCGGCCGCACCTGGACCGAACCGGCCCGCCCCGCCGTGCGGTTCCCCAAGGACACCGGCGCCTCCCTGGAGCGGGTGTGGCAACTGCATCCGGCCGCCGCCGAGCCCGACGTGGTCTACGCGGGCACGGAACCGGCGGCGCTGTACCGCTCCGAGGACCGCGGCGAGAGCTTCGAGCTGGTCCGCCCGCTGTGGGAGCACCCCACACGGTCGAAGTGGGTGCCGGGCGGCGGCGGTGAGGGCCTGCACACCGTGGTGACGGACCGGCGCGATCCGCGGGCGGTCACCGTCGCCGTGTCGACCGCCGGGGTGTTCCGCACGGCCGACGGCGGAGCGAGCTGGGCGCCGTCCAACTCCGGGGTCTCCGCCGTGTTCCTGCCGGATCCGAACCCGGAGTTCGGCCAGTGCGTGCACAAGGTCACGCAGGACGCGGAGAATCTCGACCGGCTGTACCTGCAGAACCACTGGGGGGTGTACCGCAGCGACGACAAGGGCGCGCACTGGACGGACATCGGCGAGGGCCTGCCGTCGACGTTCGGCTTCACCGCGGCCGCCCACCCGCACCGCGGCGGCACCGCGTACGTCTTCCCCATCAGCGCGGACGCGGACCGGGTGCCCGCCGGCCGCCGCTGCCGCGTGTTCCGCACCGCGGACGCGGGCCGGAGCTGGGAGCCGCTCGCGGCGGGCCTGCCCTCGGAGGACCATTACGGCACGGTGCTGCGCGACGCGCTGTGCACCGACGACGCGGACCCGGCCGGCGTCTACTTCGGCAATCGCAACGGCGAGGTGTACGCGTCGGCCAACGACGGCGACAGCTGGCGGCAACTGGCCTCGCACCTGCCCGACGTGCTCTGCGTGCGGGCGGCGGTCATCGGTTGAGTGATCCCCACCTCACCGTTGGGGGCTGCTGGGCCTGAGTGAGGGTGTGTTCGCGACGGAAGCAGTCGCCTTCATGGCGGCCTGCCGGCCCGGTCCGGTCGGGACGTTGCTGATCGCCGCGGCGGTGACAGCTGCAGCCGGAGGACTGGGCCACCTGCTCTCACGCGCCGCCATGACGGAGCGGCTCGGCGGCCTTACGCAGTCGCGGGGGTTGTCCGGTTGTTCGTCACAAAACGTCTTGGGCGTCCTCGTTCCTGCCCCCGCCAACAGCCCCTGAAAGGAGGAAACTTACGGCGTCACGCGGGGTTCGCCCACTCTTCGCGCAGCATTCCGAAGAGCACGCGGTCGTAGCGCTCCCCCTCCACCAGCACAGCCGACCGGCGGCGGCCTTCCTCACGGAAACCCAGCCTGGTGAAGGCACGCACGGCGCGCTCGTTGCCGCTCCAGGTGTCCAGCTCCAACCGGCTCAGGCAGTAGGCGCCGAACAGGTGGTCCACGAGCAGCCGCAACGCGTCACTGCCGTGGCCGCGGCCCCAGAACTCCCGCTCGCCGATGGTGACTCCCAGCGTGGCCACTCCGGCGTAGGGGTCGAGGTCCCGGTAGTCGGCCATGCCTATCACCTTCCCGCCCGCCAGGTCCTCGACCGTGAACACAGCCGACTCCCTCGGGCTCAGCCGCAGCATGGTGTCGAAGCCCAGCCCGATCGCTTCCGCTGTGACGGGACCGAAACACGGGTCACCACCCGCGGCCCAGCGCACCACCTCCGGGTCATTGCGCCACCGGAGATGGTGCTCGGCGTCTTCGGAGGCCAGCGCGCGCAGTCTTACCAGCTTTCCTTCGAACATCGGGCAACCCTAATCGATCACTCAGGAGACCGGCGGGTACTTCCTTGTCCAGCTTGACCAGGAACTTTTGACGTCCGTTGACTTCCGCAGCCCGGTGCCGCCGTGCGGAGCCAGTACGAAGGCCCGCCAGGCCGAGGAGGCGGCCGACTGCTGGTCCGCCCGGTGACACGAACGAAAGCCCCTAGGGAAGCCGCCAGTCCACCGGCTCGGCCCCCTGGCGCTGGAGGAGTTCGTTGGCCCGGCTGAACGGGCGTGAGCCGAAGAAGCCCCGGTCCGCGGACATGGGCGAGGGGTGCGCCGACTCGATCGCCGGATACTCGCCGAGCAGCGGACGCAGATTGCGCGCGTCCCGCCCCCACAGGATCGACACCAGCGGCCGCTCCCGCGCGACGAGAGCGCGGATGGCCTGCTCGGTCACCTCCTCCCAGCCCTTGCCCCGGTGCGCGCCCGGCTTGCGCGGGGCCGTGGTGAGCGCCCTGTTGAGCAGCAGTACGCCCTGCCGGGTCCACGGGGTCAGATCACCGTTGGAGGGCCTGGGCAGGCCGAGATCCGAGTTCAGTTCCCGGTAGATGTTCTCCAGGCTGCCCGGGAGCGACCGCACCTCCGGCGAGACCGCGAAGCTCAGGCCGATCGCCATTCCCGGCGTGGGATAGGGATCCTGACCCACGATCAGAATCCGTACGTCGTCGAAGGGTTGCTGGAACGCCCGCAGGACGTTCGCTCCCGCCGGGAGATACGTCCGGCCGGCCGCGACCTCGGCGCGCAGGAAGTCGCCCATGCCCGCGATACGTCCGGCCACCGGTTCCAGGGCCTTCGCCCAGCCGGCCTCTACTAGTTCATGCAACGGTCGTGGTGCCACGCCGTGTCACTCTAGCGGCCCACACCGACAACGCCTGCCCTCGGACCGTCCCCCGCGGGCCTCCGCGGGCGCTAGTGTTCCTCCTCGACCAAGGCCGTCGTGCCGGCCGGGCGGATCGCGCGGCCGGCCGCCAGGGGGAAGGAGCCCGGTGCCTCCAGCGCCCAAACCGCTCCCTCACTCGGCCGGATTCCTCGCCGTGGACTCGGGCGGCTCCGGACTCCGGGCCGTCGTCGGTGTGCCCGGGCGCGGACCGCTGGCCCGCGGGGAGTGCGGTGAGCCGGTGCGCACCGGCGCGCGGGGCATCGACCCCGGGCATCTCATGGAGCAACTGGTGCCCATGGCAAGGGCGTTGGTCACCGAGGCCGGCGTGGGGCGGCTGGAGACGGCCGTACTGGGGGCAGCCGGGCTCGCCACCCTGGGCGACGCGCTGCGCGCCGAACTGCCCGGAGCGCTGGCACGGCACCTCGGCGTACGCAGGGTCGCGCTGGTCGCCGACGCGGTCACCGCCTACACCGGCGCCCTGGGTCCCCGCCCCGGCGCGGTCGTCGCCGCCGGGACCGGTCTGATCGCGATCGGCACCGATCTCACGGGCTGGCGGCGGGCGGACGGCTGGGGGCATCTGCTCGGCGACTGCGGCAGCGGAGCGTGGATCGGACGCGCGGGCCTGGAGGCCGCGCTGCGCGCCCACGACGGGCGGGACGGCGGCTCGGCGCCACTGCTGGCCCGCGCCGAGGAGGCGTTCGGGCCGATGGCGGAACTGCCCGGCAGGCTCTACCCGCGCTCCGACCGGGCCGCCGTCCTGGCCTCCTTCGCGCCCGAGGTGGCGGCCTGCGCGGCCGACGACCCCGTCGCGGCCGGTGTGCTGCGCGCGGCGGCCCGGCACATGGCCGAGTCCGCCGCGGCCGTCTGCCCGCGCTCGGGAGAGCCGCTGCTCGCCCTGACCGGCGGCCTGTTCAAGCTGGGCGACGCGCTCCTCGTACCGCTGGAGAGGGAACTCTCCCAGCGGCTCCCGCACGCACGGCGGGTGCGCGCCGAGGGCGATCCGCTGCACGGCTGCGTGCGCATCGCGACCGACCTGGCCAGGGACGTCCTCGCCCTTCCGGCTGATGAGAAGTTGCTGTACACGCCTCCCCCACAAGGGGATTGATCCCCCACGTCCACATCTGCCGGACAAATGCCCCAATGGGCGGCGTGAGTTGCCGGACCCGGCCCGGGACAGCCGGACCACGCCACGCATCGGTACGTAACCCATCAGACAAAACCGGACGGATACCGCTCACCTGCACCCTCCCCGAACAGGGGAACCTCAGAAGTTAGTAACATGCGGCGCCATGAGCTCCCCCACTGGGCCCGCGCCCGGCCTACCAGTACGAATGCCGCGCCCCCGCCAGCCGGGACGGCACCGCCGCCCCGAGCCGCTGGCGGCGCCCGAGGGCGCACCCGCTCTCGTCCTCGCGGTGCCGGGGACCCCTGGCGACGCCACGCGGGGCCTCGCCGAGGAGGTCGTGAGCATCGCCCGTTCCGAGCTGCCCGGCCTCGACGCCCGGATCGGCTACCTCGACGGTGACGACGCCGACCACCCGACCGTGCAGTCCGTGCTCACCCGCGCGGCCGAGGAGCGGACCGCCCGTTACGAGCAGGCCGTCGCCGCCGGCGCGGACGTCAAGGAGCCCGACGGCCCCGTCGCGGTCGTGGTGCCGCTGCTGGCCGGTCCGGACAACGCGCTGCTGCGCCGGATCCGTCAGGCCGTCATGGACAGCCGGGTCGCCGCCGAGCTGACCGATGTGCTCGGCCCCCACCCGCTGCTCGCCGAGGCGCTGCACGTCCGGCTGTCGGAGGCGGGCCTGGCCCGCGCCGACCGCGCCCGCCTGTTCACCGTGGCGACCGCGGCGGACGGAATCATCCTGGCCTCGGTCGGCGGCGAAGAGGCCGTGCAGGCGGCCGGGATCACCGGCATGCTGCTCGCCGCCCGCCTCGCCGTGCCGGTGATGGCGGCCGCCCTCGACCAGGACGGCTCGATCGCCTCCGTCGCCGAGCAGCTGCGGACCGCGGGCTCCCAGCAGCTCGCCCTGGCGCCGTACCTGATCGGCCCGGAGATCGACGCCGAGCTGGTCCAGGCCGCGGCCGAGGAGGCGGGCTGTGCCGCCGCCGAGGCGCTCGGCCCGTACCCGGCGATCGGCAAGCTCGCCCTGGCCGCCTACACGACGGCCCTGGGCATCGCCCCGCAGCAGCCGCAGGGCGCACCGGCTCACTGACCCTCGCAGCCTTCACCCCGTACGACCTGGGGCCCGCTCCTCGCCATCCGAGGGGCGGGTCCTTCGCCGTGCCGACGCGCCGACCACGCCACCAGCCGGGCCGTCAGGGTCGTCCGTGTCATTCGGGTCGTCGGTGCCGCCCGTGTCGTTCGGGTTGCTCGTGTCGTGCCGGCGACCGTGCGGGCGTGCGTGCGTTCAGCCGAAGACCACGCAGGACGCCGCCGCCACCGCGACCTTCCCGGCCCTCGCGGGCAGCCCCGTCTCCTCGTCCACGGCGAACCAGGTCACGTCCCCGGAGCGCTCGTTGGCGACGTACAGGAAGCCGTCGGAGAAGGTCAGCGCCCGGGGCCAGTGGCCGCCGCACGGTACGCACCCGACCAGCCGCAGCCGCTCCCCGTCCGCCTCGACCGCGAACACGGACAGGACGTCCTCGCCGCGCGTCGCGGTCCACAGGAACCGGCCGTCCGGCGCCACCACGATGCCCGAGGGATAAGCGTCGTGGGCCGGGGCGTCCGGCAGGACCGGGTTCTCGGTCAGGGGCTTGAGCGAGCCCTCGGCGGGGCCCCAGCGGCAGACCGTGACGGTGGGTCTCAGTTCGTTGACGACATAGGCGTACCCGCCGTCCGGGTGGAACGCCATGTGACGGGGCCCGGAGCCTGGCCACAGCGCGATCTCCCGGTGCACGGCGAGCCGCCCGTCGGCCAGCGTGCACACCCGGACCGAGTCGGTGCCGAGGTCCACACTGACGGCCCACCGGCCGCTCGGGTCCGGCTGCACCTGGTGCGCGTGCGGACCGCGCTGGCGGCGCTCGTGCGGGCCCGAGCCGGTGTGCCGCAGCACGTCCGAGGCGGCCGGGGCGAGGCGCCCGTCGGCGCGGACGGGAACGGTGCTGACGCTGCCGGAACCGTAGTTGGCCGTCAGGACGTGCCCGTCGAGCAGGCTCAGGTGGGTGGGGCCGCTGCCTCCGACGCTCACCGGCGGTCCGGTCAGCTCGACCGTCTCGCCCTTCACGCGGTAGGCCGCCACGGCGCCCTCGGCCGTCTCACTCACCGCGTAGAGCGTGCCGCCGTCGCGGGACAGGGCCAGGTACGAGGGGTCGAGGACGCCGTCGAAGCTGCTGAGCACGGTCAGCGCCCCGCCGTCCTCGGACACCGCCGCGGTGACGACCCCTGGGCCTCCCGCCGCCGTGAACGACCCGATGAACGCCCGCCGCCTACCGCCGTGTGCCACCACTGGTCCCCTCTCGGTCGTCCCGTCCGAGCGACGGTAGCAGTCACCCCCGTTCGGTCTAGACCAAGTCGCGGTGTGGCCCGCCTCGTGCCGTTGGCGTCACGAGGCCGTCGGTGTCACGCACCCACCATCGGCGAGCCCGACGGCGCCCGCAGCGGCGTGGCCAGTTCCGCCAGGGCGTGTTCCAGGGCGTGGAGATGGGTGAGGGCGGCCTCCGCGGCCGTCGGCCGGGGATGGACGGGGGCGGCCTGCGGAACGGTGCGGGCGCCGTCGTCGACGAGGGCCTCCACCGCGCTCTCCACGCGGCGGCACGCGGCGGCGAGCCGCTCGTCGTGGGAGGCCTCAGGATCGGCGGCGACGGCGACGAGGCCGCGGATCTCGCGAGCGCAGTCGTCGAGCAGGGCGAGCACCTGCCGGGCGCGCCGCCTGCGGCCGCGCACCGGGTTCAGCGGGTGCACGAGCGGGGCGACGGAGAGCCGCACCCGGCCGAGCAGCTGCTCCAGTTCGGCGACGCGAGGGGCCGGGTCGGCGCCGACGATCCCTGAGAGCCGGGCCGCGGCCTCGGCCGTGCACGCGTGGACACAGCGCAGGGCCCGCTGGATCCAGGCGTCCGTGACGGCGTGGGTGGTGACGGGCAGCACGAAGAGCACGGCGAGCCAGGCGCCGAGCGCGCCGACGGCCGTCTCCCCGAGCCGCAGGGCGAGCAGCCCGGGCACGAGGACGCCGAGCAGGCCGTAGAGCGCAGTGGCGAGCACCGTGACCCAGAGCATCATCCAGGTGTAGGACACCGCGGCCGTGTAGAAGATGCCGAAGACGCAGACGGCGACCAGGACGGCGGTGGGGAGCGGGGCCCCGTGCAGCGGAACGACGACCGGGGCGGCCAGGCCGATGCCCAGCACCGTGCCGAGGACCCGGCGGAAGCCGCGGACCAGGGTCTCGCCGCGCGAGGCGGTGTTCACGAACACCCACCAGGTGGCACCGACGGCCCAGTACCAGCGGTCCCCGGACACCAGCTGGCCCACGACGAGCGCGAAGCAGGCGCCCGCGGTCGCCTGCACGGCCTGCCGCGTGGACACCCGGTCCAGTCCGCGGCCGCCCAGGCCGGCGGGAGCGGCCGCGGCGGGCAGCCGGCGCTCGTAGCACCACACGCCGAAGCGCACCACCGCCGCGGTGAGCACGGACAGCAGGACGGCGGCGGACACCTCGGCCAGTTGCCCGGTCCTGGTGTGCAGGAACTGCGCCACGAAGAAGGTCATGAACGCGAACACGCCGAGGCTATGGCCGCGCGGCCCCCAGCGGCGCGCGTACACGCCCGCGCCGACCACGGCGAGGAAGGCGAGGTCGCGTGCCGTCGGGTGGTCGTGGAGCGCGGCCGCGACGGCGAGCACGGGCAGGCCGGCGGCCGGCAGCAGCACGGTGGTGACGAGCTGTCCTCGCACCGTGGGGTCGGTGACGGTGAACAGGGCGAGCAGCGCGGCGAGTCCGCCGGTGACGGCGCCCGGCAGCGAGTGTCCGGCCAGCCCGCAGACGGCGACCGCCAGGCCGATGCCGAGGACGGCCCTGGCGGCGAAACGCAGCCGTGTCCGCCCCGGGTCCGGAGCCACGAACACCCTCTTCAGCACTGCTTACCGCCCCCTGTGGAAGACACCCGGAACGCCGGTGCGACACCGGCATGAGAAAGGCGCCGCGGGGATCCGCAGCGCCGTCGACATGTCCATGAGAGCATCCCCGGCACCCCTGGCTCAAACGAACCCGGCATCACTGAGCCATTGGCGCATTCGGGCACATGATCAACGCGCTGGCCGCGGGCCAATGGACCACGGAGACTGGTCCAGTCGGAGGGCGTTCCGGCGAGCCATTGGTACAATCGGCATCGATCAACGATCTGGGAGGAGACCCCCGTCGCCATGGCCGTGGACGAACTCGACACCCGCGTTCTGCGGCTGCTTCTGGAGCAGCCGCGCACCAGCGTGCGCGAGTGCGCCCGCATCCTCGGTGTCGCACGGGGCACCCTCCAGGCCCGCCTCGACCGCCTCGAACGGGACGGCGTGATCACCGGTACGGGTCCCGCCCTCTCCCCCGTCGCGCTCGGCCACCCGGTCCTGGCGTTCGTGCACATCGAGGTCACCCAGGGCCATCTGGACGATGTCGGGGAGGCGCTGGCCGCCGTACCGGAGATCGTCGAGGCGTTCTCCATCACTGGCGGAGGCGACCTGCTCACCCGTGTCGTGGCGCGCGACAACGCCCACCTGGAGGACGTCATCCAGAAGCTCATCAGCCTGCCGGGCGTGGTGCGCACCCGTACGGAGGTGGCGTTGCGCGAGCGGGTCCCGTTCCGGCTGCTGCCGCTGGTGGAGTCGATCGGCCGCGGCGTGCGGGCGTGATGCGGGGGCGGGACTCAGGGGGTGTGGCTGACCCCGTGGGGTGACTGACCAGGGAGGTTGTGGCACCGGGGGCGATGGCACGCGGGCCGGTGACGCAGGGGGCGGCTACGCTCCGCGGCCCGGCCTGCCGCGCCCGCCGCCCCTGCCCGAGCCACCCGAGCCACCGCGCCGGTTGCGGGCCGCGGGGCCGTCCGCACGGCCGGTCGTCCTGCCGGAGCGGCCCGCGGCCTGGCCCGTACGGCCGCCCGCCTTTCCGCCGGTCGTTCCCCCAGTCTTCCCGCCGGTCTTTCCGCCGGTCCTTCCGCTGGTGGCGGACTTGCGACGGGTGTCCGCCGCCTCCGCACGCCGGTCCTTGCGCCCCGGCTGCTCCTCGGACGGGGCCTGGCCACGGCCCCGGGTGCTGTTCACGGTCCGGCCGCGCACGATCCCGATGAAGTGCTCCACCAGGTCGGTGTGCGCCTCCTCCGGCCAGCACAGCGCGATGCCCGACTGCGGGGCGTCGGCGACCGGCCGGTAGGTGAGGTCCCTGCGGTGGTGGAGGCGGGCCAGCGACTGGGGGACGACGAGCACCCCCACTCCGGCCGCCACCAGTTCGACGGCGTCGGCCGTGGTGGCGGGACGCTCGAAGGCCTCCTCGCCGGGCGGCCGTTCCCAGCCGAGGACGTCGTCGAGCGGGTGGAGGACGACCTCGTCGGCCAGGTCCGCCACGGACACCTCGTCCACGGCCGTCACGAGATGGTCCTTGGGGACGATCACCACCGTGGTCTCGGTGTACAGGGGGATCGCGCTGAAGTACGTACGGTCCACCGGCAGGCGTACGAGCCCCGCGTCCGCCGCGCCGCCGCGCAGCACGTCGGCGACCTCGGCGGCCGGAACCTGGACGAGGGCGAGGGGGACGTCGGGCAGGCGCTCGTTCCAGATGCGCGCCCACTTGGCGGGCGTCGCCCCGGGGACGTACGCGAGCCGGAACGAGGCAGATGCATCCGAGCCGGTCACGCCGCCAGATTACCGGGCGTGGTCGGCCCTCCCGTCAGCGGTCGATAGTCTGGACACCATGAAGTCGCACCAGACCGCCCAGACGATGAAGCCCGCCACCGCGGCGAAGAAGCTGGGTGTGTACCTCCCCGCCACGCCCGCCGAGTTCCAGGAGGGCGTCGTCTCGCGTGCCGAGCTCATCGAGCTCCAGGCCGATCCGCCCGAGTGGCTGCGGGAGCTGCGACGCAACGGCCCCCATCCCCGCCCCGTGGTCGCGGCCAAGCTGGGTGTCTCCATCTCCGGTCTCGCGCGCGGCGGGGTCACCGAGGCGCTGACCACCGAGCAGATCGAGGCGCTGAAGCAGGGGCAGCCCGAGTGGCTGGAGAAGGAGCGCGCCACGCAGGCCGAGGTGCGCAAGGAGACGGCACGCCTGAAGCAGCGCGACGCGGAACGGGCCGAGCAGGACACAGAGTAACCTCCGGGCCGCTGACCTGCCGGCGGAGCCGGCGGCGGGAAAACACGTGGACAGCCTCCCGTCCCGCCCGGCAAAGTGACCGCCCGTGACGAGCAGCGAACTGTGGAGCCGCGAAACCGCCGAACGCTACGACGCCGGGGAGGCCGAGAGGTCCTCGGCCTCCTTCCTCGGACCGACTCTCGACTTCCTCTCCGAACTCGCCGGTGACGGGCGGGCGTTGGAGTTCGCCATCGGGACCGGACGCGTCGGCGTCCCGCTGCAGGAACGCGGAGTGCCCGTGGTGGGCATCGAACTGTCCGAGCACATGGCGGCGGTCCTGCGGCGCAAGATCGACGAGGACAGGCTCCCGGTCGCCCTCGGGGACATGGCCACGACCACCGTCCCCGGCGAGTTCACCCTGGTCTACCTCGTCTACAACACGATCACGAACCTGCTCACCCAGGACGAGCAGGTCGAGTGCTTCCGCAACGCCGCGCGCCATCTGGCGCCCGGCGGCCGGTTCGTCATCGAGCTGGGCGTGCCGCCGCTGCGGTTCCTGCCGCCGGGGCAGGTCGCGGTGCCGTTCGACGTCTCCGACCGGCATCTCGGCTTCGACACCTTCGACCTCGTCGAGCAGATCCTGGTCTCGCACCACTTCAGCCGTGACGGCGAGGACGACGGCCGCTACCGGCGCACCGCCTCCCGGCACCGGTACGCGTGGCCGGCGGAGCTCGACCTGATGGCGCGGATCGCGGGGCTCGAACTGGACCGGCGCGTCGGCGACTGGGACGGGACGCCGTTCACCGACGACTCCGCGAAGCACATCTCCGTCTGGCGCAAGCCGGCCTGAGCCGCCCCTCCGCTCCCGCCTCTTTCACTCCTCAAAGGCTGCCTGCGACGTGGAGAACGTCTCCGGCGTCCACGCCGCACGACGCGGAGCAACTCGACCGGCAGGCCGCGCGGGGGCGTCCCGGTCGGTGTCCACCAACCTCCGTCAGTCCGACTTCGGCGGCTTCTTCGCGTCGAAGGCGAAGAGAGTGTTCTTGGCCGCGGCCACGATCACCGCACGCCCCGCAACGGTCACGCGCGGGCTTGCGCCCTGCTCACCCGTCAGACCATCGGCCTGCGGGTCCGTTGTCCACAGGGGTTTGCCGTCGTACGGCGACAGCGCGACCACCCGGCCGGTGGCCGAGCTGAAATACAGCGCGTCGGCTCCCGCGACGGGACCCGACGCGCCCTCCACGCCAGTCTGCCGCGACCACTTCTTCCGGCCGGTCCCGGGATCGAGCGCTGTGATGAGACCGGTCTGCCCGCTGACGTAGACGGTGCCGTCCGCCATGCCGGGCGTCCCCACGTATGTCCTGGTCAGCCGGGAGTACGTGACCTTCGGCGAGACGGGGTCGACGCTCGCCACCCCCTCGTAGCCGGTCGGCGCTGTTCCCTCCTTGTGTACACGAAGGAGTACGAGCCTGCCGTCGGTGACGCCCACCGGCACGGCGGGGCCGTTGACCGCGATGGGCCTGCCCAGTGCCCCCGAGGCGCGGTCGACCGTGTACAGGGTGGGGTGGCGCACCTCTGCGGCATCCACCTCCGCATCCGTCGCGCACATCGCGACGAGCTGTGGGCCCACCGGGACGGGAGCGCATTGCGTACCCGCGGGGAACGACGTCGTCCAGGTGACCTCACCGCTGTGCGCGTCCCGGGCCTCGAAGGCGGAGTTGGAAGCGTCGACCGTCACCACGGTGGAGCCGACGACAACGGCGTCCTGAGTCCGACCCGTGACGGCCTGCGACTGGGCGCCGGACGGCACGGACCACAGCTCCCGGCCGTTGTCGGCGTCGATGGCCACCACCTCGCTGGGAGGGTCTTGCGGGGCGTCCTCGGCGGCGAAGCGGTAACCGAGCACCGTGTCGTCCGTGGCTCCCACGAGGTGCATGCCCTGGACGGGCACGCCCGGACTCTTCGCCGTCCACACCTGCGAGCCGTCCGAGGCCCTGATACGGGTCGCGACGACACCGCCGCCCCCGCAGAACTGCGCGTCGCCGCGTGCGACGCAACGCAGCTCGTCGGGGATGTCCTCGCGACCGCCCGGCACGGTCTTGCGCCACGGTTTGAAGCCGTCCGGAAGTGCGGCACCCGGCGCCGCAACGCTGTTGCCCTTGTCGCCGCCGTTGTTCCCCCCGAGGCCGCCCACCTTCAGTGCGGCGATTCCCCCGCCGATCGCTGCCACCGCGGCCGCGGCCGCGAGCACAGGACGCCATCGGCGAAGCAGACGGCGGCCGGTGGGAATGCCGGTGCTTCCCGTATCGGGGCCGGCCGGGGTGGTGGTCGGGGCAGTCGGCGCCGGTGTGGCCCGCGCCGCGAAGTGATGCTGGGTGATCACGTCGCGGGTGCGGTCGGCGCCAACCCCGTTCGCGGTGGTCCTACCGAGGTCGGCCGGCAGGTCCCGCAGCAGCATGAGGAGTTCATCCGCCGAGGGGCGCCCTTCGGGCTCCTTGTCCAGGCACAACTCGGCGACCGCGCGCAAAGCCGCCGGCACGGCACCCAGCGACGGCTCCTCGTGCACCACCTGATACGCCGTCATGTACGGGCTGTCCGCGTCGAAGGGCCCGCGGCCCGTCGCCGAGTACACCAGCAGCGTGCCCAGCGAGAAGACATCGGATGGCGGCCCCACGCCACGCGGCGCCTGCAGTTGCTCCGGCGACATGAAGGGTGGCGTACCGATGACCCGCCCCGTCATCGTCAGCGTCTGCTGGTCCACGGCACGCGAAATGCCGAAGTCGATGACGCGCGGGCCTTCGGGCGAGAGCACGACGTTCGAGGGCTTCAGGTCACGGTGGACGACCCCCACCCGGTGGATGTCGCGCAGCGCCTCCGCCAGCCCGATGGCGAGCCTCCTCAGCTGCGCTCCGCTCAGCGGGCCCGTCGTGGCGATGTGCTGGGCGAGCGTGGGCCCCTCGATATAGGTCGTCGCCATCCACGGCTGCTCGGCCTCGGGGTCGGCGTCGACCACGGCGGCGGTGAACGCGCCGCTCACCCGCCTCGCCGCGGCCACCTCCTGCCGGAAACGGATGCGGAACTCGTCGTCCTCCGCGAACTGCTGGTGGATCAGTTTGATCGCTACAGGTCGCCCGGAACTCGTGCGGGCCAGAAAGACCGTGCCCATGCCGCCCGAGCCGAGCCGCGCCTCAAGCGGATAGCCGCCGATCTCGGCTGGATCACCTGCGCGCAGCGACACTCTTCCCGACCTTCCGTCCCCCGTGCACCTGTGCCACCACGGGCCTGCGTACCTGTCCTGCACACAAAGTAGCCGCAGGGCAGTACGGCAGGGCGAAGCGGGTGACGAACAGGGAGCCCGGCACTGCTGATGATCTCGCTCAGCCCAGGAAGCTCAGCCGCACCTGGCGGTTGGGATTGTCCCTGTTCGTGTCCACCAGGCACACCGACTGCCATGTGCCCAGTTCCAGGCGGCCGCCGAGGACCGGGACGGTCGCGTGCGGCGGCACGATGGCCGGCAGGACGTGGTCGCGGCCGTGGCCGGGGCTGCCGTGGCGGTGCTGCCAGCGGTCGTCGGCGGGCAGCAGGGTGTGCAGGGCGGCGAGGAGGTCGTCGTCGCTGCCCGAGCCGGTCTCGATGATCGCGATGCCGGCGGTGGCGTGCGGCACGAACAGGTTCAGCAGGCCGTCCCGGCCGGCCGCGGTCTCCTGGAGGAAGGCCTCGCAGTCTCGGGTGAGGTCGACGACCGTCTCCCGGGAACCGGAGGCCACGTTCAGCACTCGGGTGGTGAAGGCAGGTGACATGTCCTCCATCCTCCTCGATCCCCGGGGAAGATCGGCGCATCCGGCGCGGTTGGGAGGAACGTGAACACCCTTCGTGAGGTCGACGTGGTCGTCGTGGGCGCCGGTCAGGCAGGTCTGTCCAGCGCCTATCACCTGCGGCGCACCGGCTTCGAGCCGGACCGCGACTTCGTCGTGCTCGACCGCCCCGCGGGTCCGGGCGGTGCCTGGCAGTTCCGGTGGCCGTCGCTGACGTACGGCAAGGTGCACGGAATGCACTCCCTGCCGGGGATGGAGCTGACCGGCGCCGATCCCGCGCGACCGTCGTCGCAGGTCGTCACCGCGTACTTCGCCGACTACGAACGAGCCTTCGACCTGCGGGTGAGGCGGCCCGTGGAGGTCACCGCGGTCAGGGAGGGACCCGGCGGGCGGCTGCTCGTCGAGACCTCCGACGGCGCCTGGGCGACGCGGGCGCTGATCAACGCGACCGGTACCTGGGACCAGCCGTTCTGGCCGCGGTACCCGGGTCAGGAGACCTTCCGCGGGCGGCAGTTGCACACCGCGCAGTACGCCGGTCCCCGGGAGTTCACCGGGCAGCGCGTGGTCGTGGTGGGCGGCGGCGCCTCCGGCACCCAGCACCTGCTGGAGATCGCCCCGTACGCGGCCGCCACGACCTGGGTGACCCGCCGGCCGCCGGTCTTCCGCGACGGCCCGTTCGACGAGGACGCGGGGCGTGCGGCGGTGGCCCTGGTCGAGGAGCGGGTGCGGCAGGGGCTGCCGCCTAGGAGTGTCGTCTCGGTGACGGGACTTCCGCTGAACGACGCCGTCCGGCAGGGGCTGCAGGACGCCGTCCTGGACCGGCGGCCGATGTTCGACCGGATCACCCCCGACGGGGTGTGGTGGGCGGACGGGCGGCAGGTGACAGCCGACGTCATCCTCTGGGCGACCGGGTTCCGGGCCTCGCTGCGCCATCTGACGCCGCTCGGGCTGCGCGAACCGGGTGGCGGCATCCGGGTCGACGGCACCCGGGCGGTCGCCGATCCCCGGATCCACCTGGTCGGCTACGGTCCTTCGGCCAGCACGATCGGCGCCAACCGGGCCGGCCGCGCCGCCGTCCGCGGCATCAGGCGCCTGCTGGAGGAGGAGCCGGCCGCCGCGGCGTGACCAGTGCCAGCCCCAGCGGCCGGCCGGGCACGGCTCACTTCGCGGACTGCGGAGCGCTGCTTCTCAGGCGGGCGTTGAACTCCGCCACATTGCGCTGGTGCTCGGAGTAGTCGGCGGTGAAGCGCGTGTCGCCCGGCTTGACGGTGACGAAGTACAGCCAGTCGCCCTGGGCGGGGTTGGCCACGGCGCGCATGGCCTCCTCGCCCGGATTGTCGATGGGCGTCGGCGGCAGCCCCATGCGCTGGTAGGAGTTGTAGGGGCTGTCCAGCCGGGTGTCCTCCGTGGTCATCCGGACCGTGCTGCGGTTGAGGGCGTAGTTGAGGGTGGAGTCCATCTGCAGCGGCATGCCGCGCTCCAGCCGGTTGAAGACGACGCGGGCCACCTTGCTCATGTCGGCCTTCGAGGCGGCCTCGGCCTGGACGATGCTCGCGATGGTGATCGCCTGGTACAGGTTCATGGAGTTGCGCTGAGGCCCGGCGGCGACCGGGGCCGCGTTGAACCTCTTGTTCGCGGTGTCGACCATGTAGGACAGCAGGGACTGCGGGGTGCTCTTCTCGTCAAGGGGATACGTCGCCGGGAAGAGGTAGCCCTCCGGGTTGCCCTCGGCGGAGCTCGGCAGGTCCAGGTGTGCGCCGGGGATCGACTTCTTCGTGGTGCCGGGGGCCAGGGCGAGGGCCTTGTCGATGGCGGCGTAGACCTGGCCGGACCGCCAGCCCTCGGGAATCACCAGCGTGCGGGGGCGTGCCGGGGTGTCGTCGTGGTGGAGCGTCAGCAGCGGCACCGCCACGGCGGTGCCGGC
The DNA here is from genome assembly GCF_044743035.1 of Streptomyces sp. NPDC087787. Taxonomy (NCBI): domain Bacteria; kingdom Bacillati; phylum Actinomycetota; class Actinomycetes; order Kitasatosporales; family Streptomycetaceae; genus Streptomyces; species Streptomyces sp. NPDC087787. The sequence goes on from NZ_JBIUVQ010000003.1 coordinate 411,524, forward strand.
CAGGGCGGCCCCGGTCAGGACCAGGACCAGACGTCCCCGGCGTGTCAGTCGGGTCGTTCTCCGTGACGTGTTCCTCTGCATGCGGGCACGGTAACCCCCAAAGGGTCGCAAACCCGGCATATCGTCAGCTTGTCGGCTCCAGTTGCGTTGCCGGTTCCAGTTGTGCGTCCCGGCGGACCAGGGCGGCGTAGCGTCCGTCGAGCTCCAGCAGCTCCTGGTGCGTGCCGCGTTCAACGGGCCGCCCGGAGTCGAGGACCACGATCTGGTCGGCGCCGCGGACGGTCGACAGACGGTGCGCGATGGTCAGGGTCGTCCGGTTGGCGGACAGGGCGTCGATGGCCTCCTGCACGGCGGCCTCCGTACGGGTGTCCAGGGCACTGGTGGCCTCGTCGAGGATGAGGACGGGCGGGTCGCGCAGGATGGTCCGGGCGATGGCCAGGCGTTGCTTCTCACCGCCGGAGAAGCGGTGGCCGCGCTCGCCGACGACCGTGTCGTAGCCGTCGGGCAGGGCCGCGATGTGGTCGTGGATCTGCGCCGCCCGCGCCGCCGCACGCAGTTCCTCGTCGGTGGCGTCCGGCTTGGCGAAGCGCAGGTTCTCGGCGACCGAGGCGTGGAAGAGGTACGTCTCCTGGGAGACGACTCCGACCGCGCGGGCGAGGGTGTCGAAGTCGAGGTCGCGCACGTCGACGCCGTCGATGGTGACGCGGCCGCCCGTGACGTCGTACAGCCGGGGCACCAGGTAGCCGAGAGTGGACTTGCCGGCGCCGGTCGGTCCGACGATCGCGAGGCTGCTGCCCGCGGGCACGGTGACGTCGATGCCCTCCAGGATCGGGCCGCTCTTGTCGTCGTAGCGGAAGTCGACGTCCTCGAAGCGGACCTCGCCCTTCACCTGGCCGAGATGGACCGGCCGCTCGCGCTCGGTGATGTCGATCGGCAGGTCCAGGTACTCGAAGATGCGCTGGAACAGCGCGAGCGAGGTCTGGATCTGCACACCGGTGGACAGCAGGCTGACGGTCGGCCGGAACAGGCCCTGCTGGAGGGAGACGAAGGCGACGATCGTGCCGATGGACACCTGCGGTCCGCCGAACTGGAGGGCGACACCCGCGGTCCAGTAGATGACGGCGGGCAGGGCGGCCATGACGATCGTGATGACGGCCATACGCCAGCGCCCGGCCATGTTCGACCTCACCTCCAGGTCGACCAGGCCTTCCGACTCCGCGGCGAAGGACTCGGTCAGCGAGGCCGAGCGGCCCATCGTGCGGCCGAGCAGGATGCCGCTGACGGAGAGGGATTCGGTGACCGTGGCGGCGATCGCGGCCATCTGCTTCTGCCGCTGAGTGGTGATCTTCTTGCGTTCGTTGCCGACGCGGCGGCTGATCCACACGAACACCGGGAGCAGCAGGAGTGAGACGACCGTGAGCCGCCAGTCGAGGGCGACCATCGCGACGATCGTGGCGACCACGCTGGTGACATTGGAGACCAGCGAGGTGGCGGTGGAGGTGACGGTGGCCTGCATGCCGCCGATGTCGTTGGCGATGCGGGACTGCACCTCGCCGGTGCGGGTCCGGGTGAAGAAGGCCAGGGACATGCGCTGGAGCCGGCCGTAGACGGCGGTGCGCAGATCGTGCATGACGCGCTGGCCGACGGTCGTGGAGATCAACGTCTGCAGCACGCCGAAGACGCTCGTGAGGACGGCGCTGAGGATCATGCCGAGCGCGAGCAGGCTCAGCAGGCCGGTGCGGCCCTGCGGGATCGCGACGTCGAGGATCTCCTTCAGCAGGAAGGGCGTGGCGACGGAGACCAGCGAGGCGGCTCCCACCAGCAGGCCCACGATCGCCAGACGGCCCCGGTAGGGGCGGAAGAGGCGCAGGATCCTGCGGACCTGCCGCGGCTGCTCCCCGGCGTCGGCGGGTGGGGTCCAGAGGGGTTGATGGTCGGGGTGCATGGGCTCCTACGGGGGTGAGTATGTGCCGGACCGCTGGTGCGACCGGCGGCGGACACACGATCCTAGCTCACTGTTACCTATACTCACAATGAACAAGGTCCTGATATTGTTCCCGCATGACCTCCCCCGACGCCGACGGCCTCCTCGCCGACCAACTGCTGCGGCTCACCCGCCGGCTGCACCGCATCCAGAAGCGGCATCTCGAGCAGCGCGCCCTGGGCATCACGCCGGCCCAGTCGCGGCTGCTGCGTACCCTGGCGCACTTCGGCGAGCCGCCCCGTATGGCGGATCTCGCCAAGTCGCTGGAGGTCGTACCCCGCGCGGTGACCACACTGGTGGACGGCCTCGAAGCGAACGGCAAGGTGCGCCGGGCCCCCGATCCGGCCAATCGCCGGGTCATCCGCATCGAGCTCACCGACGACGGGCGCACGGCCCTGCGAGAGCTGCACCGCGCCCGCCGGGCCGCCGCGGAGGAGATCCTGGCGCCCCTGACGGGCGAGCAGCGCGAGACGCTCGGTGGACTGCTGGATACGCTGGTGGGCACGGTGCCCGCCCAGGGGCGCGGCTGCTGAACCGTACCTTCGGCACGTCAGCGCCGGCCCGCGAGCGTTGCGCCAACGCCGGGGCGAGCACGGCGCGTTGACACCGGTCCGAGCACAATGAGTTGACGCGGGAGCGAGTGCGGGACGACTTGCGCGCGGCGCGGGCTGGAGCACACGCGCCCCTTCGCCGACCGCCCGGCCGATGCGGCGGCTAGCGCTGTGGCCGGGAAGGTTTGCCGGAAGGCTCGCGGCGTCCGGTGCCGGGGGCACCTCCCACGCCCTTCGGGCAGTGGGGGAGCATCGCAAGGCGGAGCATCGCCCGCGTACTGGATGTACTCGGGTGATGCGACAACGCGGCTGGGGGTCCCCCCTGCTCGAAGAGCTTGGGCGAGCCGTGCCGGGCGTCGCGAGCCGGTGAACCTTTCCGGTCGCAGCACTAGAGCCGCAGATTGGCCTTGTCCCCCATGACGATGACGGGCTTGTCCTTCGGATCGAGCCTGCGGAGCAGGTACTCCATCGCGGACTCCGGAACACTCACGCAGCCCAGCGTGCCGTCACCGTGGTCCAGGTGCAGCCATATGCCGCCACCCTTGCTCTGGCCCAGCGGACGGGTCGGGTCGTCCGGGCGGGTGCCACGCAGACGGTTGTAGTCGATGGCGATGACGTAGTCGAAGTCATGCCAGTGCGCTTCCTCCCAGTAGAAGGGGGAGATGAAGGCATCCTCGTCCTGCGTGTACGGAAGCCGGGTGCCCGGGTCGTCGAGGACACCTCCGGCGTCGGACAGGGTGAACACTCCGACCGGGCTGCGCTCGTCGTTCTCCCGGTGCTCGATCGCCCACCCGCGCTTGCCGTTGTGGGCCGGCCAGCTCATCTGCGGCTCCCACTTGGCGCCATGTTTCTCGTAGAGCGCGAGCGTGGAGTCGGGGGAGGTCTTGTCGTCGCCGAAGACCGCCACTATCTGCCGTGTGCCGACGGGTATCCGCTGCCACATGCGGTCCCCGATCCCCGGAACCCGGGACTGCACCACGGGCGGGCTGGGCCGGGCGGTCCCCGTCGGGCCGCCCGGTCTGGGTATGTCGCCGTAATGGTGGACCTGGTCGGGCGTTCCGCCGCACGCGGCCACCGCCGCCAGAAAGAAACCACAGGTCGCCGCAGCGACCATCGCACGCCTTGCACCGCGAGTCTGCATGTCCTCATCTTGACCAGGAGACACGACGTGATCTAGTCGAGATTGGCCCAAATAGCCTTATCTCCTTTCTATTAGGGCATCCCACTCTTCGACTCCTGGTCAGAGGCCCTTGGCGCGAAAGCCGAAGCGCGGCAGTTCCGGACACCCGAGGTCTCGGCAGCGAAACGACCAATCCCGGGCATCCGAGGCGTCGGCAGCGAAACGGCCAATCCCGAACCCCCGTACGGAAAACCGCTTGCTCTCGACCGCTTCGCGACGCCAGGCTGTCACGGCTCGCCCGCCGCCCGGGGGCAGCGCTCCGCCACTGACACGAGCCACTGGGACGTCATGCAGATCCAAGACCTTCCGTATCCCGATCCAGGGGTTCCTGACGCACGCTCGGGTCCCCGACTCCTGTGGTGGCTGGGGCGGAACCAGCTGGGCGGTCAGCTGAAGGCACTGACGTGGGGACTGCTGCACTTCGCCTCCGTCTCCTCCCTGCCGTTCTGCGTCGGCCTCGCCGTCCAGGCGGTCGTCGACCGTTCGGGTGCCGGGCTGGCCCTCGCCGGCGGACTGCTGACGGTGGCGTGCGCCGGCAACGCGCTCGGCGACACCTACCTGCACCGCGCTGCGGTCACCAACTGGATCACCGCCGCCGCCCGCGTCCAGCAACTGCTCGCCCGCAAGGCCGCCGGGCTGGGCTCCGGACTGACCCGGCGGGTGGCGGCCGGCGAGGTGGTCGCCGTCTCCACGGCCGACGTCGAGAAGATCGGCTGGTTCGTGGAGGCCGCGTCCCGGTTCACCGCGGCGGCCCTCACCATCGTGCTGGTCTGTATCGCCCTGCTCGTCTACCAGCCCGCGCTGGGCGTGGTCGTCGCCGTGGGGCTGCCCGCGCTGGCTCTCGCGGTGCTGCCGCTGCTGCCCCGCGCGACCCGGCGCGCCGATGTCCAGCGGGAGAAGGCGGGCCGAGCCACCGAACTGGCCTCGGACACCGTCGCCGGACTGCGGGTGCTGCGCGGCATCGGCGGGGAGGAGCTGTTCCTCGACCGTTACCGGCGCGCCTCACAGGAGGTGCGGCACGCCGCCGTCCGCAGTGCCCGCATGTGGTCCCTGATCGCCGCGATCCAGGTCCTGCTGCCGGGCCTGCTGCTGATCGGGGTCGTCTGCTACGGCGTCCATCTGGCCCGCGCGGGCCGGATCAGCGTGGGCGAACTCGTCACCGTCTACAGCTCCGTCATGGTCCTCACCTATCCGCTCCGGCACTTCGTCGAGATCGCCATGGCGTACTCCTTCTCCCGTCCCTCGGCCACCCGGGCCGCCCGAGTGCTGTCCCTGGAACGGTCCACCGACGGGACCGGGACGCGGGCCCCCTTCGTGCCGTCGGGTGATCTGCACGACCCGGCGACCGGCCTTCGGGCACCGGCCGGCCGGCTCACCGCCGTGGTCTGCGGCGACCCGGACGCTGCAGGCCGCTTGGCGGAACGGCTCGGCGGCCACCCCACCGAGCCGGGTACCTCGGCGCGCCTCGGTGGCATACCGCTGGACGAGTTGCCGCTCGGCTCCGCGCGCACCGCCGTCCTGGTCCAGGACAAGGACCCCGTACTGCTGTCCGGATCGCTGCGCGCGCTGCTCGACGTGCCCGCCTCGGGGAAGGTCACCGCCCGGGAGGCACTCACCGCCGCCCAGTGCGACGACGTGCTGGACGCGCTCGCGCAGTCGTCGCCGGCCGCCGAGGACCCGATGGACGTCCGGATCACCGAGCGCGGCCGGTCCCTCTCCGGCGGCCAGCGCCAGCGGCTGGCTCTGGCCCGGTCGCTGATCACCGACCCGGAGGTGCTCGTCCTGGACGAACCGACCTCCGCCGTCGACTCCCACACCGAGGCGCGGATCGCCCAGGGCCTGCGTGACCTGCGGGCCGGACGCACCACGGTGGTGTTCACCTCCTCGCCCCTCCTCCTGGACCACGCCGACCGGGTGGTGCTCGTCCACGAGGGCACGGTCGCCGCGGTCGGTGTGCACCGGGACCTGCTGCACACCGAGCCCCGCTACCGCGCGGTGGTGACCCGGGAGACCGACGAGGAACGCGCCGCACACGGCCTGCTCGACGACGACGGCGGACTGCGGGCCGCACCGGAACGCCGGCCGGACGACGCGCCGCGCGACGACGGGGCCGCCCCGCGGGACGCCACCGAAGAGGCCCTGGAAGAGATGGATGAGATGGAAGAGATGGAGGAGACGGCGTGATCGGCGTGGCGCCCCCCGCCTACGACCCGGCGGCCCCGACGACGGCCGACACCCTGCCCGTCGGCTCCGCCTCGACCGTACGGTCCTATGTGACCGAACTGCTGCGCCGGCACCGGCGCGACTTCGTCCTGCTCATCACCGTCAACACCGTTGCCGTGGTGGCCTCCATGGCCGGTCCCTGGCTGCTGGGCGGTCTGGTGGAAGGGGTGTCGGACCGCACCCGCGAGCTGCGTCTGCCCCTGACCGCGGGGCTGTTCGTCCTCGCGTTGCTCGTCCAGGCGGCGTTCGTACGGGAAGTGCGGCTGCGCGGGGCGATGCTCGGCGAGCGGATGCTGGCCGACCTGCGCGAGGACTTCCTCGTCCGGTCGGTGGGCCTGCCGCCGGGTGTGCTGGAGCGGGCGGGCACCGGCGACCTGCTCTCCCGCATCACCACCGACATCGACCGGCTCGCCAACGCGATGCGCGAGGCCGTGCCGCAACTGGCGATCGGGGTCGTATGGGTGGCGCTGCTGCTCGGCGGTCTGATCGTGACCGCGCCACCGCTCGGCGCGGCCGTGCTGCTGGCCGTGCCGCTCCTGGTGGTCGGCTGCCGCTGGTACTTCCGGCGGGCGCCGTCCGCCTACCGCTCGGAGGCCGCGGGCTACGCCGCCGTGGCCGCCGCGCTCACCGAGACCGTCGACGCCGGGCGCACCGTCGAGGCACACCGCCTCGGCGAACGCCGCGTCGCCCTGTCGGAACTCCGGATCACCCAGTGGACCGCGTGGGAACGCTACACGCTCTGGCTGCGGTCGGTGCTCTTCCCGGTCATCAACGTCACCCACGTCACCGTGCTCGCCTCGGTGCTCATGGTCGGTGGTGTGTTCGTCCTGCGGGGCTGGATCGGGGTCGGTCAGCTGACGACGGGCGCCCTCATCGCGCAGATGCTCGTCGACCCGGTGGGGCTGATCCTGCGCTGGTACGACGAGTTGCAGGTGGCGCAGGTGTCGCTGGCCCGGCTCGTCGGGGTGCGCGACATCGAGCCGGACGCCGGGGACGACTCCCTGGCCCCCGCCGGCCGTGACGTGGACGCGGACCGGGTGCACTTCGGCTACCGGGAGGGCGTCGACGTACTGCGCGAGGTCTCCCTGAAGGTCGCCCCGGGCACGCGGCTGGCCCTGGTCGGCCCGTCCGGCGCCGGGAAGTCCACGCTGGGCCGCCTGCTCGCCGGGATCTACGCGCCCCGGGACGGCCGGGTCGCGCTCGGCGGCGCCGAACTCTCCCGGATGCCCGCCGAACGCGTCCGCTCCCATGTCGCCCTCGTCAACCAGGAGCACCACGTCTTCGTGGGCTCCCTGCGCGACAACCTGCTGCTCGCCCGCACGGACGCCGTCGACGCCGAGCTGTGGGCGGCGCTGGGCGCGGTCGACGCGGACGGCTGGGTCCGTGCCCTCGACGACGGTCTGGACACCGAGGTCGGCTCCGGCGGTCTCGCCCTCACGCCGGCCCAGGCCCAGCAGATCGCCCTCGCCCGGCTGGTCCTGGCCGATCCGCACACGCTGGTCCTGGACGAGGCGACCTCGCTGCTCGACCCACGTGCGGCCCGGCACCTGGAGCGGTCCCTGGCCCGCGTCCTGGACGGCCGCACGGTCGTCGCCATCGCCCACCGGCTCCACACGGCCCACGACGCCGACGTCATCGCCGTGGTCGAGAACGGCCGGATCAGCGAGCTGGGCAGCCACGACGAACTCGTCTCGGCGAACGGCGCCTACGCGGCGCTGTGGCGCTCCTGGCACGGGTGACCGCACGAAGGCCCTACCCCTGAGGCCCGGCGTCCCGCCCATGACACGGACCGCGAGCCGCACCACCGCACGGCGTGCGTGCGTGCGGCGCACGGTCCGTGTCATGGGCGGTGGCGGATGCGATGAACGGAGTGGGGAGGGGCCGCGGTGAGGGGTGTGAGCACGGGCGCGGCCGACGGGAACCGTTCCACCGCGGTGACCGGTGTGGCCGGCGGGTCCGGCGCAGACGGAGCGGCCGGCTCCAGCCCGGCGGCCTGAGCGGCGGTGGAAGCGACGGCCGGCGCGGTGACGGGCGGGGTCGGGGGTTCGGCTCCGTCGCGGTGACCGACGCGGTGACGAACGCACGCGCAAGGACCGGCAAGGTCGCCGGGGGCCGGCCGCGCCCCGATGACCGGTGCGGTGCCAGGCCCCGCGGCCGGGGCGGGCCCGGGACGGGACCGGCGGTGGACGGGGCATCGGCCGGGCGGCGCGGCCGGTGCCGTTGCGCGGTGCCGAACAGCGGTGGAAGGCTGGAAAGCGGAAACGGCTCGGGGAGCACCCGGGACCCGTTCGGTTCGTGCCGGGTGCCTGCTGCGCCCCGTGCACCGGCGGCCGCACATCGGCCGCGGAGAGAACGGGCCCGTCCCCACCACCTGGAGGTACCCGTGGACAGCGCCGACGGATGGGGAGACGACGTCTACCAGCCCGACGACTCCGAGGTCAGGGAGGACACGGGAGTGCTCGACCCGGAGGACACGCTGATGAACGACGGTGTCGACGACCCCCTGGACCGCGGCTGGTCGCCGCCGGAGCGGCCGTGGGCCGTGGAGCACACCGGCGTGACCGCCGAGGAGCGCCACCAGGGCGAGACCCTGGACCAGCGCCTCTCCGAGGAAGTCCCTGAACCGGTTGCCTGGGACGGCGACGACATGGGCGATTGCGAGGACACCGACGGGGAACTCCTGGACAACGAGGTCGGTACCGCCCGCTCCGGCCGTCTCGTCGCCCCCGACGAGGGAGCGCACGAGGACGACGAGAGCGCCCTGGTCGCCACCGACGTGGGCATCGATGGCGCGGCCGCCTCCGCCGAGGAGGCCGCGATGCACGTCGTCGACGAGGAAACCCCTCAGGGCTGACCCGGCCGCCCGCGTGCCGTCACCCCCTCCCCCGCCGCACGAGGAGCATTCATGCAGCAGGACAAGCACCCCGACTACCACCCCGTCGTCTTCCGGGACCGCGCCGCCGGGTACGCCTTCCTCACCCGGTCCACCGCGAGCAGTGAGCAGACCATCGAGTGGGACGACGGCGCGACCTACCCGGTCGTGGACGTGGAGATCTCCTCGGAGAGCCACCCCTTCTACACCGGCAAGGCCCGCACGGTCGACTCGGAGGGCCGGATCGCCCGGTTCGAGCGGCGCTACGGCGGCGGTCAGGTTCCCGGAGGTGACGGAGCCGCCTGACCGGCCACGGGAGGCAGGCCGGCCTCCCCGGCCGGGAGCCGGACCGGTCGAGCGGTACGGACGCGACCGGGGCCCCGGCGGGACCGCCGCGCGCAGTGCGCCTCGAGCCCGGCTGAGCGTGTCCCTCAGTTGACGTTCAGCGCGACCACGCAGCCCAGTCCGCCGATCACCATGAACGCCGGCATCAGCACCTTGAGCTCGACCCAGTCGCCGGCCCGGAACCGCATCGCCTTCGGCGGCCCGATGGGGTACCAGCGCTTGCGGCCTATGGGTATCGGCCACAGGACGGGACACCCGGAGACGGTCAGCGCGTCCCCGAGGTCGTGCATCAGCGCTCCCAGCACGATCGGCAGGCCCAGCCACAGGTACTCCTGACCGGGAGCGGTGAACAGCCAGTCCGAACCGTTGCCGGGCTGGTCGAGGATGTCCGCCAGGATCCAGGCACTGGTCGCGGCCAGCAGCCAGACCAGGACCGCGCTGCTCGAGCCGCGGGCCGCCCGCCACAGCAGACCCTCGATGGCCAGCACCATGTGCACGAAGAGAATGCCCAGCACCGCCCAGCGGCCTCCGGTGATCGCCAGCACGGAGGTGCCCGCACCGATCAGCACCGCCCACAGCCAGGTGTGCGTCAGCGTCCGGTGCCCGCCGGCACGGCGCGGGTCTCCCTTCATCCGCGTCGCCTTGTAGACGGTGTAGGACAGCTTGTCGACGATCTCGCACAACGCGTGCGAGACAGGTCCGAAGGCCCGCGAGATGGTGGCGGCCTTGTGGTCCAGGTCCGGGGCGAGCGCGGCCCCCGCGCAGATCAGCGCACCGACCAGCAGGACCGGCCAGGGCATCGGGTGCCCGGCCGCCGAGACCGCCGCTCCGACGCCGAGCCAGGCCGCCGCTCCCGACAGTGAGTGTGCTGGTCCCATCATGGCCTTGCCCGCCCCATTCCTCTTGCGCCGCTGTCCAGTTGACCTGGTGTGCCGATGTACTGCCGGCGACACAGCGTAGCGTTCGTGATCTTCGGTCGGGCATCCGATTCCCGTCTCGGCCGGGGTGCCAGGCAAGATGGGGGCGTGACCCTCATCGATCAGCTCCCGCCGACCGCCGACCCCGACGCCCTGTACGAGGCCTTCGAATCCTGGGCGCAGGAGCGCGGTCTTACGCTCTACCCCCACCAGGAGGAGGCGCTGATCGAGGCGGTCTCCGGAGCCAACGTGATCGTGTCGACGCCCACCGGGTCCGGCAAGAGCATGATCGCCGCCGGCGCTCACTTCGCCGCGCTGGCCCGGGACGAGGTCACCTTCTACACGGCACCGATCAAAGCGCTGGTGTCGGAGAAGTTCTTCGAACTGTGCAAGCTGTTCGGCACCGAGAACGTCGGCATGCTCACCGGCGACGCCTCCGTGAACGCCGACGCGCCCGTCATCTGCTGCACGGCGGAGGTCCTCGCGTCGATCGCCCTGCGCGACGGCAAGAACGCCGACGTCGGCCAGGTCGTCATGGACGAGTTCCACTTCTACGCGGAGCCCGACCGGGGCTGGGCCTGGCAGATTCCGCTGCTGGAACTGCCGCAGGCGCAGTTCGTGCTGATGTCGGCCACGCTCGGCGACGTCTCCTTCTTCGAGAAGGACCTCACCCGCCGCACCGGACGCCCCACCGCGGTGGTCCGCTCGGCGACCCGCCCGGTCCCCCTGTCCTACGAGTACCGGCGCACACCGCTGACCGAGACGCTCACCGACCTGCTGCAGACGCGCCAGGCGCCGGTGTACATCGTCCACTTCACCCAGGCGCAGGCCGTGGAGCGGGCACAGGCGCTGATGAGCATCAACATGTGCTCGCGCGAGGAGAAGGATCAGATCGCCGAGCTGATCGGCAACTTCCGCTTCACCACCAAGTTCGGCCGCAACCTCTCCCGCTACGTCCGGCACGGCATCGGCGTCCACCATGCCGGCATGCTGCCCAAGTACCGGCGTCTGGTGGAGAAGCTGGCGCAGGCCGGTCTGCTGAAGGTGATCTGCGGCACGGACACGCTCGGCGTGGGCGTCAATGTGCCGATCCGTACGGTGCTGTTCACCGCGCTGACCAAGTACGACGGCAGCCGGGTACGCACGCTGCGCGCCCGTGAGTTCCACCAGATCGCCGGCCGGGCCGGCCGCGCGGGCTACGACACCGCCGGCTTCGTCTGCGCGCAGGCCCCCGAGCACGTCATCGAGAACGAGAAGGCACTCGCCAAGGCGGGCGACGACCCGAAGAAGCGCCGCAAGGTCGTCCGCAAAAAGGCACCGGAGGGCTTCGTCGGCTGGTCGGACAGCACCTTCGACAAACTCATCGCCTCCGAACCCGAGCCGTTGACCTCCCGCTTCCGTGTGACACACACGATGCTGCTGTCGGTGATCGCACGGCCCGGCAATGCCTTCGAGGCGATGCGGCGTCTGCTGGAGGACAACCACGAGCCGCGCAAGCAGCAACTGAGGCACATCCGGCGGGCGATCGCCATCTACCGCTCGCTGCTGGACGGCGGCATCGTGGAGAAGCTCGACCGGCCGGACGCCGAGGGCCGCATCGTCCGGCTGACCGTCGACCTCCAGCAGGACTTCGCGCTCAACCAGCCACTGTCCACCTTCGCCCTGGCCGCGTTCGAGCTGCTGGACCCCGAGTCGCCGTCCTACGCGCTGGACATGGTGTCCGTCGTGGAGTCCACACTTGACGATCCACGGCAGATCCTCGCCGCCCAGCAGAACAAGGCGCGTGGCGAGGCCGTGGCCGCGATGAAGGCGGACGGTGTCGAGTACGAGGAGCGCATGGAGCGCCTCCAGGAGATCACGTACCCCAAGCCGCTGGAGGAGCTGCTCTTCCACGCGTACAACACCTACCGCAAGAGCCACCCGTGGGTGGGCGACCACCCGCTGTCGCCGAAGTCCGTGATCCGCGACATGTACGAACGGGCCATGTCCTTCACGGAGTTGGTGTCCTTCTACGAGCTGGCCCGCACCGAGGGCATTGTGCTGCGCTACCTGGCCAGCGCGTTCAAGGCCCTGGAGCACACCGTCCCGGACGACCTGAAGTCCGAGGACCTCCAGGATCTGATCGCCTGGCTCGGCGAGATGGTGCGCCAGGTCGACTCCAGCCTCCTGGACGAGTGGGAGCAGTTGGCCAACCCGGAGGAGATGACCGCGGAGGAGGCCCAGGAGAAGGCCGACCAGGTCAAGCCGGTCACCTCCAACGCGCGCGCGTTCCGCGTCCTGGTCCGCAACGCCATGTTCCGCCGCGCCGAACTCGCCGCACTCGACCAGGTCGGGGAGCTGGGCGAGATGGACGGCGAGTCCGGGTGGGACGCCGAGGCGTGGGGCGAGGCGATGGACAAGTACTGGGACGAGTACGACGACCTCGGTACCGGTCCCGACGCCCGCGGCCCCAAGCTGCTGGTGATCAAGGAGGAGCCGCAGAACGGGCTGTGGCGGGTGCGGCAGATCTTCGACGATCCCGCCGGCGACCACGACTGGGGCATCAGCGCCGAAGTCGATCTCGCGGCGTCCGACGCCGAGGGCCGCGCGGTCGTCCGTGTGACCGACGTCGGTCAGCTGTGAGCCGACGTCGACCCGTTCTGAACTCAGGAGTCTCCCGCCCATGACGAACCCGGCCGAAAGGCTCGTCGACCTGCTCGACCTGGAGCAGATAGAAGTCAACATCTTCCGCGGTCGCAGTCCGCAGGAGTCCCTCCAGAGGGTCTTCGGCGGCCAGGTGGCCGGCCAGGCGCTGGTCGCCGCCGGACGCACGACGGACGGGGAGCGGCCGGTCCACTCGCTGCACGCGTACTTCCTGCGACCGGGCCGGCCGGGTGTGCCGATCGTGTACCAGGTGGAGCGGGTACGGGACGGGCGGTCCTTCACCACCCGCCGGGTCACCGCCGTACAGCAGGGCCGGACGATCTTCAATCTGACCGCCTCCTTCCACAAGCCTGAACAAGGGAGCTTCGAGCACCAGATGCCCGCGGGGCGCGAGATCCCGGAGCCGGAGTCCCTGCCGACGGTCGCGGACGAGATCCGGGAGCATCTGGGCACACTGCCGGAGCAGTTGGAGCGCATGGCACGGCGGCAGCCGTTCGACATCCGGTACGTGGACCGGCTGCGCTGGAGCACCGAGGACGTCAAGGAGGCCGAACCGCGCAGCGCCGTGTGGATGCGCGCGGTGGGACCGCTCGGTGACGACCCGCTCGTGCACACCTGCGCGCTGACCTATGCCAGCGACATGACCTTGCTGGATGCGGTGCGCATCCCGATCGAGCCGCTGTGGGGGCCGCGCGGCTTCGACATGGCGTCGCTGGACCACGCCATGTGGTTCCACCGGCCGTTCCGTGCGGACGAGTGGTTCCTGTACGACCAGGAGTCACCGATCGCGGTGGGCGGCCGGGGCCTCGCCCGGGGCCGCATCTACAACCTCGAAGGGCAACTCATCGTGTCCGTGGTGCAGGAGGGGCTGTTCCGCAAGGTGAGCTGACCTGCGGTTTCACCGACTATCGGTCGGCCCGCGGAGCGTCGTCCGGCGCGCCGCGGGCCGGCCGTCACGACGTTCTCGCCGAGAACGAAGCAGAGGCTGTGGCCCGAGGCGCACCCCACCGCGTCTCATCGCGTTTCGTTGCACCCCACAGCGATTCGTGCCAATAGTGTGCCGGCGAAGACGCATGGTCCAGTCCACTTCGCCCGATAACCCGGCCCTCCCGATCGTCACTGAGGGCGTCGATGATGCGCCGCGCCTTGTGCCGGACATCGAGGTATCGCGTGGAGTCCAACCGGCCTCCGCTCGGGCCGCGGAAGAGCCGACCGTCCTCCGCCGTCCCGAACTCGTCGACGTACGTCCGCGGTATCTGCACCAGTTCAGGGGACACCGCTACCAGACGTACGTCGCCGCGTGCCCGGTGCTTGAGCCCTCGCTGCTCGTGCTTTCGCCCGTCATCCGTCCACGCGGAGCGGGCGCGTGTGCCGGCCTGGTGCAGCGTGAGGAGGCCTGGCCCCTTCTGCGGGAGTTGGCAATCCTGAAGTCTCAACTCGACCGCCTCTTCAGGCCGCAGGGCCGCGAAGTACAGGGTCGCGAAGAACGGCATGAGGAGTCGCCCTCGCCCGTGAGCCCAGGTGCTGGCGTAGGTGACCGCGGTCAAGAGTTCTCTGGGCTGCCATGGACTCACCACCACGCGTGGGTCCACCTGGCGAGTGAGTCGTGGAGTACGTCCACAAATCCTACTGAGAGGGTTTTCCGGGAGGTCCCCCTTTTCCACCGCGTATTCGAGCGCGTTGTGACACACAGCCCGAATCCGTTGTGCGTGGCTGGGACTCGCGGGCGCCCCGTTCAGACGGAAGCTGATGGTCCGCAAGGCATGACGTCCGACCTCAAGGTCCTTCAAATCCGTCACGGGCCGCGAGCGTTGTGCGACCCATTCCGACGCGACTGACACATCGACTTCCGGCGCTTCACTCTGCGCTGTCAGCCGGAAAGCCCAGCGAGTCAGGGCCCGACGCATTACTTGCGAGTCCGGCGCCACCACACCCCTTTTAGGCTCGACAAGCAGTTCAGTTGTTATGCGAGCCAGCGCGAAATCCGTATTCTTACGTGTATTTGCCGCCACACCCGGCCATTTCATTTCCGCGTAGGCACGAGCGAACTGATACCACGTCAGAGCCTCTGACTCCGGCTGCATCGACACAGGAAGGCCTGTTTCACCGTCGAAGACCTCACCACGGTTCGCAGCAGCGACAAGGTTGACGCGGAAGAGTTCAGCGTGGGCAGAGGGGCGGTAGGAGGCGTAGAAGGCTTCCCCGTCAACAGCCCAACGAACCTGGTACGGCTTCGGTCGACCCTTTCTATTTTGGGTTTTCCAAAATTGGACGTTCGAGATTCGCAACTTCCACCACCAATTCAGAGGGATTAGATTCACAGGCTTCGCCAGGCTGGTGGCGTTGGTACGGCGTCGCGGTGGTGACGTGCAGCGGGGCCGGCCGTGGCGGCTGCCGCTGGAGGACCGGGTGTTGCTGGTGGCGACGTACTGGCGCACGAACCTCACATTGCGGCAGGTGGCGCCGTTGTTCGGGGTCTCGAAGTCGGCGGCCGACCGCATCCTCGATCACCTGGCACCGCTGCTGGCCGTCTCGCCGGCCCGTCGGCCGCGCAAGGACACGGTCTACATCGTGGACGGCACCCTGGTGCCTACCCGCGACCGCAGCATCGCCGCCTCGAGCAAGAACTATCGATACTCGACCAACCTTCAGGTCGTCATCGACGCCAACAGCCGCCTGGTGGTAGCGATCGGCTTGCCGTTGCCCGGCAGCCGCAACGACTGCCGGGCGTTCACGGAGTCCGGCGTCGATCGGGCCTGCCGCGGCGCACCGACCATCGCCGACGGCGGCTACCAGGGAACCGGCCTGCTCATCCCGCACCGCAAACGACGAGGTCAGGCGCACCTCAGCCCCCGACAGGAAGCGGAGAACGCCGTCCACCGCCGGGCGCGAGCTCGCGTGGAACACGCCCTGTCGCGACTGAAGAACTGGAAGATCCTGCGGGACTGCCGGCTCAAGGGCAACGGCGTTCACCAGGCCATGCTCGGCATCGCCCGACTCCACAACCTGGCCCTCACCGGATAACCCGCACCCCATACGGGACAACCTCTAGCATTGCTGAGCGTTGAGGGCCTGAAGGGTGAACCGGATCGGGACCGTGAGTTGTAGGACCGAAGCGTGCCGTTGGACAGGTGGGCTCCTTGCGTCGAGACCTCGGGGAGGCAGGGCTCGGTGCGCAGGCCAGGCAGCATCAGGACACGAGGCGACGGCTGTGTTCGCCACTGGCCCGAATATCCTTGCCTATTCGCTGACCTGGTTGGTTTTGGGAACGTTGTACGTTGACATCGTCCCCGCAGTAAGTTCCAGTCCTTTGAGGCCCTTTCTCGTCTGCTGTGAGCGAATCGGGCTGAGAAGCCGTTGCCTTTCCGAGAGGGACCGCTGTGTTTCTGTTGGTCAGGCACAGTTCCGTTGTCGTGCGGCACTGATGGCCTGTCGTGTTGTCTCCTCGGCGGAGGTGCCGGGTGCCCGGCAGCGGGTGGAAGTCCTGCAGGCCGAGGCCGCCTGGGAGCGGTTCGTGACTGCCCGTGAGACGGTCGGGCAGGTCCTTGCGGAGCCGCGTGACCGCGAGCAGGCGCCGGTGGCCATGCCCGGGCAACGCCCGGGGCCGGTGCCCGGCTCGGTGGTGCCGGTCCGGAGTGAAGGATTGGACGCTGCGGCGCTGGCACCGGACTACCGGCGGATCATGACCGTCCTGGCTGGGCGGGGCGGAGAGGCGATGGACTGCCGGCAGCTCGCCGCGGGGCTTGCTCTGGAGTCGGTTCCGGCGAAGGTGGAGGGGGTGCGATCGAAGACCAGACGCCTGGCCCGGCGGGGCTGGCTAAGACCGTGTCCTATGTGGTGAGGCGGATGAGTCGCTTGTAGCAGCAGAGGGCGGCGGCGAGGCCGAGAAAGGCCAGGTAGTTGCGGGGATGGCGTTCGTATCGGTGGTTGAGTCTGCGGTAGCCGGCCAGCCAGGACGTTGGGTCGGCCGCGCGGTGAGGTGCTCGCCGTGGGCGAGTCCTGTTCCGCGCGGCCTCCCGCCGAACCGGACATGACGGTTTCCCTGTCATCCGGCTCTCCAGTGACTACTGCGTGAGTGGTCTGACTGGCCTTTCCGAATGGATACGATCGTGGCAGGTGTCGCAGGCCACGACCGTTTTGCGGCGCCGGTGGAGCATGACACGCGCCCAGTCGGAAGGCTGCCATCCGGCATGTGCGAGGTCGGCGAGAGCGCGGACGTGGTGCACTTGCACGTTGCCCTTGCTTCCGCAGATCTCGCAGGTGTCCGCCAGGAGTCTCGCGATGAGTTCCTTCTGCGGATAGTCCACCCGGACCGGCTCACGATCAGCGAGTTCCACCGCTCGCTGCCGTTGGAGGGGTATCCCGCCGAACCGCGCCACCAGTGGCTTCCTGTTCTTCCGTTCAATTCGGGCCTCGAAACAGACTCGGGGCCCATTGGGGGTGTCGATTCTGGCCTTGTGCTTGGCGGCCATCTTCGATACCGACGAACGGTGCTTGGCTGCGAGAGTCTTGAGCATGGATGTCTCCATGACCCATTGCAGCCGGTGCAACCGGAAAACATCTCCGGCGAGTAGGTAGTACTGGACAACGCCCCGGTAAACGGTCCCGAACGTCGCCACGATCGCATGATCGCTGCTGTTGATCAGGGCCGTCCTCTTCGCGGGGTTTCCGCGGGCGAGGTAGGGGGCGCACTTGGCTTTGATCACGTCCTGTGGGACACGCAGAGCGATCTGGCCGTTGACTCGACGGTAACGGCCTGTCTTCTTCGTGTCGTTGTGCTGGGTCGTGATCTCGTAGCCGAGGAACCTCGCTGCCCCGGTGCGGGCATGAGTGATCAGCGTCTTTTCATGGGACAGTTCCAGCCTGAGTTTGTCACGCAGGAACTGGGCCAGACGCTGTTTGATCTGCTCGGCCTCGGCCTTCGGTCCGGTGAAACCGAGGAGGTGATCGTCCGCATAGCGTATGTAGCGCAGCCTGCGGTATGCCGGATCGCCTGGATCCGCACTGGGCAGACTGACCATCCGTTGACGTAACGCACGGGCCTGGACCCGGTCGCCGCGCCGACGGGCTTTCGCCAGCAGATTCTGCAACTCCAGATAGGCCGGGTTGCGGGCCCGGCGTTTTCCGTGGGTGTACTCCGGAATCAGAACTGTCTCGACGAACTCGTCCAGCTTGTGCAGGTAGATGTTGGACAGGACCGGGGAGGCCACACCGCCTTGCGGCGCTCCGGAGAGCGTGGCACCCCACCTCCAGTCCTCCAGGTATCCGGCTGTCAGCATGTTGCGCACCAGCCGTAGAAACCGCTGGTCATGGATCTTCTCACCGAGGATCGACAGCAGGACCTGATGGTCCAGGCTGCCGAAGCAGTCGGCGATGTCCCCTTCGATGAACCAGGATGTCCCGGTCCAGGTGTGGTCCACCTCCCGCAATGCGGTGTGGCAGCCCCGACGGGGACGGAAGCCATGCGAGTGGTCGGAGAACGTCGGCTCGTAATACGCCTCTAACAATAGGCGGATCACCTCCCCGACGAGCTTGTCCGACCAGGTCGGCAGTCCCAGTGGACGCGTCTTCCCGTTCTTCTTCGGGATATGGATGCGTCGGACCGGATTGAAGCGGTAACGCTCGTGACGCATCGCCTCAACGATCCGGTCGATCTTCCGCTGTGACATGCCGTCCACGGTTTCCGACGTGACCCCAGGCGTCATCGCACCCTGCTTGGCGTAGATGCGACCGTAGGCCAGCAGATACAACTGCGGATTGAACAGCTGCCGATACAGCTCATCACATGGCAGGCCGAGCCTGCCGCGTTCACGCAGGACACCCAGCACCGTTTTGGCGCTCTGCATTTCGCATACCTCCCGGGTTCGAGCGTCCGAATCACCTGGCCCCCTTTGCCCGATGTGGACGGCTTTCCCGTCCTCCCTGGCCGGTCGTGACTCCGGCGACTACTACGGGGCCTCCGTCGCCATAGGACTCGCGTCCCGTAGGCGATCCCACGTTCGTCTCTATCTGTACGTTCTAGCGCGACGTAGGCGTCCCACTCATCTCCTTGAATGTCCTCGCTGGACATCGCTCCGCACCCCGGAGGTGCACCGGGCAACAATGAAACCCCGTGCAGAGTGCGGCGCCGGTTTCAGCTGTCGTTTCCGGCGGATGGGAACTTGCATCTTCTGGAGATTGGGCTTCAAACAATCCAGTCTTCGCCATATCGCGCGGGCCGCCCAGCACACCGTCCCTGACAACTGAGCCCGGTCGCTGGTTTTCTGACATGCTGTTGTCCCCTTCACCTTTCGGATCCAGGTAAGTCATTCGGCCCAGGAACCTCCTTCCGAGTTCCTCCCGGTTGAGCCGGGGATACAAACAGAGCGCCTCGTGGCGCACATGGTCCGCTCGATGACCCATCGTCGGCGCCCCAACCGTTCGCTGGACTCGACCCCCTTGCGGGCGATGCGCACGCCGATGCGCTTGCCCCATAACCATTTCCGCAGGTGAGGGATGTCGTAAGCCTTGTCGGCATGGAGGCGTCGAGGCTTGAAATAGCGGCCGCGATGGGGGTCGTGTTTCGTTTGGAGACCCAAGATCATGGGCTTCAGGGCGAGGCTGTCGTGGGTGTTCGCCGCGGAGACGCCGACGAGGAGGGGCAGTCCGTTCGCGTCCGACAGGACGTGCATCTTGGACCCCTGCTTGCCCCGGTCCACGGGGCTCGGACCTGTGAGTTCGCCCCTTTTTTCGCCCGCACGTGGGCAGAGTCGAGGACAGCTCGGGAGAGGTCGAGCAGGCCGGCGTCGTCCAGGCGGTGCAGGGTCTCCTCGTGCAGCCGGCCCCACACTCCCGCCCGCGACCAGATCAGGAACCGGCGATGCGCGGTCGACTTCGATATCCCGAAGCACGGTGGCAACGCCCGCCAGGCACACCCGCTGACCAGCACGTAGATGATTGCCGCGAACAGCGTCTCGTCAGGCGTGTCTTGTGTCCCGCCGCCCTGCGGCCGCACCCTCGACGGCGGGATCAGCGGCTCCGCGATCTCCCACAGCCCGTCCGGAACAATCCAACTCCACGTACCCCGCCCCATAACCAAGTTCAACGACCCAGCCCCACATAGGACACGGTCTAATACTGCAACGGTGCTTGTCGTGACTGGTAGCCAGGTCGGTCGTTGGTGTGGTTGTGGGTGGGGACCTTGCTGATGTCAGGTTGTGGGCGGGTGAACTGGACGCGATGCATGAGCGGTTCGTGCACCGTTTCAGCAGGTCGGAGCCGCGTGAGTCGACTCTGGCTTATATGCGGGGATTGATCGCTCCGCTGCAACGGAAGAACGGCTGGACGCTGGCGGAGGAGGCCGGCCACGCAGGCCCGGACCGTATCCAGCGGATGCTGAACCGGATCGAGTGGGACGCCGATGAGGTGCTCGACGACGTGCGTCAGTACGTGGTCGACAACCTCGGCGATCGTGACGCCGTCCTGGTCGTGGACGATACGGGCTTCTTGAAGAAGGGGACACGGTCGGCCGGGGTGCAGCGGCAGTACTCCGGCACCGCCGGGCGGACGGAGAACTGCCAGGTCGGCGTCTTCCTCGCCTATGCCACCAACCGTGGGCGGACACTGATCGACCGGCGTCTGTATCTGCCCACCTCCTGGACCGACGACCGCGAAAGGTGCCGCCGGGCCGGCATCGACGACGAGGTCGCCTTCGAGACCAAGGTGGCCATGGCCAAGGCGATGGTCCGCCGCGCTATCACGGACAAGATCCCGTTTCGCTGGGTGACCGCGGATGCCGCCTACGGCTTCGCCAAGGGCTGGCGGTCCGAGTTGGAGCGGGAGGACGTCTTCCACGTCATGGCCACCACCCGGCACGACACCGTGGTCACCCGCTGGGCGATCGACCATCCCGTCCACGACCTGTTCAACGGCCTTGCCCGGCAGAAATGGAAGCGCCGTTCCTGCGGCACCGGGGCTCACGGCCTTCGGATCTACGACTGGGCACGCGTCGAAGTACGGCCCTGGCACCGACCCGACCGCCGTCACTGGGTGATCGCCCGCCGCAGCGTTGCCCGCCCGCAAGAGATCTCCTACTACATCGCCTACTGCCCCGCCGAGACCACCCTGGACGAGCTGATCCGCATCGCGGGCAGCCGATGGGCCATCGAGGAATGCTTCCAAAGCGCTAAGCAGGAGTGCGGCCTGGATGACTACCAGGTCCGCCGTTACCCCGGCTGGCACCGCCACATGACCCTCGCCATGGCCGCCCACGCCTGTCTGACCGTCCTGCGAGCCCGCGAGTTGGATGCCGGGAAAGCAGAAACGGACCTCCCAGCTCATCCACCTCAGCCTCGCCGAGATACGACGGCTGATCACCCGCCTCACGGACCGCCGCCCCACACCCGTGGAGCACATCCTGCACTGGTCGACGTGGCGCCGACGACGACAACACCAGGCCCGCGTCAGCCACTACAAACGCCGCGGACACAGCCCCTGACCTGGCCATCAGTCACGACAAGCACCGTTGCAGTACTAGCCTCGAGGGACTGTAAAACGTTCGGTGTAACTCCTGATCAAGGAAGATGCACCGATGACCAGTGAGAACGTGTCCGAGGCCCAGTCCGTCGAGATGCCTGA